>NZ_JAMYQW010000013.1:0-150303 GCF_040321085.1 Mesorhizobium sp. M0522
TGGGCCCACCCGGCCCCCCCTTTGCTGTCCCGGGGCGGGTTTGGGGCGCCTCTAATCATACTCTTCTTCTCCTCTCCCCCCCCCTGGGGCGGGGGTTTCGCCCCGCCCCCCCCACTTCCTGCCGGACTCCAGCTTAGCAAGGGGTGAATTACAATCATGAGCCCCAGCATCAAAGTCGTGCGATGCGCCGAGCCCGGCAGGCTGGTGTTTGAGGAGCAGCAGGCGCCAGGCACTCCGCCGGAGGGCTGGGCACTGGTCGATGTCGCCTATGTCGGGATATGCGGAACCGACTACCACATCTTCGAGGGCAGGCATCCTTACCTCGCCTATCCACGCGTCATGGGCCATGAAGTTTCGGGAACAATCGCGGCAATCAACGCGCCCGTGCATATGGCGGTTGGAGAGCAAATCCTCGTCAATCCTTATCTTTCCTGCGGACATTGTGCCGCCTGCCGCCAGGGCAAGCCGAACTGCTGCATGGCGATCGAGGTGCTTGGCGTGCACCGTGACGGTCCCATGAGTGAGCAGATTTTCGTGCCGGCGCAGAACTTGATTCCCGCGGCCGGTCTGTCACCGGTCGAGGCGGCCACGGTCGAGTTTCTGGCCATTGGTGCTCACGCGGTCCGCAGGTCCATGGCGGGGCCGGGCATTCGCACCTTGGTTATCGGAGCCGGGCCGATCGGCCTCGGCACCGCGCTTTTTGCGCGCATCGCGCAACTCAACGTGACCGTCATGGACGTCGATGCCGAGCGGCTGGCCTTTGCCGCAAGGCAATTGGGCTTCCTGGTGATCGACGGGTCGAAGGGATCGATCATCGAAACGATAGCGGAGCGCACTGCGGGAACAGGTTTCGACGTCGTCTTCGACGCAACGGGAAACAGCCGTTCGATCCAGTCCGCCTTTGCCTATGTTGCCCATGGCGGCGTCATGGTGATGGTCAGCGTCGTGCCGGACACATAACCTTCTCCGATCCAGAGTTCCACAAGCGGGAAATGATGCTGATCGGCAGTCGCAACGCGACGCGTAGCGATTTCCAGCACGTCATTGCCTCGATCTGCGCTGGAAAAATACCAATCGACCGACTCGTCACCCATCGCACCACCCTGCGCGACAGCCCACGCGATATTGCGATCTGGGCGCAGCAGAAGTCCGGTCTGATCAAGGCTGTTGTCGACGTGGCTGGATCTGGCTGACGTCAGCAAACACAATCAAGATATGTGACCGCAGCCCTGATGCTGCATTATGGGAGGGGGAGTTGCTCGGTGACGCCAGGCTAAGCGGCGCGCTTGACACGGCATTCGGAGTGGGTTTCCTCAGTGAACAATTGTCCCTGCCGAACTGGCTTGGCGTTTCACTGATTGCAGCAGCGGGCGCAGTTCTCGTCGCATACAAAGGTTGAAGCCGTGGAGCGACGATCCTTCCGGCACAAAACGCGTTCCACGCAAAGTCCGCCGGCTATTCGCACCGCTTGAGTATCCGACGTCGCTATTCTATATGATGCGTGATGTTTGATGCCCACCAAGGAGGGCGATATGAGAACCACACTGGCGATCGATGACGATGTCCTGGTCGCGGCCAAGGCCATGGCCCGGCAGCAGGATCGCAGCCTCGGCGAGGTCATCACCGATCTCGCCCGGCGCTCGCTGCGCCGGCCTCAAGCCGGCGGCGAGCGCAATGGGATACCTCTATTGTCGCCTCGGCCGGATGCACCTCCTGTCACGCTTGAGACGGTCAATGCCTTGCGAGACGAACTGCCTTGACGTTCCTGCTCGATGTCAATGTGCTGATCGCACTGATAGATCCTGGCCACGTGGCCCATGACGACGCGCATGCCTGGTTCGAAGTGACCGGTAACGCCGCATGGGCTACGTGTCCCATCACCGAAAACGGCGTCTTGCGCATCGTCGGCAACCAAAGATATCCTAATTGTCCCGGTTCGCCCGCCATCGTTGCGCAAATCGTTACCAAGTTGCGGGCTCTGCACGGGCACAGCTTCTGGCCCGACGATGTGACCCTGGTTGGCTCCGGCGACATCGATGCAGCGAAAATCCTGACCTCGGCACAGGTCACCGATACCTATCTTCTCGCGCTCGCCAAGGCGCGCGGCGGCCAACTAGCGAGCTTTGACCGCAAGCTGTCAGCGGCGGCCGTGAAGGGCGGGAAGTCTGCACTGCACCTGATTCCCACAAGGTAGACCGCCGGGGTCTTCGGTGCAGTCTGCCTTTCGATCTTCTTGGCTTTGAATTGAGGATTCCGCAACTTGTCGCGCTTAGCGCACTCCAGTGGATCGCGAGCGGCTATCTGACCATAGTTTGCGGGGCATTCATCTCTCCCCTGCGCGTTCGCGCTTGGACGCGCGGCGCTGACACTCGTCGCCGTCTCTGTCGCCGTAAGACGACAACCCGATCACACGATCATGTCACCCATCTCTTCCCCAGGCCCGCTGCCCATCTGGACAGTTCGGCCTTGCCCCAATTGCCCTTTCAGCTGAAACGATTAGGGCGGAAGGTCGCAAGCATGGGATGCGGATTGCCTGAGGCGATTTCTTTGGCAAGCAATTCGCCGACGATCAATCCAAGCGTGGCGCCGCTGTGGCCAAAGGCGACGTGAAGCCCGGCGACGGTCTCGACGGAGCCAAGCACTGGCTCGCCGTCGCCGGGGATAGGCTTCGGGCCAACTGCATAGGTAGCGAGTTGGAGCCGCGGATTGCCCTGGAGCACCGCACTAGCCTCGTCGAGCAGTCCTTTGACGGTCTTGTCATGCACGATGTAAGTTCCGTCAGAGTTGACCACGACTTCTTCCTCCGACCACGCCGAATCCAAAACAAGTTCGCCATCCGGCGTCGGGCGCACCGCCACGCGCGGCGTATTCAGCACGGCACGGAGCTCGGTCCTGATCGGCTTGGTTTTCAAGAGGAGTGAAATCGGCGTAGCGTCCGGGATATGGACTCCGATCTCAGCAAGCATAACAGGCGTCGCTGGCCCAACGCAAAGGATCACTGCATCCGCCTTTACCGGCACACCATCGGCAGTGACGACGCCACGCGCGCGACCACCTGTGGCATCCGTCCGCACGCGTCCGGCGTTCTGGACGAGCTTGCCGCCGCGGGAGCGGAACTCATTGAGCAGCAGATCGATCAGGCAGGGCAGGTCAACCCATCCTTCGCCAGGATTGAAGATGGCGCCCTGCGGGGTGATGGCGCTGGCGTTGACGCCGGGCGTCACTGCGCCGACTTCGGCAGGGCCGAGCAGAAGCGCGTCATAGCCAATATCCTGCTCCAGTTGGCAGATGGACGCGATCTGGTTCGCCTCATCATCCCGATCCCAGGTGAGGCCGCCGTCAAAGCGAAGCCACGACGCCGTTTCCGGCCTTGTGGCGGCCAGGGTCCGATAACGGTCGATGCCTGCAAGCCTCAAGCGGTGGTAGGCAGTGTCAGCACGTCGCGCTGAGTTCAGCCAGGAAAGTGAACGGCCGGATGCACCGTTAGCCGGCGCGCCGTCGTTGACAATGGTTACATCAACGCCAAGACGAGCAAGGTGCAACGCGGAAGAGATGCCGAAGATGCCCGCGCCGATAACAACGACATGGCGCAGCTTTGGGGAGGCAGTCATGGAGATATCCTTCTTCGCAGAAGACGGGCTGGGGGTTGTTGGATCGCTGCAGAGCGCGGCGGAACTAATAGTCGGTGAGCTTCTTCATGTAGCGCCGGCCCTCAAGCATTGGCCGGCCGCGCAGACCGGCCAGCTCGTAGGCAAAACGCCATAGTGTGTCAAAAAAGACCAAGGGAACGAGATAGGGCTTGATGTGTTCTGACATACCACTGAGGTCGAGTTCCGCTCCATCGAGCACCAGGATGTTTTCCCGGCTGCCGTGCTTGAAAAGGAAATCGCGAGCGCGTTCCGTAAGGTGCCTCGTCTCGTCCAAACCTAGCAAGACCACGAAGCAAGCGTCCCGGTTCACCACCTCAAATGGGCCGTGAAAGAACTCGTTGGCGTGTATGGCTTGCGAGTCGTACCACTGCATCTCCATCAACACGCAGATGGCGTAGGAATACGCCGCACCGTAGCTTGCACCGCTGGCCAGTGTGTAGATCGTATTGCACGGCGCGAAACGGGGTGCGAAGGCCTTAAACCGGTCGGCATAGGTCCGGTGCGCACGTTCGATCGCCGGCTGAAGATGGCTCAGGCTCATCAGCAGATCGGCGGTCAGCCCGGCATCCTCCCGAGCATCGATTAGGCCGGCGAGCAACATGTAGAGCACGCCGTAGTTGCTGCGGGCTGCATCGATCGGTTTGCCCGTCGTGTAGGAGGCCTGGTAGGCGACTGCGTGGTCGACCGCCTGCGCGAGGGGCGATATCTGGTCGAGCGTCATGCCGATTGTCGTCGCGCCTTGATCCTTTGCATGATTGGCCGCTCGCACGGTCTCGTGGGTGGTGCCTGTCTGCGAGCAAAGGATAACGAGCGCGTCAGGTCCCAACCGTCGCGGATCTCGGCAGACGAACTCATCCGCGTTGTAGATGTCGCAGGCGAATGTGCCGCTGTGACGGTCGACGAAGTATTTGCCTGCCATCATGATCGAGAGCGAGCCGCCGCACGCCACGAGGAAAAGATGCGAAAACTGCCTGCCCGCCGTAGCGGCCAGGGCGCGTTCAACGTCGGCGGGGAGGGCGAAAATCATGAGGTTCCTTTCTCGTTGACAGAGCTTGGGCCGGCGCACAATTGACAATGGCGGGCCATTGTGCGAACGTTATCACACCCTTTAAACTGAAAGTCCTGCGATGGTCAAGATTGCCGCGATGGGCGACAACGTGGTCGATTGTTATCTCGCTCGCGGCGAGATGTATCCTGGCGGAAATTGCCTCAATGTCTCGGTCTATGTCAGCCGCTTCGGCGGGCAGTCGGCCTATGTTGGGGCGATCGGCAAAGACCGGGCAGGGGACTTGATTCACGCCGCACTCAAGTCCGAGCGCGTGGACGTCACCCGATTGCGGCGCCTTGAAGGGCCGACCGCCTATTGCCTCATAGGTCACCGCAACGCCGATCGGATTTTCCTGGACTTCGATCTCGGAATTTCGGCGTTCACGCCGACGCAAGAAGATCTGGATTTTCTCTCGGGTTTTCAGGCCGTCCACATCGGCCAGTCCAGCGGTCTGGACCCCTGGGTTGCCGCTGTATCAAGTAAGTCACTGTTGTCTTATGATTTTTCCACCCGGCGGGAACCGGGACACCGACGCGAGATTGGGCCCTATTGCTATCTGGCTTGCGTCTCGGGTGACGGTCTCGACGACAAGGAATTGGCCGCAATCGCAGCCGAATTGCTTGCATTTGGTTCAAAGTGGGTTCTTGTAACTCGCGGTCGGGCCGGCGCGGTGCTTCACGGCGCCACCGTCTCTTACCGAACCCCGGCGCGGTTGGTTGAACCCGTCGACACCCTGGGCGCGGGCGACACCTTCATCGCGAGAACGCTATTCGGCCTGCTTAAGGAAGAGACGCCTCAGGACATTCTTGGCCAAGCCGCGGAGGCGGCGGCTGCTACCTGCCGGTACTACGGGGCCATCGGCTATGCGGCAGCAATCGATCTAGGAAAGATCACGCCGGAGGTCCTCCGCGGAGCTCGGCGCATTCAAGACGAGAGAACCGTCTAGCTGCGAAATTCAACTGAGCAATTGACGCGAAAAATGGACAATGCTAGTTAAAGTGATAACGTTCTCATTCAAAACCAACGCCATGAAAGAGCGTTTTGATGGATGAGTCGTCGAGTGGGACCGCAGGCCGACTTCGGCCAATCGTAAGAGGAGAAGACATGCAAACGAATTCGAGCAGGCGCCAATTTGTGAAATCCGGTCTGGCGCTGACGATCGCGCTGGTGACAGGACTTGGCACGTTGGCCGCATCAACGCAGGCAAAAGCGGCCGACAACCCCTACAACCTCATCGACCCGACGATGATCAGCGTCGGAACCATGGGCGATGCGAAACCCTATGTCTTCACCGACGCCAACGGCAACTTCACCGGCTTCGACGCTGAACTCTTCCGCGACGTGGCGCGCCGGCTCGGGTTCAAGGAGGAGCAGGTCGTTTTCACCGGCCAAGAATTCTCGGCGCTGCTGCCGTCTGTCGCCAACGGCCGCTTCGACGTCGCTGTCGCCGCCATTGGCACGACCGCGGAGCGCAAGAAGACCGTGGATTTTGGCGACGGCTATCTCGCTGGCTACCTGTCGATCATTTCGGCTGATCCGGCTCTGACGACCAATGAGAGCACCGCCGGAAAGCGCATCGGCGTGATCCAGGGAACGCTGCAGGAAATCTATGCTGAGAAGAACCTGAAGGGCGACATCGTCAAATTCCCCGACAACAACACTGCGGTGGCGGCGCTGAACAACGGGACGATCGATGGCCATTTCACCGACTATGAGTCGGCCAAGCAGTATGTGGAGCGCTACAACAACCTTAAGATAACAATGAATGTGCCGTCCTTCGACGCGCCTGCCGGGTTCGTGGTCAAGAAGGGCAACGACGCTTTCCGAAAAGCGCTAAACAAGGCACTGCGCGAGGCCATGGAGGATGGCACCTGGAAACGGCTTCACGAGAAATGGTTCCCGGGTACCCCGATGCCGGATCAATATCTGCCAAAGAAGTAAATTCGCGCGCATTCGTTATCGTTTCCGGCCGGGCCCGTGAGCAACGGTGCCCGGCCGAGTTATAGATGGACTTGATATGAGCTGGTTCGACAACTTCGCCCGCAGCTTTCTTGATTTCCAGGCGATGGCAGAAGTTCTGCCGAACATGGTGATGGTCGGCCTCAAGAACACCCTGATCCTGGCCCTTGCCTCGACGTTTTTCGGGACGCTGATCGGTATCGTACTCGCCGTGATGGGGATTTCAGAGAACCGGCCGCTGAAACTCCTTGCCCGAGTCTACACCGATATCTTCCGCGGGCTTCCTGCCATTGTCACAATCCTAATCATTGGCCAAGGCTTCGCGCGGTTGGGCCGAGATCTGTTCGGTCCATCGCCTTATCCGCTGGGCATTCTGGCGCTCAGCCTGATCGCCGGCGCCTATATCGGGGAGATTTTCCGCGCCGGCATTCAGAGCGTCGAGCGTGGTCAGATCGACGCCACGCGCACTCTCGGCATGACATATGGCCAAGGCATGCGCCTGGTGGTGATCCCGCAAGGCATCCGCCGCGTCCTGCCTGCACTGGTCAACCAGTTCATCGGCAACGTCAAAGACTCCAGCCTGGTCTATTTTCTTGGTCTGCTCGCCTCCGAACGCGAATTGTTCCGCGTCGGCCAGGACCAGGCCGTGCTGACCGGCAACTTGTCGCCGCTGTTGCTGGCCGGCGTGTTCTATCTCGTGATCACGGTGCCGCTGACCCATCTCGTCAATTACATCGACGCGCGCATGCGCGTCGGCAAACGTATCACCGCTGTGCAAAGTGGCCTCAAGGAAGTCGCCGAGCTTGCCGAAGCGGTCGTGCCGGGCACAGAGACGTTGCCTGCAGCAGCGCCCACACGCTTCAAGGGTGGCGGTATTGAGGTGAAGAATATCGACATGGCCTATGGTGTCGTCCAGGTCCTCCATGACGTCAGTCTGAAAGTGGAGCCGGGGACCGTCACCTGCCTCATCGGTCCGTCGGGCTCGGGCAAGTCGACCTTGCTGCGTTGCCTCAACCGCCTCGTAGAGTGTCGAGCCGGTGACATTCTGCTCGATGGCGAAAGCATCTACAAACAGACCCCTGACCAACTCCGGCGGCGCGTCGGCATGGTTTTCCAGCAGTTCAATCTGTTCCCCGACCGCAGCGCGCTCGCCAACATCACCTTGGCGCTTCGCAAAGTTAAACGCATGTCGCGCGAGGAGGCTGAGGGCGCGGCCTTGGCGAGGCTGAATGAAGTCGGACTGCTGGAGCGTAAGGACCATCGGCCGGCCAATCTCTCGGGCGGGCAACAGCAGCGGGTGGCCATCGCGCGCGCCCTGGCCCTCGAACCCGAGATTATGCTGTTCGACGAAGTCACCAGCGCGCTCGATCCGGAATTGGTCAAAGGCGTCCTGAACTTGATGGCCGATCTTGGTCGGGGCGGGATGACGATGGTGGTCGTTACACACGAGATGAACTTCGCTCGCAAGGTCGCGAACCAGGTCGTATTTATGGACGAGGGGCGGATTGTCGAGGCAGGCCGACCAGAGGACCTATTCGATAACCCGCAAAGCCCGCGTCTTCGGCGCTTTTTGTCCGAGGTGCTGTGATTGCAATGGTGTGCGCAACGGGGGCTGTTGCGGTGTTCGCCCTTGCGGACGGGCTTAACTGCCGCTAGGTCGCCGGCACAACGCGCGCATGGGCGCTAGGTTTTTTTGCCGAGTGACTCAAAGATCACCCAAAAACGCAACTATCATAGAGGTCGCTCGCCGGGCCGGGGTGAGTTCCGCCACGGCCGGGCGTGTTCTTGGTGACTACGGCTACAGCAGCCCCGAGGTTCAGGAGAAGGTGCGCGCCGCAGCAGTTGAGCTGGGCTACCGCCCCAATCGCCTTGCCAAAGGTCTGATCACCGGTAAAACGCAGACTATCGGCGTAGTGGTTGGCGACATCGAAAGCCCATTCTACGCCAGCGTGCTGCGCGGAATAGGGGATGTCGCGCGCCGTGGCGGCTTCGGGGTTGTCGTTACGAACAGTGATGAAAATGCCGAACTCGAGCAAGAGGCGGTGCAACTGCTGCTGGAAAAGCAGGTCGACGGTTTAATTGTCTCATCGACCTTCGTGGACGAGCCGGATCACCTTCATGAAGCAGTCGCGGCTCGCTGTCCCGTCGTGCAGTTCGACCGCATGGTGGCGGGCCTGGAAACCGATTCAGTCGTGGTCGACAACGTTTCTGTAACGCATAGCAGCATCGCGGCGATGATAGCGGCCGGACACAGCCGCATCGGAATATTGGCGGAACTCGGGCCGGGCCAACGCGACGATGTTGGCTCGTTTGTGGCAAACGTTGATCTCTCCAGCGCTGATCTTCGCTACCATCATCCAAGCTGGCAGAGGCTATTGGGTTATCTCGAAGCCCATCGCGCCGCGGGCATTACGCCGGATCCGCAATTGATCCGTCGCGTGGCGCTCTATTCTAGCGAGGCAGCCCGCAAGGAGGCGCTCGATCTGCTGACAATGCGCAATGCACCGTCCGCTCTGTTTACGGCCGATGGTGTGATGTCGACAGGGGTTCTGGAGGCCATTTCCGCATTGAAGCTTGCGATTCCAGGAGACGTTTCGCTGCTCTGCTTCGACGATCTCGACTGGATGCAGTTCGTGGCCCAGGGTATTACAGCCATCGCGCAGCCGGCACATTTGATTGGAGCGGCGGCAGCGGAGCTTCTCTTGAAGAGGCTGGCGGAGGCCACGTTACCTTTCGAGCACCGTGTCCTTGCGGCCCGCTTGGTGGAGCGCAATTCAATTGCGGTTTATCTCACCCGCGAGCCCGTCTGATCCGGCCGCAACGGTCTATAGCTGGGGCTGAATTGCAGCCCCTCTCTATATCGAGGTCGATGCCATACAGGGATATTGACCTGCCGTATGTTTCTTCGCTTGCCTACACGCCATCGGCCATCTGCGGCTCGGCTCGGCTGAATGACAGCCCACCGCGGAACGCTGGATTTCAAAGAGGAATGTGTTCGGCGTGGTTCGGCCGACTATGTCCAGGATCACGGTTTTGATCCGCTATTGCGTGCAACAGTCCTAGCATGCTGCCGGGCGCAGGCCCCTTCAGGAATTTGAGTAGTCCTGAAACGCTGGTTCGCGCCGCCTCATCCAATAGGAGTATGCTCGCCGATGGCCCAAAGGAGATCTCGTGCAACCAGGGCCATTTGCATGCTCCAAGATGCGTTCTGCTCGGGCGCCAACGACAAGGATGGGGCTACAAGATGCCGTACCCATTCAGGTTTTCCGTTCCCCGAGAATGTGTCGAAGAAAGGTGTTTCGGGACGCCTGGCTCAGCTTCTTAAAGGCATTCTAGTGGATCGAGAGCTATCCGCCGACTCCGCCCGTCGGAGAAAGGGATGATAGACTGTGCCGCGTTCGTCTTGGATGCGATGGGAATACGGCATGTACACAACCATCAATACCCTCGTGCGAACGATCAACGGCGGACGGCAGGTCTCGTGATACAGCGGATGGTTCGTCTATAGGACGAGAGGACGTTTTGGGGCCGATATCGACGACCATGATCTCCGGCGACACGCCGAAGCGCACCGGCAGCCATGATACGCCCAAACCCCCGGATACGATCATGTGCCTCCCACCCTCGACGACATGCCCATAAGCGAAGCGCTGTCCGTAGGCTGAATTGATGATGGGGGGGCCAACGAATGCAAGCGCACCTGTCCGCCATGTGTATGGCCGCATAACGTCAGGCTGACACGGTCAGGGACAGTAATGAAGATGTCCGGTTCATGCGCAAGGAGCAATATCGGATTGCCGTCGTTGGGTATTGCGGCCATTGTTCCAGGCAGATCGTCGACGCCCTTGTACACGCCGCGAGAAAACTGCACGGCCCACTGGTCGCCAAGACCCGCGAGCCAGAATGCTGGGCCATCCTGCTGACGGATAAGCGTGGCGGTGTTCTCGAGGACCGGAATGCCATTGTCGACGAGGGCTGCGCGGACACTATCGACACCGTGCCACCAGTCGTGGTTGCCGAGAATGGCGTGGCAGCCGAGTGGCGCCGAAAGTTTCGAAAGAGAATTCCCCCAAACAGTGTCGGGCACGATCCCGGTGGCATAGCGGGGCAGCACGCCCATCACGTAGTCGCCAAGGAGAAGGATGATGTCGGGCTGCAGGCTATTCGAAACACCAACGATCTCGTCGATCCTGGAAACCGGCATCCAAGGCTCGCAGGCATGGATGTCAGCGACCACGACGATGCGCAGGGGCTTGGCAGTGGTCGGCCAGCGCGGCGGAAGGAGCTTGTAGTGCGTGACACTCAGTCGAAACCGAGGCTCAATCGCGATGGCATAACTCGCCAGACCGAATGCCGCGAGCGACACGGCGCCAAAGAGCTTCAGGAATGAGCGCCGCGACGTCAGCACTTGTGTTTTCCAGCAGAACTAGGTTGGTACTAGAGATCGCTGCGTATTCAGCTGCGGCAGCCTGGACCACATCAACCGCGTGAGAGGCCTCGCTGGTCAATAGTTTCCCAAATTGGCGTCACCTGCAAGCGTTGGTCTTTATTGCGCAGGGAAGGGAGCTCGGGCTAGGACCCGTCACTGCTCCGAATTGCCACTGATCTCGGGCGGATGGTGCAGTTCCATTCCGGATGAATGCGTCGCCTTAGATGGCGAGCGCCTCCATCTCGACATCGTTCATTTGATCCCGTTTTTCGTCGGCCGCGGAATCGACCGCGCGCCCGCTTCGGGTTCGCTTGGTTGTCGTGACTGCGATCAGCTCGACCAGGCCACGCGATTGAGGAGGCGCCGTCCGCGCCAGCTTTGCGTGATGCGGCAGAACAGGGGTGTTCGATGTTGCGCCACGTCGATGTGCCCGTCGGATGGTGATGCAATGTGGAGCGCAAGGCCTGTCTCGCGAGTGAGTTGTTGCAGTTCGACCTTCCACAACCGGCTATGGTCATCCAGCTTCGAGCCGACCGCTTCCCGCCTTTGACCTATCGCCTCGACAAGATTGCGGCGCTCTCGAGTTGAAGCCGGAGGGCGAACTTTCGTCGGCTGCAAACCGGCTTCTTACCGCTCTCGCAGTGTTTCCTGCTTGTATCGCATCATTGGCGAGAGAAAGTAGCTGATGATGCTGCGCATGCCAGTCTGGGATGTTCATTCGGACCCGAAGCTTGGTAACTCCAGTCTCCTCGGTTCGGTCCGAATGGACAACCTGCGCAAAGCTCACAACTAGAGCGGTTCCATCCCGATGGCATCGGGATGGAACCCCATCTCTTTTGCTTGGCAGATCATCGCCGAAAACCGGGCTCCCGCCTTTGGTACGCTGAGTTCGGTTCGGCACCATGGCTTTGAGGTGCTGTTCATCCAGTCCTTATTTGGCCATGGCAGCCCCGCGTAGTCCTTCAGGTCACATAGAACGAGGCTGCGTTGAGCGACAGATGTGGGGAAAGGCTTGCGAACTGTATTTGAGATGCGCCGCCGGCCCCGTCACTGTCGAAAGAGAGCGCCCCGGTTGCACTGTCGTAGATGATGTGATCGGAGCTGTCATGCGCGGCTGCACCAATAAAGAAAGCTTTGGATGGAAGCCCTCCCGGCTGAAGCCCGGCAAAAACGGTATCGCTGAGATGGAACGTATCCTGGGAGCGCTTGAAGTCGGTGATCTTGTCGACATTACCGGCTCCAAGAGCAGTATTGAACGAGAAGGCATCGTGGCCTCCGTAGCCGGTCAAGACGTCGGCGCCGAGGCCGCCGTTAATGACATTGTTGCCGGCATTGCCCTGGATGGTCTGGGCGAACTCGTTGCCGGCGAGGGTCATTGCTTTCGTGCCTGACGCGTTATTGGTAGCGAGGAGCTCGATCTCCGAGCCGGCGGAAAGCGCATAGCTCACCGAGGCGAGCACACTGTCGTTGCCGCCGCCCACCGCCTCAACCACCTTCTCGTTGGCATTATCGACATAATAGGTGTCGTTGCCGCCATAGCCAATCATCGTGTGGCCGCTGGTTCCGTGTAATACATCGGCGTCGCTGGTGCCGTACAAGGTGCCATCGCTGGTGCTGCCGGAAGAAGGAACCGTCCCGGTGCCAGACACGGGCTCGGTCCCGGTCGAGCCAGTGATTGGGGGAGTGACGTTAGCACCCGTCACCGTGTCACCGCTGCCTGCCTTCTGGTAAAGCTGAATCTGATCGACTTGCATCTGCATCGACGAAGGAGTCGAACCATCCAGAGCCGTATGCCATCCGGTCACGTTCGAATTCGCGACCCCATTGTTCATGATCAATTCCATCGGTTCATCCGGGATCGGCGCCTGTGCGCTGGTCACTTGCGCCATCTGATGCCCGTCGAGATACCAGGTGATCGATTGACCGGGCACCCAGTTGATGCCGTACGTGTGGAAGCCGGCCGTGAGGTCGGTCCCCGTATCAATGCTGTTTCCTACCCACCCTGACGGCGAGTGGAGGTGCCAGGAGAACATCTGGTCCGCCGGCCCCGAACCGGTAAATCCGCCCTCCTGCATGTCGATCTCGAAATTGTCGCCGCTGCTGCCGGCGCCATGGCCGGGCAACAGCCAAAGGGCCGGCCATGCGCCATCGCCGCTTGGCGCCTTCATGCTGATCTGAAGGTAGCCGCCATTGAATTCGAAGTTGCCGTAGCTGCTGACCGCGCCGGACGTGACCGGGTATGTCTGTGTGGTCCCCTGATTTATGCCGCTGATGGGCTGCTTGATCGCCGTGAGATCCAAGGCCCCATTGCTCACGGAGACTTGGCTCGGCACATCGTAGTCGGCATAATATTGCGAGCCTGCGTTGCTTCCTCCTGATCCATTGCTATTCCATGGCCAGCCATTGGCGGCATTGCTGGTGATGTAGGTATGCCAGTCGCTGTCGAGCGCCGTACCGGAGAAGTTTTCCTCGAAGACGAGATCGCTAGAGGCAAAGCCTGCGGGGGCGGAAAGAGTCATTCAGTGATCCTCTTTGGTGTTGAAAACAGGGAATTCCACTGCCGCGCATCGCCAAGGCGCGCGGCAGATCGCATGCTCGCAGTTGGGCACTGCGAACGGAGTTTCAAAGTAGCGGAGATTTGGAAGTCCTCGCCCAGACATTATTGTCGAGCAAGCTGAACGTTGAACTCGCCATCCGAAGACGAATTTTGTCGAGGGTGCTGCCGCGCACGCAAGCTGTTCGGCGGTTCCAGCCGCAGCCAAATTGAAGTCGAGCGCAGCTCTTCCGGCACCGCCGAGCTGTTTAGTAAAAACACGGTGTATCCTTGGCTGGTTGTGTTTTTTTGTTGTAATTACGCCTGCGCCATAAGTAAAACGCAGGCAGTTTCGCTCGTTGGACTTATCCCGCTTACCGTCTTATACTATCGGGGAGTGATTAATCCGAGGACAATATATCGAGCTAACACGAGCTTACTGCCATTTGCGGCGAGAATGAGGCTCAGCGAGAACTTATTAACACATTCTAATGTAGGACGTGTGTCGAACGGCCGCACCGAAGCGCCCTTCCGGACGTCCTACCAAAACCGTGTCCGTCGGCTGAAATGTTGCGCCGGTTTGAGCGCATGTGTTCGCGGGGTCGTTCGCATGTGAGGTCATCGACAAGGATGGCCGGAATGTCTTCCGAGTTGCGTGGCGGACGAGCCGTCGAACCTATGGCTGGCGCTGCCGGCCCGATGTTCGACCGTGCCGTTTGCGCGGCCGATGCAGTCTCTACACGTATTGCTGAGGGATCTCGCCAGCGCCACGGCGGCGATGTCCCACATGATCCGCCTTCAATGATCGAAGGTGAGAGCTGGCCCTGCTATCGAGTGCAGGCCCTACAGCGCCGACAGGCCGTTCAATCGAAACGCCAGCGTGCCTGCATGTAACGCGCCGAACCTGCAACCGCATCCAGGGGAAGTGCGATCGCTTGAGCGGCTTGTTGAAGTGGCTGATACTTGACCCCTATGGCGCGGCGCGTTCTCGCCGCGTGGCGCCTGCCACGAGTCTGAACCGCGCAGCCAGTGGCCAAAGCTCCACCTGGGGCACAGTCGATTAGCGTGCTCTTTTGCTGCATGGTCGTCTATGCAGGTTGACCGTCGTTCAGAACGTAAAGCCGACAATGCGGCATCGCTTGTCCCTGATCGGCGAAAATTTCTGCCAGTCAGCCTCGCTGTGGAACGAGAGGAGTTGGATTCCCATGAGCTACCTCAGATGGGCCGCGTGCCTTACGGGACCTCCCCGGAAGCTTCGCCGCCGGCGGCTTGACGCCATCGAGAGTGTCGTTACATTTGTAATGGCTAGGTTTTGCTTTTATCCGGTTGCGCCCACTGAGATGCGCGGTTCGCATGTAGCGTGTAGTCCCGAGGCAACGGAGGAACCCTGAGCGACCTCAAGACCGGTGCGGCTCCCTAACATTCGTCCATTCCCGAAATGTGAAATGCGATCGACAGGACGACTTAGGATCCCCTTCTGGACCTGGCCTTGTGCCATGCAGCGACCTCGATCGCTGGTCGATTTCAAGCCAAAAGAAACTATTAGTAACACCGAAATATTTGAAGAGGCAACTTAATCTGGCTCGACCACAAAAGATGGCAGAGATGATGTCAAGTAATGACCTCTATACCGGAATAGATTATGCCGCTGCTAATCCTACTTGGCATGACGAAGATGGCGGTGTTAAGGCCGCGAACATCGCCAAGATCGTGCACGCCAACAACATCAGTTGCCAGAAAATCGTCGATACAGGTTGTGGGACGGGAAGCGTTCTGGATGCTCTTCTTCGGCATGATATCTTCCGTGATTCAACAGCCATCGGCTACGATATCGCTCCCTACGCTATAAATTTGGCCAAACACCGAGAAAAAAACAACCTCAAGTTTCACTGCGGCGACTTCTTTCAGACCGGCGAGAATTGCGATCTTCTTTTGTGCATCGATGTTTTCGAGCACGTTGATGATTATATTGGCTTCCTTCGAAGACTAAGAGGACGATCAAGATACTATACGTTCCATATTCCACTTGACATGAATGTCGTCGGACTTATACGTGGTCAGCATCTTAAGCAACGCAAGGAGGTTGGTCACCTGCATTACTTTGATCAGGCAACGGCGCTAGCGACTCTGCGCGACACAGATTTTAAAATTATTGACGCACAGTACACTAGGACCGCGGAAGATATTCTGCAGATCCATCCCGAATGGAGAACCACTACAGCCATCCTCGGTAATGCCGCCCGAGGCATTGTCCGGACTATGGCCGGAGAGGACCTGTCGGTGCGCTTACTCGGCGGCGCCTCGCTGATCGTCCTCACGAGCTGAGGTGGTGTTCGTGCGCGTCGAGCGCGAACCGACCTTTGTGTGCTGGAGGCTCACGAAGGTGAAAGTTGCAGTGCCCGGGAAGTGTCAAAACGCTGTCACCCGCAGGGCTGGGCAAATCTCCCATATTTTAACGTCGATCTCCGTCCAGCGAGAAGCTTCGAAACCTGATTCCGAGCTGCTTGAGCTGCCCTACCCCGGGAACCTCTGCCGCCGGGTGCACGAGCCCCAGGATGGAGTCGGATCGGAAGGGTAGGGGGACGTGCAGGGCCTCTCCTGCCCGGAGCATGCAACTGACAAGCTGCGAGGGCACCGGGACGGCACGTAGTGTTCTGCCTTGTGACGCGGCGATCTCGTTCATGAGCCGTCGGAACGGCACGGGTTCGGGGTTGGCCAGCCCTACCGGTTCCGGCAGGGGCATGTCCGATTCGGCAATACGCACCATGGCGGCTGCCATGTCTGCCTCATGCACGGTGAACTGATGGGAGCGCGCCCCGATGAGAGGTGTAACCGGCAGTTTGGTGAGTTTGCGCAGCGCGCCGGCCATCCCGGCCCAACCGGGGCCGTAAACCAGTCCGAGGCGGGTGGAGACGCCTCCCAGACTGCTGGCTGTGCGCTCACACGCCAGCTTGGCCTGGCCGTACAACTGTCGGGTTCCCTTGTAAGCGGACATCGAGGAGATGAAAATGACCCGGCGAACCCCTGCGTCGGCGGCATTGCGGAGGAGGTGCTGCGAGCCGGACACATTGACACCCCATACATCGCCGGCACTGACGAGACTCAGGTCCCATGCACTATGGATGAGCACATCTAGGTCGCTGAATGCGGGTCCCGACGGCGGGCGCTTAATCTCATATGGGCGCCATTCGGCGACGCCGGCCATTGCGGCGGCAGATGCGGAGGTCGCCCGGTTCGGGCGGGCGAACGCGATGACCTCATGCCCTTGCTGGGCGAAGGTAGCACGCAGGATGGACCCGACATACCCAGTCGCTCCGGTGATGCCGACCCGCATTGATGCTCACCCCGTCAGTTCCATCGCCTCGCAGGCGATGCGATGAGAATTGGCCATCACGGTCAGCGTAAAGGTAGTCGCCGGAACATTTGGGAAAACCGAACCGTCGATAAGATGAATCCGGTCCCAACGCGCCAGCCGCCCGACGCGGTCTGTCGTCGTACTCCGGGCGTCCCGCTCACTAGCGTGGGGAAAGCTGCCGCCAAAGTGGTAGCTCTTGGCCCCACCCGACCACAGCATTTGCGACGTGACCGGCCACAAATCAAGGTAAGGTGCTGCCCTATAGATGCGCTTTATTACGTCAGGCAGCGTCGGAGGCACGTCTTTGCCCCTGACCCTGGTCTCGCTGAACCCCTCGGCAGTAAGGGTAATCCGGGGTAGCTCATCAGGAGCTGCGGGCACCTGGGCTGTGATCCGTATCTTGGGTGACGCCCAGGATGGCAAATAGCCGAGGCCTACCGTCAATCGGCTCAGCAGCCGATCTGTCGCGAAGGCGGCGGCGGGATGTTGGAGGAAGCCGGGCAGCGCATCGTAGTATGCGTGGTTGAACGGGTAACAGTGAACCTGTGAGACGTCGAAGCCTTCGTCGTCCCGGCCGATGACCATGTTGAACTGGTTGAGTGTGAACTCGCGCCTTGTACGTGGGTCGGGAGTCGGCTTCACGGACATCATTGGAAGAACGAACTGAGCCGATTCCGAAAGATGGACCGGCTGGTCCGATCCGAGCGAGCCCAGGATCAGCCGAGTGGTGCCGATAGCTCCGCAACCCACGAAGACCCGGTCGGCTGCGAATCGCTGGATCCGGCCGCTGGATAGCTCCCGAGCCTCCACGACTGCCGTGTCGGCCTCCTGGCCGATTCGAACCGCGAGCAGCCCGCTGTGATAGTCAATCCTCCCGCTGCGCCTGAAGCGGTCGAAGCTGTGCGAGGCCGAGTAGATCAGCGACCGCGGGCACCCAGTCATGCACAGGCCGCAGGGCTGGCATTCGGGCGCCGAGAAGGCGAGCCGCGCGCGCCCTATGGTTATTCCGGTGGAGCGTACACGATCGCGGTGCCGGTCGTAGTTGGCCAGCACCATCTGCGTCCGCGGTGCCAGCGGCGGAAGCGGGTGCGGAGATCCGATGAGCGGAAACCACTCATCGAGATCGTCGGACTCTCCGGCGAACGGAATGTGACCAAGGATCGTCCGATAGTGCTCTTCCATATCCGAGAAACCGAACGGCCATCTCTTGAATGTGGCAGCGCTGAAGGGCATGATCTGGGCCCCCCAGACGTTGCTGAACCCTCCGTAGGCGCATGAGATCACAGCAGAGTTGACTCTACCCTGGGAGTGGACTCCGTCGAGTTGGCCCTTGTTGACAAACGGAAAATCGGATCCGTAGCTTCTCTTTTCAGGGAGCGAATCCGACTGTACGCGCTTGGGTTGCAATCCGATCCGGCGGACGTCCTCCTCATCCCAGTCGCCGACACGCAGCTTGGACAGCCTGGAGATTACCTCTTGCGTCTGGACGTCCAGCACGGTGCCCGGATCGAACACAGTTATCTTCTCGTCAGACTTCCCGGACAGCGCCAACACGGCGGCGGCTGCAGCCGGACCCGAACCAATGATTATCGAAGAAGGCATTCACTTCTCTCGCCCATTGGCTCGCGCGGCTGTGTTAAATACCTGCCTGGTGGCCTGTCGGCGCTGCCGGCGCAATCGCCGCGCCCGCTCGACATGACCGGCGGCGTGGCCTGCCGCGGCCAGACCTATGCCAATGATTATGGCCGAGGACCGGACCAGCCCATGGGGGTCACCCTTGGCGGCTTGCCAAATCCCTCGCGGTACGCCCTTGGTCAGCGCGTGCCAGACGAAGTGGGTTTCCGCACCCAGAGTTGCGGCGTCGCCCATCTGGGCAAGAGCCTCGACCTTCCCCTTGTTGACGAAGAAGCAGCGGCGCCAGAAGTACTTCCAACTCGGCCGTGAGGCGGGTACAAAGTGGCGGACGGTCGCTGCCGGTTCGTAGATGACAGCCTCACTACCCTTGATCTGCGCCACGCGGTGGCACATGTCCATGTCGTCGTGATTGTCGGAGTGGAACCCTCCCACCTGCTCAAGGAGGGTTCGCCGCACCGACATGTTGGCACCTATAAGATGAGCCAAGGGGCCTCGGCTTGTCGGAAGACCGTCATAAGCGCATCCGAACACCCAGTCGAACTGCACGGGAAACCAGGCCGGGCGGCTAGCCTCGAAAACCGGTAGGGGGCGCCCGCCGACGGCGCCGATGCGCTCATCCTGGTACGGGTCTGTGAGAATCCCGAGCCAGTCCTTGTCGGCCGCTGCATCGTCATCCAAGAACGCCAGAATGTCTCCCGCAGCTGTCTCGGCTGCCGTGTTTCGGGCCGACCCCAGGTGCCCGTCGTACTTGTTCTGGATCACCCGTATCGGAGGGGTGGATGCGGCGAAGCCAGCCCAGTACGCGGCACAACGGTGAAACAGGATTTCATTGTGGTCGATGCATACGATGATCTCGCAGGGTTGCAAGGTCTGCTCCTGAACCGAGGCCACCGACTGAAGCATCAGCTCCCATCTGTCCTCGGTGTAGGCACAGATAATCACCGAGATCGTGGGGGGGCGCGGGACCTGCCGGCGTTCGCTGGTGACGCCATGCTCGGTCTGCCCGGTTTTCGATCCAGGCTGACCGGTTGTGGCAACGGCAACGTCATTACCGCGGCGGGCAAAACCGATACTTAGGTTCCGGACGTGGCCCCGCTGGCCAACGCCAATCGGCGTACAGGATTGCGCAAGCATCAGAATACGCATCTAGGAATTCTCCCGACTTGAACTGCCAATGTCTGCCCCAAGCTCTTCGATAGACGATGCGATAAAGCCAGACTTCCACGCGCTGGATTCGGCTTACCCGGAAGCCGGCTCTCAGCATAAAGAAACCACGAGGGCCGAGGTTTGCGCCACAGAGGCTCGAGGCGGCCGCCGACGCCAAGCACGCGCGGGTCGGCGTAGGGCATCAGCAACTCGTCCAGCCAGCGCTCATCGGCGATCGCATCGTCATCGAGAAACGCCACGACCGGCGCGCGCGCCAATCCGGCTCCCGTCGTGCGACCGTCGCACAGTCCACGCACGTTGGTATTAGGTGTGACGACGACACCCTGGATCTCGCGCCGGGCGCTCTCCAAGAGCGCCTCATCGTTGTCGACAACGAGGACGATCTCGCGGGCCGGGCAGGTCTGGCGGCGCACCGACGCGATGGCCGCGTTCAAATCGTCCCAGCGATCGAGTGTGTCGGCGCAGATCACGACGGAGGCTTCGGTCATGGCAACTGCCGGCTGCTTTCTGAGGCCGGGCTGGTTTCGCGTGTCTGCGTCGCCCGAGCCGTGGCGGCTTTGAGGATGTTCCAGAGCGGACCTCCGTCGTTGTGAATATCGAACTTGTCATATTCGTCGACGGGATAGCGTCCGCTGTCCTGCCGCGACACCAGCCGCCACACCATCCAGCCGGCGCAGTTGCGCTCGCGCGTCAGCGTGTCGAGCCACATCGCGTAAGCCTGGGCAAAGTTCTGATTGGAGCGGGCATAGCCGAACTCCTCCAGAAGCACCGGCTTGCCGGCGCGAACTGCCAACCGGCAGAACTCGGTGATCAAGCTGTCGAACTGCTGGACGGTGAGCTTGTAGTAGAGCGGGTAACCGTGCCAGGTCCCGAAATCGAGAGTCGGGATCGTCAGATCCGATAGCTTCGACTCGACGTTAGCGTGCCCTGAGGTGACGAGATGGTTCGGATCGAGCGACTTCACGTAAGCCGTCATTTCGGTGGTCCAAGCCAATCGTAAGGCCTCCGGCTGCGCATTGCCTTCGTTCATTAGCTCCCAGGCCATGATGGTCGGATCATCCCGGTAGGCGAGCCCGGTGAGCGGGTTGACTCGCTGCACGACGTGGCTGACCCAGGTCCTGTAGTCGCGCTTCGTGCGCGGATCCTGGAAGAAAAACTCCGACTTCTCTTTGCTGAGGTCGGTGTCGTACTGGCTCTGCACGCCTGGGGCGTCCCGGCTCCCATACCAGGCCCGCATCTGCTGGGCGCCGCCTGTGAAGGCCCAGAAATCCAGGACGGCGATGATCAGCCTCAGGCGTCGCTTGCCGGCCTCGGCGATGAGGAAATCAACCTTCTGCATGCCGTCGGCGCCGTCATTGATCGCCATCCTGTTTTGGCTCGGGTCCCAGTAGAGCAGGTACGTGCCCTTGACCGAGAGATTGCTGGCTTCGCCTTCAAGCCGCCAATCCCAGATCGTAGGCTTGCTTCCGTCGAGCGACCCGATCACCGGCTGGAGGAAGGTGCGGACCACATTGGCGCCCATCGCCACCGCGTCATCGAGAACGCGGGTGACCTCATCCGGCGACCCGTAGGTCAGATAGTGGTTGTTTACGCCGGTCACGAAGAACGGCTTGCCGTCCAAGGTGAAGTTCGTTCCGGAAGTCTTGATAAAGGACGTTGCCGACGGGTCATCCGCGGCGCTCACGACTGCCGGAACGGACAGCAACGCGCACACCAGCACCCGCAGTCCGGCGTTGCGCAGCCTATTTCTCACTCGTTGCCAGCCAACAATCACCCGGCCATGTGGCTCTCGCCGGGCGCCGAGTGCAACAGCCCCGAAGGATTACCTCCTCTGACCTCGCACAGCCCGGGCGTCGTTCGGGCATAGTGGTGCTTGGCCGATTCCGGTCGCTCGAGTATGGACCCGTGCTGTCAGACATCGCTCCCAACCAAGAGTTCGGCTCCTCTTATTGGCGAGTCCCCGCGGTAGTAATAGGTGGGAAGTATTCTCGCGCTGTGACACGCGCCATCGCTTTCCATCTACATCCCTGGCCCGCGGGCCCGCGGCGGAGTCTTGGTAAGGCGGATCGCCGCAGGCGGTTCTCGTCAAGCTGTGAGCCGGCGTCCTTTTGAAATCCGCGGTCAGAACAACAATGCGCATTTGCCTGAGTCTCGATCCATCGCGGCTACTTCGGTGGCACCTCTGGCTGGCAGAAGCGCTTGCTGAAGTGCCCGGCAACGAGGTCTCCTGCGCTTTGGCGGCCGGTCGCCGCCCGCTGCCGTTGACCTGCCGTCTGCTGCTCGAACTCGAACGACTGGTCTATGGCTTTCGCGGGAACGGCGCCACTGACTCCGTCGAGGCGGCGCTGCGGTCCCTGCCGCCGCCTCCGTCCGACCAAGTGGACGTGGTGATCGATTTGAGCGGAGAGGAGACGCGCCCGGCGGGGCTGCGGGTGCTGACGCCGCTCTTCAACGGCGTACCCGGCGAGATCGGCGTCATGGCGGCCGTGGCGAATGATCAGGACCTTCTCGTCGACCTGCACGACACGGCGCGCCCGTTGCGGCCGTGGATGGCCCGTCCGGCCAGTGTAGACCGTGGAGTGTTCTCAGCGAGTCTAGACAGCGTCCTCTCCTGCGCTGTGCTGCTGATCCTCAAAGCCTTGCGCGAGGAAACCGGTTCAGCTGCGTCCGGTGTCCCCGGTTCACGGACGGCCGTGCCTTCACTTGGCGCATCCTCGGCCCTTGCAAGGGCGACCGGCACGGTGGCATCGAAAGCGATCAGGTTTTTGGACGTCCTGGCAAGAGGCGGCAGGATGTGGGGGGTTGGCTGGCGCTTCGATGAATCGGCGAGCCTGCTCGACAAAGGCGAAGCAACCTTCTCGGTGCTCACCGGAAGCACCGATAGCTACCTTGCCGACCCGTTCCCGTTCCGGCGCCAAGGGCAGGATTTCATTTTTGTCGAACAGTACCTCTACTCGAAGAACCGGGGGTGCATTGCGGTCGTGGCAGCGGACCGGGACGGGACCGTCGGCGCACCCCAGATCGTCGTGGAGGAACCGCATCACCTCTCATACCCGTTCGTGTTCGAGCAGGACGGGCAGATCTGGATGATCCCCGAATCGGGGACGGCCAGGAATGTTAGCCTCTACAGGGCAGTGGAATTCCCTTACCGGTGGACGCGGGAGGCCTGCCTCATCGAGGGGATCGAGGGCTACGATACCACGCCTCTCTGCCATGAGGGCGGCTTTTGGTTTTTCGTCAGCCCAAGGCGTTGGAGGTCCACGTCTTGGGATGTCCTCAGCCTCTACCGTGCCGAGAGCCTGACCGGGTCTTGGACGCCCCATGCCGCCAACCCGGTCCTGATCGATGCCAGGCTCAGCCGCCCCGCAGGCGCCGTCATCCGACACGGCGGACGCACGCTACGCCCGGTCCAAGACTGCGCGCGCGGCTATGGCAGCGCGGTGACGTTCTGCCAGATCGATGCGCTCGGGGCGTCGGAGTTTGCCCAGACCCCGGTCGGTCGCATTTGGTCCGGAGCGTTGGGGTGTCACACCTACAACCGCCGGTCTGGCTTGGAGGTGATCGACCTGTTCGGGCATATCCGGGGTTTGCGAGAGGTCACGACCTCCTATCGTTTGCTGGTACCCGACGCGCCGGTCTCGGGACCGCGTGGGGTCTCGGGACCGCGTGGGCAGTCCCTCTCTTGGGCGGTCTCGTCCGGGTCAGCCACCCGTAGCCAGGTGGTCGAGCGCAAGGTACCCCGCCCGAGAAGGGTCGGGCGCGCCCGACCCTTCTCGGGCACAGAATAAGCTCGGAAATCACGGCCGAGTGAAGGAGCGAGCCCACCTGCACATTGCAGCTTCTGGCCAGTGGCAATGTCAGCGTTGTCTGGACGTTCATTTCTTCGCGCCGACGATCTTCGCTGCCTTCCGCACGGTTCGGTCAGTAGAAAATTGTCGCTTGTGAGCTAGTGCCGGCCGCGGGTCGATGGATGTCCTCGCCGGCGTTGGAAGTGGCCCCAGAGGTCTGAACGGGTTTGGCAACGCTGCCAACACAGCTGCTGAAGTGATCGGTGCCGCTGCCGTGCTATCCGCGCTGGTGGTATGGGCTGGAAATAACCTGAAGAGATACCCCAAAAGAGCTAATCATCTATTGTCTTTTCCTAACCATCCATCGTCCTTCCATTTAAGATATGCATAGGTAATGCTCGCATACAACCTAAAAGTTAGGGGGCTGCAACAGATCTTATTTCACCTCATCTTCATTCTTCTTTCCACTATGGCCGGGAGCCCGCATATGATTGGATCAAGCACATCCGTGGATGTGGCGGTCATTGGAGCTGGCCCCCCCGGCTTGTCGCTGGCCGCGCATTTGCGCGCGCGCGATGTGGAGCACCGGACGTATGACCCGGTCCATCATCTCGCCCGATACCTATCGGCAGTCCTGGCGCGCTTTCAGCCCGCCCCCTGGGTTCCATCGTACGACCTTAAAGCGCTGCCATGAACGCCCGTCTTTCCAGCATTGTCGCCCCCATCGGTGCCGCATCGCCGCCTGACTCGATCAATTTCGCGCTGCGGCGATCGTTGATTCTGCCTCGAGTCAGCTTTGTCGTCCCGACGCTCAATGAAGCCGAGAACCTCCCTTGGCTTCTGCCGCGCATCCCCAACTGGGCGCATGAGATCATTATCGTGGATGGCCGTTCCACCGACGACACGGTCGCGGTCGCGCGCCGCCTGCGCGAGGACGTGAAGGTTGTCATGGAGCCCCGCCGGGGCAAGGGCGCTGCACTGCAAGCGGGATTCCTGGCCGCCACAGGCGACATCATCGTCATGCTGGACGCCGACGGCTCCATGGTCCCGGAGGAGGCGATCGTGTTTGTCAGTGCGCTGATGGCCGGCGCGGATCTCGTTAAGGGTTCACGATTTATCCAGGGCGCCGGCACCGGTGACATGTCGCTGTTCCGGATGTTCGGCAACACGGGCCTGACCCTGTTCGTGCGGCTGCTCTATGGCGGTTGGTTCTCCGATCTATGCTACGGATACATAGCCTTCTGGACCAAGCACGTCGCCACGCTGAACTGCGATTGCGACGGGTTCGAGATCGAGACCCTCATCAACGTGCGAGCTTTGAAGAACCACCTCAATATCGTCGAGGTGGCAAGTTTCGAGGCTCGGCGCATCAGCGGTGTGAGCCACCTGCGCGCCATCCCGGACGGCTGGCGCGTCCTCAAAACCATCCTGCGCGAGAGGCTGCACCAACAGCACAGGCGGAGCGCCACAGCCTGTGATGACGGTGGACAACCCCGATGCGAATCCTGATGGTTGCCGCTCGCTGCTACCCCTTCATGGGCGGCATCGAAACTCACATCCAGGAGGTCGGCCCTCGCTTGGCTGCGCGTGGCCACGCGGTTGACGTGCTCACTACCGATCCTTCGGGGGAGCTGCCGGTTGAGGAGGCGGTGCCCGGCATGCGCGTGCAGCGCGTGCCGGCCTGGCCGAGGGAGCTGGACCTCTACGTGGCGCCCCGCATTTATACCGCCATCCGGCGCGGGGTTTGGGATCTGATCCATTTCCAAGGTTACAACAGCTTCGTGGCGCCGATCGGGCTGCTGGCGGCCGTCCGCGGGGACCTTCCGTTCATCCTGACCTTCCACAGCGGCGGGCATTCCTCCCGGCTGCGCAACGCCATGCGCGGCACGCAGCACGCGCTGCTCCGGC
Organism: Mesorhizobium sp. M0522; assembly: GCF_040321085.1. NCBI lineage: Bacteria > Pseudomonadati > Pseudomonadota > Alphaproteobacteria > Hyphomicrobiales > Phyllobacteriaceae > Mesorhizobium > Mesorhizobium sp. M0522. Next base: position 25,473 of record NZ_JAMYQW010000013.1, read on the forward strand.
CGCTAGTGGCCCGGGCCGCGCGGCTGATTGGCGTCTCCGAATTCGAAGCCAGCTTCTTCAGCGCGAGGATGGGCGTGCCGCGGGAACGGTTTGTGGTCATCCCGAACGGTGCCGCGATGCCGGTTGCGAGCCCCGGCGTCAAAGTCGATCCGCACCTGATCGTCTCGGGCGGCAGGTTGGAGCGTTACAAGGGCCATCACCGGGCGATTGCGGCCTTGCCCGAACTGATCCGCCGGGTACCGGATGCCCGACTGCACATCGTCGGAAGAGGCCCGTACGAGGGAGAATTACGACGCCTCGTCGCGACGCTCGGCCTCGAAAAGCGGGTCACCATTGCGGGAATCCCCGGATCCGAGCGGCAGAAAATGGCAGACCTCCTGGCGAGCGCCGCGCTCTTCATACTGTTCAGCGAATACGAGGCCCATCCGGTCGCCGTGATGGAAGCCCTTTCACTTCGCCGTCCGGTCCTCGTCAGCGACACGTCCGGTCTGCGGGAGCTGGCCACCAACGGCCTGTGCCGGGCGATCCCGTGCAACGCCGGTCCGGGAGAGCTGGCCGCCGCCATGGCCGAGGAACTCGAGTCCCGTCGGGAGGTCCCGGATTTGGCGCTGCCCGACTGGGATGCTTGCGCGCACGCGCTTAGCGACGTCTATTATGATGTCCTCGGCAACCGATCCACTGTCCCCGTGCCCCCCGGTGGCCTGACATCCTGGTCTCCTGCGAGGAGAGTATGATGCTGATGTTGCCAGCTCATTTCACCGCAGGAACCAGGATCAACCCGCTCCAGGTCGGGATCCGATTCGTCTCGGCCGTTGTCGGTCCCGACCTTCGCGACGGCAGCGCCGATGGCCCATCGCAACGCGCCAGTTCCGGATGGATCGCGGCTCTATGCCTAACGATCGCCGCGGCTCTACTCCTGGTCGTGGCCGGGCACGCAGCCGGGCGCCGGGACTATGACGTGGCGGCGCCGCTCTTCTGGTCCGGTGTCGTTCTCCTGGTCGCTCCGATCAGCCTTCGCATCGCCTGGCCGACAACAGCCAGGGGTGAGCGCCTGGTGCTCCTGTTCCTGCTTGCCGAAGCCCTGTTCTACTGCAAGCTAGTCTATTCCCCGACAAGCTTCAGCGGTTACGACGAGGTTTTGCACTGGATCGCGGCCGAGGATCTCATCACAGCCCGGCGGCTGTTCCTGTCCAACCCGCTTTTTCCTATCGGGTCAAGCTACCCCGGCCTGGAAATCCTGACGACCGCGATCGTCGATTTGACGGGACTGCCCTTGTTTGTGGCGGGAGCGCTCTTGTTGGTCATCCTTAAGGGCACGTTCATCGGTGCACTGTTTCTGTTCCTTGAAAGCATCGCCGGATCGCCGCGTATCTCGGCCGTCGCCTGTCTGGCCTATATGGGTTGCTCAACCTTCTTCCTGTTCGACTCGATGTTCTCTTACGAGAGCCTCGGCATGGTGCTGTGCCTGCTGACTTTCGCGGTTGAAGCAGCGTCCAAGGATCTCGTCGGGCAACCGAGGCTGAAGTCGCTCGGGTTGATTGCATTGCTGTTGGCAAGCCTCGCGGTCACGCATCACCTCTCGGCCGCCTTCGCCGCCATCTATTTCGGAGCGCTAGCGGCCCTCGAGGCTTTGCGCCGGCAAGACTCCCTTCGGATCAAGACCAGCATTGCCGTGGGTCTCGCCGCCATCCTCGCCATAGCCCTGCCGATCCTGTGGGTGCAGGCCCGTGACGTCCCTCTCACAGGCTATCTCGGTCCGGTGATCGAGTCCGGCTTCGACACATTGCTCGGGAAGATCCGAGGCGCGCCCACCCCGCCGTCGGAGCACCTCGGAGCGCCGGACAAGGCCCTCTACATGCGGCTCACCACTTTGCTGGCGCTCCTGCTGGTGGCGCTCGGACTGGCAACGGGATTCTTTCGGTCGCTGGCCCTGGCAGCGCCGAGCGGTGCGCGATCCGGTTGGCGTCCCATCCACGGCATTCTCAAACGCCGCTGGCGCGACAGCCGCCTCGTGCTGCTCAGCTTGCTGGCCTTCGGCCTCCCAGTCTCGGTGGCCTTCCGACTGACCGTCGCCGGCTGGGAAATCGGCAACCGCATGGGAACGTTCGTGTTCATCGGCGTTGGACTGGTCGTCGCGGTGAGCATCGTCCACTTCTGGCAGGGTCGCGCGCCACGCGGGTGGCGCCGCATCGCGCCTGCCGTTGCCTTGGTGATCATGGTCCTAGGCGGCGTGACGAGTTCTTCGATTAATCCGATCCATGGGCGCTACAGGGTGGGTGCAGATCAGGAATCGATCGAGCCGATGGGGATCGAAACGGCACTCTGGGCCAGGGAATGGCTGGGTGCCGGCAACCGGTTCACCACCGACCGTATCAACCGTCTTCTGCTTGCGGGTTACGGCCGGCAGGACGTCCGAGTCACCATCGTCAAAGGGATCGATCCCGCGCGCATATTCGATGCCGAGACATTGGGGCCCGACGAGTTTTGGGCGTTGGCGCGAAGCGACATCGATTTCCTGCTCGTTGACCTTCGCCTGACCACGGCTCCGCCGGTGCTCGGCTTTTACTTTCAGCCGTGGCAAGCCCAGCAGGGAACTCCGCTCTCGGGCGCAGCGCTGCTCAAGTTCAATGACGTCAAGGGCGTCACCCGCATCTACGACAACGGCTGGATCGTCATCTACGATGTGAGAGGATTGCATGAGAATTCGTAGCAAGTGGGACCTTCTGGCCGCGTGCCTGTGGGCGGGGGCCGCAGTGGCTGCCGTTTCGGTTAGCGACAGCTTGCTCCTGCGTACTGCCCTGGGCGCGCCCATGGTGTTTTTCGTCTCGGGCCACGTGGTGCTGCGGGCCATGGGTGTCAGGACCACCTCCGCCTTGCAACACCTGGCCTACGCGGTCGGAGCAAGCCTCGCCGCCGGCATTGCCGGGGGCTTTGCCCTGAACGCCGCAGGCTTCCTTACACCGCTCGGGTGGGCGCTGTGGTTCTGGGCCGTGACGGCCGCCGCGGCGCTGCTGGCGGCCGAGCGCCGCGACACACCCGATCTGCCAGCCTGGCCGGCACCAGCGCGGATCCGGTTCTGGCAGGGGGCCGCGTTCATGCTAGCGCTGCTCGTGGCGACCGGAGCCTACGCGGTTGCTGTCCGGGACGAAGCGGCCTACCGGGAATTCAAATACACCGCGTTCTGGTTGTTGCCGTCGGCCAGTGGCGAGTCCGGCCAGATCACCGTCGGCATCAGGAGCGCCGAGACCCAACCTCAGCGATTCGACCTGGAAATCACCCTTGATGGGCAGCCGTTCGCCATCTTCCGATCGCTCACCATCGCGCCGGGCGACACCTGGATACGGAAAATCCCGGTGCCCGTCTTGGGAACTCGCCAGACGGCCGAGGCGCGGCTCTATCGACCGGAAGACAACCGGCTCTATCGCAGCGTTTCGACGATGGTGCCGCGCATCTAGAACGAGGCTGGACCATGCGCATCCTGCTGCTATCACAGTTCTATCCTCCGGTGATCGGGGGAGAGGAGCGGCACGTCCGCAATCTCGGCGCGGCGCTGGCGCAGCGGGGCCATCATGTCAGCGTCGGGACTTTGATGCATCCTGGATCGCCTGAAACCGAGCTGGACGGCGCGGTCCGCGTGCATCGCCTGCAGGGAACGCTCCAGCGCCTGTCGGGCCTTCACACCGATCCCGAGCGGCGCCATGCACCGCCCTTTCCAGATCCCGAATTGGTGCTTGCCCTGAGGCGGCTGGTCGCTCGGGAGGAGCCGGACATAGTCCACGCCCATAACTGGATCTACGCGTCCTTCCTGCTGCTCAAAGGTTGGAGTAGGGCGCGCCTCGTGGTTACGCTCCACGATTACGGCCTTGTCTGCGCCAAGAAGAACTTCATGCATTTGGGCGCCCGTCTCTGCAGTGGCCCAGCGCCGGCCAAGTGCCTGCCCTGCGCCGCAGGACATTACGGGGCGGTGAAGGCAGCCGCGACCACTTTGGGCAACTGGGCGTCGAGTTTTGCCGCTCGGCGCGCGGTGGACCGTTTCATCGCGGTGAGCCACGCGGTGGCGCGCCACACCGGACTGACCGAAGGCCGCGCCCCCTACGAGATCATCCCGAACTTTGTGCCCGATGATGTTGCGATGCTTGGCCCGGAACATCCCTGTCTGCGTGAGCTACCCCGGGGTGAATTCATCCTGTTCGTCGGTGATATGATGCGCCTCAAGGGCATTGACGTTCTCCTGCAAGCCTATGCCGGCCTGGAACGGGCGCCGCAGCTGGTCCTGATCGGGCGCCGGGTCGCCGATACGCCAACAGAGTTTCCGCCGAGCGTTCGCGTCTTCAATGCATGGCCGCATTCCGCCATCATGCATGCGTGGCGGCGCTCACTGTTCGGGGTGCTGCCGTCGGTCGGGCCCGAAGCCTGCGCGACGGTCATCATGGAAGCGATGGCTTCCGGCAAGGCGGTCGTCGCAACCGGCGTGGGCGGCATGCCGGATCTCGTCGATCATGGCGAAACCGGGCTTCTCGTGCCGCCCGGTGATGCGCACGTCCTTGCCCACGCAATGCAGACCCTTCTGCAGGACCGCGCCTTGCTCGCTCGCCTGGAGGCGACAAGCCTCGCCCGAGTCGGGCGCCTCAAGGCAGGAGCGGTCGTGACTCGGATCGAGCAGGTCTACCGGGACGTCGTGTGCCCAGCCGCTAGCAGGTCAGCGGTACCGGCGCAGCAAGGTTCGGGGGAGCCATCATGCCAATAGGTCTCGTGGGGACAGCCATTATTCGCGTCCGGCGAGAGCTTCAAAAGAGCGCCGCGCTCGTTCTGAATTCCGGCGCTGTGGCGATCGGAACGATTGCAACGGCCGGTCTTGGGTTTGTCTATTGGTGGCTCGCGGCCCGGCTGTTTCCGCCGGAGGTGATCGGCAAGGCCTCCGCTCTCCTGTCCGTGATGGCGCTCGTCGGCCTGCTGGGCGAAGCCGGGCTCGGGACCCTGCTGATGGGTGAAATCGTACGGCATCCCGGCAAGGGGCGCGGCCTCGTGGCCGCTGCAGCGTCCGTCGGGGTGGCGCTGGGGGTCGGCCTGGCCTTGTTGTTTGTCTTCGGGGAGGCGTACCTCAACAGCTCGACCGGGCCGATCGGCGGCTGGTTCGAGGCTGTTACGTTCGTCCTCGGCTGCTGCCTGACCGTACTCTGCGCGATGGTCGATCTGGCGCTCGTCGGCAACCTGCGCAGCACCGGCAGGATGATCCGGCAGGTGCTGTTCTCCACGTTCAAGCTGATGCTGATCGCCGTCGCCGCTGCCGCTGGCTACACCTCCAATGCCGCGCTTCTTCTGAGCTGGGTGGCCAGCCTGGTGGCGTCCTGTATCGGCGTCGATCTCTTGACCCGGGGCGGTGCGCGTCGCCTCGTTGGGCCTCCCGATTTCCAGCTGCTCCATACGCTCCGAAGCAAGGTCTTCGACCACTACGCGCTCGATGTCGCCTCGCAGGCACCAGTCGTCATCATGCCCTACCTTGTGCTGGTTCTCCTGTCGCCGATCACAAATGCCGCCCTCATGCCGTTGTGGATGCTGGTCTTTACGGCCTCGTTGATTCCAGCAGCCATGGCCACGATCCTGTTCCCTGTGATCAGAACAAGCCCGAAACAATCCAGACACGACATCCTTGTGTCGCTGTCGGCGTCATTGCTCTTCTCGCTGGCCTGTGCCGTCTTCGTCTTCACCTATTCGCAGGAGATCCTTGCGGTCTTCAATCCGGTCTATCCTGAGATCGCCGGTTCGAGCCTACACTTCCTCGGCTTCAGCCTGTTGGGATCAACGCTCAAATTTCATGCCTGTACGCTGGCGCGGTTGGGCGACAGGATGCGCAAGGCATCTCGCTGGTTCGCGCTTGGCGGATTGCTGGAGCTGTGCTTCGTGGTCGCGGGGGCGAAGCTTGATGGACTTCAAGGCCTGGTCCTAGGCTGGACGCTCGCGGTCAGCATCGAGGGTGCATGTGCCGCCCTGATTTTGGCCTTCGCGATGAAACTGGATTCTGCGGCCGGCCCCGCGCACGACCGACCGACCGCGTCGCCGCTCCAGACTTGAGGAGACACCGATTATGGCGCTGGATTGTCGACTGCAATTGGATGGCCCGTGGGCCATCGCGATCGGACTCGTCGGCGTCGAGCACTTCGGCTGGCCGTGGGTCAAAACGCACTTCCGCATCGGGGCGGGAGCGCTGCGGGTCCAACTGTTCTTCATTTTGAGTGGCTTCCTGATCACGCGCAACTTGCTGTTCAGACTGGAGCAGCCTGCGGGCGAAGTCATCCGCAAGTTCTTCCCTATAATTCGATCGGCGACCCGGACAAGGCACGCTACCTTTTGGGATTTCAAGCAGAACATTCTCTAGCAGCAGGACTGGCTAAACCTCTGTTACATAGGCACACCCAATGACGACGACGGCGAATATTGCTCTGCAAATTTTCACCGATATGGACGCGGTGGAAGCTCAATGGAGAACATTAGAGCAGCATGCGGATTGTACCGTATTCCAATTGTTTGATTGGCAGATGGAATGGTATCACCACATCGGCTCCAAAGAGAGACTGATCCCGGTGATCGTGCTGGGTCTCGACGATACCGGCATGGCGGTTTTTATTCTGCCATTGGCGATCGAACGCCATAGTCTGATCCGCCGGCTGGTCTGGTTTGGATCGGAATTGTGCGATTATAATTCGCCCATTCTGGCGATAAATTTTAGCGATCACGTGAAACCTGGCCGATTCGGCCGCCTGTGGAAAGACATAATTCGGGCGATTCAAGACTATCCTCGACTTCGTTTCGACACTGTTGAATTTTCCAATATGCCCAGTGTTGTCGGCTCCCAACCTAATCCCTTTCTCGAGTTGCCGGTCTTGCTGGCTAATTGCGCCGGGCATGTCGCAACCCTCCCGGAAGCGAACTGGAATAGGTTTTATGCGTCAAAGTTTTCGAATTCGACGCTGCATACCCACCGGCGCAAGGCCAAAAACCTCGCCAAGCAAGGTGGCGGCGCGATTCGCTTTGTAGACGTGCAAGATCAGGCCGAGATCGAGTGCACCATTGCAAAGCTGATCGAACAAAAACGGAGCAGCTATGCCCGAATGGGTGTTCATGATATGTTCGAACGTCCGGGTTTTCGCGAATTTTATTTGGCGATTGTCGCCAATCCTCGGTTGCGCGAGGTCATCCATGTCACGCGGCTGGATGTGGATGGGATTCCGGTGGCGACGGGTCTGGGTCTCCGGTTCAATTCCAGTTATTCACTGGTGATGTCGAGTTATCTGGAGGAGTTTGCCAAATACAGTCCCGGGCGTCAGCATATTCAGGAAATGATGCAATATGCCATTGGCCGGAAGATTCAGAAATTCGATTTCACGATCGGCGACGAGCCTTATAAGCTTTCGTGGTCCGATATCAATTTGCTTCTGTTTTTCCATTTTGATAGCAGAACTTTGCTCGGTCGTATTGTCGTTGCGGTGCGAATGGCTATCCATTATATAGATACATGGTATGCCAAAACGCCGTTAGTAAAGCCGCCGCTGCGGCAGGTTGTTCGCAAGACAAGACGATCCTTGCATCGCATGTTTCTCTGACTGGACGATCGTGAGTTTGAAATCGGTGTGGGATACATCATAGCGCTTCGCGAAAAAGTATGGTACAATGCGGTTTATCTGCGGGAGACGATGATGTATAGTGCAGATATTGGGATTGTAGGAGGCGGTCTGGGGCGGCTCTATCGCCGCCGCGACGCTCGGGCGAGCCGGATTTCGATCGTCCTGATCGACGTGCATCATCCCTGTGCGGAGGATTTTTGCTGCGAGAAAATTGAGGAGAAGCACTTCAAGTTGCTTCGCGAGACTGGCGGGTCGATGGAGGGGATTCCGTCAAAGCTGTTTACCGAACTGTGGATTGCGCGGTTTGGTCGCGTGATAAACAAGCGCGCTAGTTTGGTTTTGCAGCAAAAGACGGAGTCTTGAATTTTCTTCGACACCGTTTGGTGCCGTCATGATCGTGCTGTCAATGAAGTGGTGAGCGGAGGAGCGGGAATTGAATAATATTGATGTAGCGGTCCTCGGGGGTGGTACCGCCGGCTCGTTAGCCGCTGCGATGCTTGGCCGGATGGAGATTTCGACCATCCTTGTTGATATCCATCAAGTCTATCCAGTGGAGTTTCGCTGCGAAAAACTCGATGACGATCAAGTCGACTTGCTCAAAAAAACCGGGCTGGCGGATGCCGTATTGGCGGCTGCGACACCGATGACTGAGATATCGGTGGCCCGTCACGGTTATGTCATCGGTAAAAAGCATGGGAAACACGGCGAGCCTTGCGAATATGGGATGGCTTATCAGGATTTGGTAAATGTTATTCGCCGCCAGATTCCAGATAGCGTCCAATTCATCTGCGCTAAAGTGACCAAAATAACGACGAGCTCCGACCGGCAGAAAGTTACCCTGTCAAATGGTGACACATGGTCGACCCGATTGATTGTGGTGGCGACCGGCTTAAACAATGTCGTCCGGGGTGCGATCACGCGATCCGAGATCAGCAAATGCCACTCGATCAGTGTTGGTTTTGATCTCACCTCTAAAGCTGGTTTCAAATTTCAAGCTTTAACGTATTTTGCGGAAAAGCCAGGGCCCATGGGTTATGTGAGCATGTTTCCGATTGGTTCAAGAATGCGCGCCAATGTGTTCGTCTACCATGGTGATATACGCCATGCGTGGTGTCAGGAAGTGCGCACATCGCCGTTATCTGCATTGTATGCGGTAATGCCCCGATTGAAGCGTCTCCTTGGTGATGCTGTCGTGTCAAGCGATATTCAGATTCGACCCGTTGATCTTTACGCCGCGCAGAATCACGAACAGCAACCCGGTCTGGTATTGGCTGGTGACAGTTTTGCTACCAGCGATCCGGCGGCGGGTACCGGTCTCAATAAAGTGCTAACCGACGTTGATCGGTTACGCCATCATATTCCGACATGGTTAGCCACACCCGGAATGGGGGTCGAGAAAATCCGGACATACTACAATGACCCCGTCAAAGTTGCCTGTGATGAATGGTCGCTTGCTGAAGCATCTTACAACCGATCACTGGCGTCCGATACAACGCTTTTATGGCGTATTCGTCGGATGGGCAGGATTGGTCTCGACATGATGGGAATCTCGATCCCACAACTTCGCTTGGCGGCAAGCGCAGTTCGTTGGGGAGCAGGCTGAACTTGGCGGTATCGACAGCGTTGTTGGCAGCAACGAGCTCATTAACGCCCCATGGCCGAACAGCCTGCTTTCGAGGCCAATCCCCGTAAACGCGCGTGACAGCTCACGATAGCTATATTCCTTCAGGTGGAATCCACATGCAACTTTGTCAAAGTATACCGAATGTCGTGAGGACCCGTGACCGCGTGTGTAGTGATGCAGTAGTAGGCACCGCCAGGTACAAGAACACGGTATAGCTGCGAAAGCTGCCTTACTGCGTCGGGGTGGAGGTGCTCCATCAACCGACCACTAAACACAAAATCAAGACTATTATCGGCGAAAGGTAGATCGATACCATCGATCTTGGCAAATTGAAAATTGGCAGGCTTCTCCCAGGTGGCGATAACGCGTCAGTTACGTTGATTGCATCTGATGAGCAATTATTGCACATTGCTAAGGCTAGCTTACGGCCCCCAATTCGCCGAAACGCGCGCCTTTCTGGACAAAAAAGCTTGCTGTACACTTTAGCATGGAGGCTGAGCCGAGCGTCTTGATCTGAATTCAGCAGCTGAGTAGCCAGAGCCTTCTCGATTTGATAGTGCGCAGATTTCGCTCGTACGCGCGTCGTGACAAAATTCCGAGATCTTTGACCAATCCCCCTTGATTGGCACCTGCATCCCGTTCGATGTCATCTCACTGCAACTTTGTCAGTGATCCGAACTCCTGAGCGGAGGCGGACATGCAAGCGGAGGCGGACATGCTCGATCATGAATCGGTTCAAGCTGTCGGCGACGGCGAGTGGTCGGTTCGCGCTTCCCACTTCGTGCCGACGAGTTCATCCACGCAGACCAGCAATGCAGACCAATGTCCTTGCCGGGCGTCAATTCGGACCGATCCTCTCCTCTCTCACCACGCGGGCAGGCTCGACATCGTTGGGATTGCACGCTCCCGGCAAGCTCTCGCAGCTCGGCGACACGGTTGGGACCGACGAACCGGCCGGCTCTCTTGGCTCGCTTTCGCCTATGATGATGTTGACGAGGTCGCCTGGCTTTAACAGGGTCATCCCAACGGTCTCGATGCTGACCGGCCCGGCAGCCGATTGCCGCACGATTTGATAAGTTGCGCTGTTTGCGTCCTTCGCAAACTGGGCGCGGGTCACCGGCAACGTGTACAGGACGCCTTCGCTGGCGTTCAACTCGCGCTGATTGGCCGCGATCTGACTCTCCATGGTCTCGATCTCGACCTCCAGATCGATCCTGAGGTCGGCCCTGGTCCGCAACACCTCAGACTCCAGCGAAGCGAGGCGCTGCTTGGCGGCCGCGTACTGGTTGAGGGCGTCCTGCCGGCGCTGTTCCGCGTCGGACAATTCGCCCTGGACTTGATCCATCACGGTCATGCTGACAACTTTGCGGTCCACGAGCGTGCGCATGCTGTTGACGCGCTCCTGGCGCAGCTTGATGAGTTCGTTGAGCGACTCCATGCGCCCATACGCGACAACGTCCTGCTTGGCCGCGTCCAGCGCACGCAGGGTCGCGCGCTCACGATCCTTGCGGGCCGTGGCGACGGCCTTGCGCCGGTCGCTCTGCTCGTTGACGAGTTTGGCAGCTTCGGTCGCGCCGGCCAGCTCCAGCAACTGGCGCGGGATTGTGGGTCTCGTACCGTCGCGCTCGGCCTTCAGCACGGCCGCGCGCGCGAGCAACTTCAACATGGCGTCGATTGCCCCGCTCCGCTTCTGGATCTCGCGTACGGCTTCGATCTTCTGCCACGGCTCGCCCTCGGCCCGGTCCAGTCCGCCTGCTAGCGCGATCGCGTGCAGGACGGTCATGCCGGCCGCGTACTTGAACGAGCCTGGATTCTTGACCGGCCCCAGCACGTAGATGGGCGGGCGTTCCAGCGGCAGGACGTTGACCAGTCCCTCGCGGCCCAGCAGTTGATTGAAGGTTTCCACCAGGTCGGCCTGTACCTGGTGCGTAGACCTGTTGGCGACCGGAATGGAGCCAAGCAAGGGCACGGAAATCGTGCCGTCCTCCTGGATAATATATTCGCCGCTCAGTTCCGGACGCTGCAGGATGCCGCGCAAGGCCGAGGGCGCGCGCCCCCACTTGTCTTCCTCGACCTCGACGCGCTCGTAGAACGCGACCTTGAGGCGATCGCCGACGCCAAACAGGTATCCGGTTGGCACGCTTGGTGCCTTGCTGCGGGTTTTGGGGAGTTCGGCATTGGTTTCGACACTCCGTTCGACTGACGCCACGCCCGCCGCATTTGGTCCTGACGCGATCGCACGGGAGGGTTCGGCCATGGCTTGAACCGGTTGTTCTTGCCAGCCATTGATGACAGCAGATACCTTCTGCATCACGGCTCCCGCGGCTCCGGAGACATCCTCGGCCTTCTGCATCACGGCTCCGGAAACATCGTCGGCCGTCTCCATCATGGCCCCGGAGACATCCTCGACCCTCTGCACAACGGTTGCGGAGACTTCCTCGACCTTCTGCGCCGCGGCTGCGGAGGCAGCCTCGACGTTTTGTACCACGGCTGCGGAGGCAGCCTCGACCTTCTGCGCCACGGCTGCGGAGGCCGCCTCGACGTTTTGTATCACGGCTGCGGAGGCATCTTCGACCTTCTGTCTCACGGGCTGCATCACGGGTCGGGAGACTTCCTTGACCTGTGCCACGGCTCTGGAAACAATCTCTAGTGCCCCTAAGTTTTTGGCCGCGGCCCCGCCCAAGGCGGCGACCCCGGAGAGCCCGAAGACAAGCAGGATGGCCTTCAATCCCCTGCGCTGGGCCGCCTGTGACGAGGGAGCGACGGGCTCGCAATTGAATTCTGTATTAACGGCCATGGCGTGTGGCTTTCTCTTTCGATGGTGGCCATCCCGCCCGATGCGTCCGATCCGGTCGAGCAAGGCTCGACCGGATCGTGACCCTTCACCGCCGGCAGCACAACTGTCCCTTTGTGGGCACTCCATTCGGATAAAGGAGAATCTGGGGCAAACTCGTCCAACCGGATTGCTGCGCTCCAGGAGAGCTTCCTCGATTGTGACAGGACAAACGCGATCGAACGAAACGGGGGGGCCGGAAACTTGGTTTGCCGACGTGCGTCTCTGTGGCTCCGACATGCATTGGCAGGATAGCTGGGCCGTTTCCCACTATGTTGTCCGGGCCCAGAAGAACGACGCGACGAAGCCGTCAGTCTTGGCAATCCTATCGGGTAATCATAGCGAAACTGGCCGCATCGCGTTTCTTTCGTCGGCTCTCACGTCTGGCTAGAATTCCGGCCCCGACAAAGCAAGATCCCTTGCAGCGTTACCCGGCCGCGGCAGGCATTGCCTCAGCTGCTGAAGCTCGGCGTGTGCGTGTGCTCAGATCAGCGTGCCCGCGTCAGTGTCGGCTTCACCCGGCCCTGCGCGACATCCGCGAGTGGTCGATTGCCGCGGGGCGGCTCGCCTGAGCCCGCCGCTCGCCGCATAAACCGCGACGCTCTCCCGCCAGATCGGGGGCACCACCACGCCCACCGGAAAACAAGCCCTGGCAATCCTCACGGCCGCGCAGTCCTTTGCTACGATGGCCGCCTCCCTGAGCTGCTGAAACCAAGAGCTCGTGCCCTTGACCAAAAGCCCCAGGTTGAAGAATTCGGATACGCCTCGATGATGCTGCCCTACGCCTAAAGATGGTATTTGGGTGTAAGGGTTTCCGAGCGTAACATTAAGAACACAAGAAACTATGCGGCTGGCGCTTTGGAGCATCCCAATCGACATGTGTATCCCAATCGCGCCGAGCGAGAGCGATGATGACAAGAAAATCTTTCATAACGGTGCTTGTCGAGCCGAGCGAGTTGCTTCGAGAAGCGCTTAGTCGAACCCTGAATGCGGCAAATTTTCGTATTCTTTTCTCCGCGGCGACTGTTCACGATCTTCTGCAGAAGCCGCTACCCCAGCACCGTTCCATCTTGCTCATCATAGATGTCGGCGATACTGACGCGGATGCTGAGTTCGCACAAATTGCAGACTTTAAGGCGATCTACCCGACCAGCCATGTCGTTGCGCTAGCCGATCACTGTCGAACGACCAATATAATCTCAGCTTTTCGTGCCGGGGCTAACGGGTATCTGACAAAGGTCGCTGCTTACGACACGTTCATTAAAGCTCTCGAATTGGTTACGCTAGGGCAAATCGTGTTGCCTACGGAAACTTCGATGGTAATTGAAGATATCAGACAAGGGTTGAGAAATGATGCTGTAGCTGCTGAGTTACCGAGCGCTGCAGTTAAAGTGGAGATTGAAGGTGAAGAACTAGTGATTTTGTCAAATCGGGAGAAGTCCATTCTGCGTCGCTTGATCGGAGGGGAATCCAACAAAGTCATCGCGCGCGAGATTAATATCGCCGAGGCTACAGTGAAGGTACACGTCAAGGCCATCCTTCGAAAGATTCGGGTTCGCAACCGAACACAGGCCGCAGTTTGGGCAATGAAGCATGGTATGGTTACTCCAGCGTCTGGCGACGGCCCGACGGGGAACGACACGATAGAACCTCAGTCAGCTCACCATCCGCATGACCTGCCTGAAGCACAAAACGGATACCTCTTTCTCGATGATGATCATCCAATATGACCTGCGATAGATCTTCGTTCGGGCTGGCGCATCCATGTGCCAGACTTCGTTGCCGATCAACAAGGCATAGGGCTCAAATCGTTCCCGGGCTGGGCGAAGGAGCGCGGTGGAGACCGCACGCATCATGCGGACGGCGCCGATGTGACCACGACCCGGCCCTTTGTATTGGCGGCGGTCGTCTCAGATCCGGTTTCGTTACGCGTTGTCGCCTGTACTCAATAGCGTCGATTGCCGAATTAGATCGCCTCAAACGGCTCGAACTCACTGCGTGATTTGACAACAAATTGCAAAGCTCACGGATTTTATTGCCATTTTGAATCTGAGGAATTCATCAAAATGGGCGAAGCGAAGACTGTTTCTGGATTGTCATTCAGCGAAGTCCGGATCGGAACGGTTGAAGGCGGAGAATCCGGGGTGCTGGTGTGGAAACGCGACCAATTGGTGGCGGTCCTTACCCAAATCGACGAGGAAGCATATTCCACGAAAGGCAAATGGTTCCTCGAAACGGGATTCGGGCTGCTGAGCGGGCAGCACAAGAATTTCGATACGATCGAGGAGGCCATAGGATGGGTAGGAAGCCACACCTTCCCCGAGCCTGCTTAGACAGCCGATTAGCCGCCGATTCCGCCCTTCGACTTTCACAATACATGTTTGATAGGGCAAATAGCCGAACATGGCCACAGGATTCACCCAAGGTGGGCAGTGTTATGCTTGGGCTCACTCTTCAGGCAGAGTTCCTTCTGAGAGAAGATCGTTGACCTTGCAGGCGACTTCCGTGCGGTTGGTCGCCTTTAGCTTCTTCATGATATTGCGGATGTGGACCTTCACCGTGCTTTCGCGCAAATTCAGTTCGTAGGCGATGATCTTGTTCGCCTTGCCGCGCCGGAGCGCTAGCGCAACCTCGGCCTGCCTAAGCGTGAAAATGCCCGCCAAAGGCTCCGTGTCGCGGCGGCCCGACTCTATCAGGTGCCGCATAGCAAGGACACTGCTCGCCGGCACGAAGATGCCTCCCGCTGCCGCGAGGTTGATTGCCTCGACACAGACATCGATTCCAACAGAGGTCGGAATGTAGCCGCGTGCACCGCATTCGAGAGCGGTCAGTATCTGGGCAAGGTCTTCTGTCTCGGCCAGGACGACCACAGGGACCGATTTGAACTCGGATGAAATGTGCCTGATCTCGTCAGCGAGGCCATAATCTGTAACCTTCCGACTGCCAAGGTTGAAGAGTATGGCTGCAAGGGGAGGGGCAGAGCTCTTTCCGACGCGCCATTCCTCGACGGAACGCCACGCGGTGACATCCATACCGAGTTCGTGGTCCACGAGAGCCGAT
Source organism: Mesorhizobium sp. M0522 (assembly GCF_040321085.1). Lineage (NCBI taxonomy): Bacteria > Pseudomonadati > Pseudomonadota > Alphaproteobacteria > Hyphomicrobiales > Phyllobacteriaceae > Mesorhizobium > Mesorhizobium sp. M0522. Next base: position 40,612 of record NZ_JAMYQW010000013.1, read on the forward strand.
GCGAGACACTCGCGGTCTAGTGCCCTTCCGTCCAGAATGAGGAGGCATTCCCTGCCTGTCTGCCCGCGGACGGTTTCCGTTCCACCGGACGGGACTCCGGATCGATTTGCCGAAGTGTAATTGTGCAGTCCTGCTGTGGAGCCCATATCAATACCCGCTCTTCCACACAAGCCGCCTTGCGCCGGCCGATATGGTTTCCGCATTCTCTGGCATTGAAAAACTTGGTATTGCGCCTTGTGAAACGTCGAGGCTCGATTACTCCATTTGCGTCCTGTTTAGTTCCCGACCCAGCAGACACCCAACTTGGGTAAGTGTAGGGTTTATTTATAAGCAGTCTCTAACATAGGTTGCTTTTTTCATAATTTTCAGGGAACCGACGCCAACCCGGACCAAAAGGGCTGCAATCCGCCTGAAGACGCATGCACAGGACCACTTGGCCATCTCACCTAGCAGGCAGCCGAATGTTGATCGGCTGGTACCTGCGGCGATTCCCGTGGTAGACCAGAACTCCTGAAGGTGCCGTTGACATGGTTAGCGCACAGCGCTGATAGCCATGGCTCAACAATTTAGCTTGAGCCCCACCCCAGGATCTGCCGCAGTAAAAGGGGCTCCGCGCATATTTCAGCAACACACCGGCCTCGGTGCGACAGGCCGAGTTGCCGCCCGTCATGATAATCTCTTCAAGAGAGATAGCCGCTACCTGAGATACTCGCTGTCGAATCCGGCTGTTTCGACCAGCTTCTTGCGATTGATCACTTCTACATGGCCTGACTTGAAAGAGACGAGATCGGCCTTGCGGAGCTCCCTTAACGTTCGGTTGACGTGAACCGTGGTCATGCCGAGTATGTCGGCCAGTTCATGCTGGGCAAGAGGACACTCATACCTTCCATGCGCCGACAGCCCAACCCTGGAGAGCCTCACCTCCAACTCTAGCAGGAAGTGGGCGGTACGCCTCATCGCGTTCCGCCGCCCGGTATTCATGAGATGTTCGGCAAGGATGGCGTTCAGGCGCGCCAGGGAGCAGGCGATCTTCTTCCCGATTCGGCCTTCCGACAGGATGGCCTCGACCAGTTCCTTACTGGAAATTTCATAAACAGCTAGTTCGGTTATGGACGCCAGCGACGCAAGACGGGGTCCGTCCAAGCCACGGAAACCGACGACATCCCCCTTGAGGGGAGTGTCTATGATCTGCCGCTCTCCGTCCGGCAGTGCCTGATAAAGTATGCCCCAGCCCGATTTTACAATGAATATCTCACTGTTGTCGTCCTCCTGGCGGCATATCACCGAATGGGGTTTATAGATTTTTGCGGTAACACCGAGAAAATTGTTGTTTCCCCACTCATTCTTCGACAACGTCCCCCCTATGGGATGAGAGCACATGAACTGCAATAGTGTCTGCATGGAGGATCGCAAGTTTGCTTCCGTTTCCGCAAGACTGACAATAGTATCCCCCGTATAGAATCGACAGAACGACCTCTTACCCTAACGGCGGGTTGGCCTACTGTCCTCGTCTGTTTGAATGAGGTAACTGCCTCTAACTTAGAGTGTTCGGGGGCGGTCAAGTCTCCGGGTAAGGCCGGACAACATGCTCCGAAATGCCAATCACTTGCGGCGCAGCAGTGCGGCTTGATTGTGCAACGCAAAGGCTGATCCGATTTGTCCCGCGATGCGGTATGTGACAATTAGAGATCAAGCAAAACGTCGCCTTGCGGCCGGCTGCAGCACGCCAGGACGTAGCCTGCCGATTTGTCCTCCAAGGTCAGCCCGCCTACGTCATCCATGACGACTTCGCCGGACAGCTTGGCGATCCGACAGGTCCCGCAAACTCCCTGCTGGCAAGCGGTCGGGACGTAGACGCCACATTGGCGCGCCGCTTCGAGCAAGGTCTCTCCGGGCGCGCAGTCATGCGCAATGCCAGACCTGACGAAGCGGACCGAAGACGAAACCTTTGAAGCCGGTACCGAACGCGAACTGTTGCCGCCTCCGAAGCTCTCCTCATGATACTGTGAACGGGCGAGGCCGATTGCCTCCAGGCAGCCGCGTGCCGTCTTCATGTAGGATTCCGGCCCACAAGCGAAAATGGTGCGGCTATGGAGATCGGGAACCAGGTTCAGGAGCATTTGACTGCCAATGCGTCCAGTTGGACCCCTCCATGCCGCGTCTTCCTGACTGCAAATGCAAGTCACTTTAACATTGGGAAAGCGAGCGGCAAGTGCGTCCAGTTCAAGCCGAAAGATGATGTCTTCCGGCGTTCTCGCACTGTGAATGAAGCGGATATCCTGGTCGGCTGCGCGGTCGGTAAATGCGCGCAGCATCGACATGACGGGAGTTATCCCGCTGCCACCTGAAAGGAAGAGGGACTTTGCATGCGGCAGATCGTCGAGATTGAACGAGCCGAGCGGCCCTTCGATCTCGATCCCGTCGCCCGGCATCAAATTGTCATGCAGCCAATTCGAAACGAGCCCGCCCGGCGTCCGTTTCACGGTGATCTGTAGGTCGAGCGGTCGCGTCGGCGGTGACGAAACGGAGTAGGAGCGCGTCACCGCGGCACCGTTGATCCTAAGGTGCACCAGAACATACTGGCCAGCGCTGAAGCAGAACATCCGATCTGAAGTGGGTGTGAGAACGAATGTTTTCACATCGTGCGTTTCGTCGATCACGCGCCGGCAGAGCACAAGCTGCGATGTGGTCTGTGCCCACTGCCGATGACGCTTTGTTGGGACGAAGCCGGAGGCTGCAAAGGCCGCGTATGCATTCATCAGTCAACTCGGGTTTGAAGTCGAGCCAAGATGCCACTTCAAACCCCGCTGAACAGCCGCGCAATCCTGCCTTTATGATCGGTAATTTCGATTAGACTTCCAGTGACATTACAGCAACCTGGAGAGCTCGGATGCCTTTGCGAATAATTGGTTCATGTTTGCGGCGCGCGAGTATCGCGGTGTGGACTGGCTGGTGCAGCGTCGGCGCTCCCTCGACGAGAAACGATGGGAGCTCGGCCGTGAACCGGCGCGCATCGTCGCTACGCATATAGCAGGTGCCGCCCGTTCGTCGGAGCATGATCTCCGCCAGAGTTTCCGATCCCGTCGAAAGCCGACAGATCGCCAACTCGGCCAGCAGCTCTGCGTGCGTCTTTTCCAGCACGGCGGTGTAGCCCGGGCGAATGTAGGTTTCAGGGTCGACGTCGGACAGCGTTCTGGCAGCCGTCGAAACCATCACATATTCCTCGACCATCAGATGCTCGTAGGCGATCTCAGGCAGGTAACGAGGCGCATAAAGCACGGCGATATCAAGATTTCCCATGCTTAGGTCGCTGACCATCTGGTTCGAATAATCCGACTCGACATGGATCGAGGATTTGGGAAGCGCCTGGCACAGTGTCTCGACCCATCCCGGCAGGACCGAACGGGTCATGCCTACTTGAGCGGCGATGCGCAAGGTGCCCTCGAAACGGTTGAACGCTCGCACGTCGTGGCGAGCTTGCGACCACGTCGACAGCAGGGATCTGGCGTACGCTTCGAACCGCCGCCCTGCGGCTGTCGGCTCAGCACCGGCACGCCCGCGCTGAAAGAGCTCCGACCCGATCGCACTCTCCAGATTCTTGATGCGGGTGCTGATCGTCGACTGGGTCAATCCCAACCGATCGGCGGTGCGATTGAAGTTTCGCGACTCGATAATGTCGAGAAAGGTTTCGATGTGATCTAGCTGCACATGACCTCCGATCGAAAAAGTCGATCATATTGGGCCGGATCATAAGCTTGATCAAACAATACTCAAGGCGGAAGCTGCACACGGTGAAATCGGCCGGCAGATCGACCAGGCTGAAGCTACGGAGCTGAGCAACGTGTTCATAGTCGACTGCGATTGTCACAATTACTGGTCAAGCGCGACCGTATTGGAGCCTTACCTTTCCGGCCTATGGAAGGACATGTTCGTCGAAGGCGAGAAGACAGGTCCCGTTGGCGCCTTCCCGCATGGCCATCGTCCCTGGTTTCATCCGCAGGACTTCTCCCGCAAGGACGTCCGTCCGAAAACAGAAGCCGACAACTATCTCATCATGAAGGAAAAACACCTCGACAAGTACAAGGTCGATGTGGCGATCCTGACCGGCGACGAGCCGATCGAGGCTTCCACCCTCGCCAATCCCTATTATGCCAGCGCCCTCGTCAGCGCCTACAATGACTATCAGATCGACCACTGGCTGCCGAAGGACGATCGCTTCATGGGCTCGATCATCGTCGCGCCACAGGATCCGAAGCTCGCGGCCGCCGAGATACGCCGTCTGGGCAATCACCCGCGCATGGTTCAGGTTCTCGCTTCGCAAGGCTCCGTCAAGCCCTATGGCGATCCGTTTTACCATCCAATTTATGAGGCTTGCGCCGAGGTGGGGCTGCCCTTTGCCATTCATCTGGGCGGCCATGGCGGCGTGAATTCGACCGCGATTGCTCCGGCCCCGACGACATTCTTCTGGGAGACCCATGCCATCCTGCACATGTCGGCGATTTCACATGTCGCAAGCATGATTGCGCATGGCGTCTTCGAGAAATGGCCGGATCTCTACTTCGTAGTCATCGAGTGCGGCGTCGCCTGGGTGCCGTCGGTATTATGGCGCCTGGACGCCGATTACAAAGCTCTACGCAAAGAGACGCCATGGCTGAAGATGCTGCCGTCCGAATACTGCCGGCGCAACATCCGCTTTTCCACGCAGCCGCTGGAGCAGCCCGCAAATATTCAGCATCTCTGGTCCACTCTCGAGGCGATGGACGGCGAAAATACGCTGATGTTTGCCTCCGATTATCCGCATTGGGATTACGACGACGCCAACACGCTGCAAATCCCTCCCGCCTGGAAGAGCAAGATCATGGGGCTGAATGCGTTGGAGGTCTACAAACGCATCCCCCGCGCGCAAGCGGCGAATGCCGCCTGAGGAAGCAGACGATGCCTGAGAAGACATATATTTGCCGTGTCGACGAGATCGAAACCGGATCTCCCTTCATCACCAAGATCCGCAGCCTTTCGGTCGGGGTTTTCCGCATCGGAGATTCATTCCACGCGCTGCTGAATGTTTGTCCGCACCGCGGCGCTCCGCTTTGCGAGGGGCCGCAATGCGGAACAACTGCACCGGTCGAAGGGGCGCAATTCATCTATCACCGCGAAAACGAGATCGTGCGCTGCGCCTGGCATGGCTGGGAATTCGACATCAAATCAGGCGCGGCCCTGGTCGATCCGTCCGTTCGCGCGCGCACATTTCCAGTCACCGTCGAGGCGGGCAGCATCTATGTGACAGCCTGATCGAGGTGCGGATTTGAGCGGTCAGAAGAAAGGGTGATCGCGGCTGACGAGCAGATTTCTTCACAGGTGCTTGACGAACAATAACGCGGAAAATCCGCAATGGGAGAGTCAAATGTCAGAATCTGAATACAAGCTTGGTATCGCTCAAAGCCAGACTGGCCGCGGCAAGATTTCCCGTCGCGACTTCATTCATCTTGGGCTGGCCGCTGGGCTGACGCTTACCGCTGCGGACAAGCTCTTCGTCAGCACGGCCCGGGCCGAACCGCTGCAGGGCGGCTTCGCCAAGCTCGGCATGGCACATGGGGCAACAACGGATTCGATCGATCCGGCCGGCTACCCGGACACATTCACACAAACCGTGTTCTCGGGCTCGATGTCCAACAGCCTCACCGAGGTCGACGCCAAAGGCAACGTCCAGCCGGACCTTGCCGAGAGCTTTGAATCGTCGGATGGCGCCAAAACCTGGGTCTTCAAGCTGCGCAAGGGCGCAACCTTCCACAACGGCAAGAATGTGACGGCGGACGACGTCGTGACTTCGCTGCGCTACCATATGGGCGACGAAACCAAATCGGCGGCGAAGCCGCTGCTTGAACCGGTCGCCAGCATCAAGGCGGACGGCCCGGAGACGGTTGTCTTCACGTTGAAGAGCGGCAATGCCGACTTCCCCTACATCATGAGTGACTACCATCTGGTCATCATGCCGGCCAAGGACGGCAAGGCGGATTGGGGATCGGGCGTTCGCACCGGTGCTTTCGTGCTTGAGAACTTCCAGCCCGGAGTTTCGGCCAAGCTCAAGCGCAATCCGAACTACTTCAAAAATGGCAAACCCTATCTCGACGAGGTGGAGTTCATCGCCATCACCGATCTCGCCGCTCGCATGGCCGCATTATCGACAGGGGAGGTGGACTATATTGGCCGCGCCGACCTCAAGACCCTCGGCATGTTGAAACGCAATCCCAAGGTGGAGATCGTCGAGGTCACCGGCTATGGCCACTATACCTTGCCGATGAATGTCACGATGGCGCCGTTCGACAATCCGGACGTCCGAATGGCTTTGAAATGGGCGATCAATCGTCAGGAGATCGTCGACAAGATCTTTCTCGGCCACGCCACCGTGGCCAACGACAACCCGATCGCGCCGGCAATCAAATTCGCCACGAATCCGCAGCCGCAACACAGTTTCGATCCGGAGAAAGCCAAGCATTATCTGAAAAAGGCCGGAATGGAAAAACTGAAGGTGGATCTCTCGGTCGCCGATGCCGCTTTTGCAGGCGCTGTGGACGCGGCTGCGCTCATCCGCGAAACGGCAGCCCAGTGCGGCATCGACGTAAACGTCGTGCGTGAGGCCGAGGACGCCTATTGGGACAATGTCTGGCTCAAGAAACCTTGGTGCGCTTCCTATTGGAGCGGTCGCGCGACCGCCGACTGGATGTTCACACAAGCCTTCGCCGCGGACTCCAGCTGGAACGAGTCGTTCTGGAAAAATCCTCGCTTCAACGAGTTGCTTGTCCAGGCGCGCGCCGAGACGGACGATGCCAAGCGGTCGGCAATGTATGCCGAGATGCAGCAACTGACCCATGATGATGGCGGCAGCATCGTGCTGGTCTTCAACAATTTCGTCAGCGCCAAATCCAATAAGCTCGCACATGGCGAGGTGGCGCCGAACTGGGAGAACGATGGACTGAAGATGGCCGAACGCTGGTGGATCGCCACTGCGTGAGAGTGCGGGCCGGACCCGCGATGGTTGCGAGGGTCCGGTTGGCCCCGGTGTGCCCTGCCGGATGTGGCAGGGCAGCGGCCGCAACGGGAAACGCGTGCAAATGAACCCCGTCGCAAGAACGGTTCTGCAGCGCCTTGGCCTCGGCCTGGTCACGCTGTTCATCGTGTCCATCATCATCTTTTCTGCGATTGCAATGCTTCCGGGCGACTTCGCCAAGGCGATGCTCGGGCAATCCGCCACACCCGAAACGGTCGCCGCCTTCCAGCGAGAAATTGGCATCGACCGTCCGCCTGTCGAGCGCTACTTCGTCTGGGTCGGGCAGATGCTCCACGGGGATTTCGGCTCTTCGTTCGCGAGCCGCACCGGGTATCGGCGCACTGTCGCCGAGATCATCGCGCCGCGCCTCTACAATACGATGTTCCTCGCATCGATGACCGCGCTGATCGCAGTTCCGCTGGCCCTGGGACTTGGCATCCTCGCTGCGCTCTACCGCAATGGCTGGTTCGACCGGCTGGTGAACGCAGTGACGCTGACAACCATTTCGTTCCCGGAGTTTTTCGTCGCCTATATGCTAGCCTACCTGGTCATCTCGCGCGACACGTTCATCGGATCCGAGTTCGCACAATCCCTGCCGCACTGGCTCGCAGTGTCACTGAACTGGATGCTCAACGCAGTTCCCAAGTTCCCGACATTGTCGAATGTGAACGACCAGACGCCATTCTGGGAGCATGTCTGGAGAGTAGCCTTGCCGGCAATCACACTTACGCTCGTCATCGTCGCCCACATGATGCGCATGACACGAGCCGCGATCATCAACATGCTGGCAAGCCCCTATATCGACATGGCGCGGCTGAAGGGAATGTCGCCCATGGCCATCGTACTCAGGCATGCGTTGCCCAACGCCTGGGCTCCGATCGTCACGGTGGTAGCGTTCAATCTCGCTTATCTGGTCGTCGGAGTGGTCGTGGTCGAAGTGGTGTTCGTCTATCCCGGCATTGGTCAGCTGATGGTTGATGCGGTCAAATCCAGGGATGTTCCGGTTGTCCAGGCCTGCGCCCTGATTTTCGCGGCGACCTACATCCTGCTCAATCTGACCGCCGACATCATTTCGATCGCCACCAATCCAAGGCTCTTGCATCCACGATGACCAGCTACGAACCCATCGCTCAGGTTCACAGGCTGAGGCGCTCGCGCGCCACCCGGGCCAAAACGGCGCTGAAGAAGGCACCCTTCAGTGCCTGGTTCGGCATCCTCGTCATCATCGGCTATGTCATCGTTGCGGTGTTCGCGCACTGGATCGCCCCATACGGCGAAACGCAGGTCTTCAGCGAAGCCTTCGCACCGTGGAGCCAGCAGTTCAAACTGGGAACCGACCAGCTCGGCCGCGATATGCTCACACGCTTGATTTACGGTGCGCGCAACACCATCGGTATCGCCGTCGCGACCACACTGCTGTCCTTCGCAGTCGGCGTCTCGCTAGGTCTTCTAGCCGCATTGTACAGAGGATGGCTCGACCAGATACTGTCGCGTGCGGTTGACGTGTTGATGTCGATCCCAAGCCTGATCTTCGCCCTGGTGCTGCTTTCGATCTTCGGGTCGTCGATCACCAGCCTGATAATCATAATTGCGCTGCTCGATTCTACCCGTGTCTTTCGGCTCGCACGCGCCGTCGGGCTTAACGTGGCAGTGATGGAATATGTCGAAGTGGCGCGATTGCGCGGGGAAGGCCCGAAATGGATCATCGCCAAGGAAATCCTTCCCAACGTGATGCCGCCGCTGGTCGCGGAGTTCGGCTTGCGATTTTGCTTCGTATTCCTCACGATCGCGGCACTGTCCTTCTTGGGCGTCGGCATTCAGCCGCCGACCGCCGATTGGGGATCGATGGTGCGCGAGAATGCAACCCTGATCACCTACGGCGATGTCACGCCGCTGCTGCCGGCCGGCGCGATTGCCCTCCTCACGGTATCCGTGAATTTCGTCGTGGACTGGTTCCTGCACGCAACAAGCGGGTTGCGGGATGAAAGGTAGCGGTCCGGCCTCGCGCGAAAAAGGCAAGGATCTACTGCAGATCCGCAATCTCCATGTGGAGGGCTTCTCGGACGAGCGATGGCATCCCATTGTCCGCGGGGTCGATCTGGCGCTGAAGCGGGGGGAGGTTCTTGGCCTGATCGGCGAGTCAGGCGCCGGCAAATCCACCATTGGCCTCGCCGCGATGGGTTACGCCAAGCCGGGCTGCCGTATTACACAGGGCTCGATCCTGTTCGACGGGATCGATCTTCTGGCACTCAGCGAAACAGGGCGGCGTCGCCTCAGAGGCTCCCGTATCGCCTATGTCGCACAAAGCGCCGCGGCCTCTTTCAATCCGGCCCACCGGCTCCTCGATCAGACTGTCGAAACTGTGGTGGCGCATGGGATTGCCAGCCGAGAGAAAGCGAACCGGAGTGCCGTCGATCTTTATCGGCGTCTTCAGCTTCCAGACCCGGAGACCATCGGCTTTCGCTATCCTCATCAGGTTTCCGGCGGACAGTTGCAACGGGCAATGACCGCTATGGCGATGGCCTGTCGTCCGGACCTCATCGTCTTCGACGAGCCAACGACGGCGCTCGATGTGACGACGCAGGTCGAAGTTCTCGCCTCCATTCGCAATGTCGTGGAGGAATTCAACACGGCTGCAATTTATGTGACGCATGATCTGGCGGTGGTGGCGCAAATGGCGGACCGCATCATGGTTTTGCGCGATGGACTTACCGTGGAGGAGGCTGAAACACGCCAGATGCTCGCCTCGCCCAGCCAGGAATATACCAAAACGCTCTGGGCCGTGCGCAAGCTCGCCAAGCCCGAAGTTCCGGCCGATGAATATCTGCTTACGATAGACAACGTCACCGCGGCTTACGCGCGGAGGGTCAAGGTGCTCCAGGATGTCTCCATCAAAGTTCCACGTGGACGAACAGTGGCTGTGGTCGGCGAATCCGGTTCCGGGAAATCGACGCTCGCTCGCGTCGTTACCGGCCTGTTGCCGCCGCTTTCGGGGTCGATTTCCTTTGCCGGCCAGGCCCTTTCCAAGACCCTGGAGACCCGCCCAAAAGAGATTCTGCGTCGCATACAGATGATTTATCAAATGCCCGACAACGCGCTAAATCCGCGCCAGACGGTCGAAGAAGTCATAGCTCGGCCGCTTGAATTCTATCTTGGCCTCAAGGGAGCGCAGCGGGATCGGCGGATCGGCGAACTCATGCACATGGTCGAGATGAGCGAAACTTACTTGGATCGTCTGCCGGCCGAACTGTCGGGGGGCCAGAAGCAGCGCGTTTGCATCGCCCGGGCGTTGGCCGCCGATCCGGAACTCATCATCTGCGACGAAATCACATCCGCCCTCGACCAGATTGTGCAGGAGGAAATCCTGAAGCTCTTGATGCGGCTTCAGCGCGAGCTCGCCATGAGCTACATTTTCATCACCCATGACATTGCCACCGTGCGAGCGATCGCCGACGAAATTGTGGTCATGCACCAGGGGAAAGTCGTTGAGCAGGGATTGAAGAGCGAAATTCTCACGCCGCCGCATGCCCCCTATACTGAACGGCTTTTATCCTCCGTGCCGGAAATGGATCCGGATTGGCTGACAAGGCTGCTGGCCAGCCGGGGCTGAGGACGCATTGTTATTCAACGCGAATGAACGCCAAGCTGCGGATCGGGCGGCATGACAGGTCCACCGAAACGCCCTCATTGAATCGGCCTGCTCGGTCTTCCGCCGTGCCGCCTTGACGCTGACGGATGCGCGACCAGCGGACTTCCGCTTCGCTTCCACCAGCCGACAGGGCTAGACTGGCATAGAACGACAATCGCAGGATTTTGGCTTCAAGTGAGCCCGTGCCGGACGAGGTGGCGAACGACCGGGGAAAACATCTGCTGGCCGATATAAGACCCGATGTTCGCATCTTCGAAGATCGCTTGGGCGGTGACGGCATCCTCGACTATGGGGATACCTGCCTCGCGCGCTTGAGCCATCATATCTTCGGCCGCACGGCCCTGACCCTTGCCGACAATTGTCGGCACAGGCGTTTCGCCCTTGACGTAGCGCAACGCCACGGCGCGCTCGCCTGACACCAAGACGATGACCGCGTTTTTCACACCCAGCTTCGCAGGCTGCATCACTGCTTCGCGCCGCTGTCGCTGCTGTTCACGGCGGATCAACGGATCGCCTTCGAGATCCTTGTGTTCGCGCTTGTATTCGGTTGTCGTCATGCGCATGTCCCGTAGGAACAGCCAGCGCTGAATAGGAACATCGATCAAGCCGATGACGATAAAGGCCAGGGCGGCGGCAGTCCCGAGAGGTGTCATCACCGCCTTGATGATCGGCTCCAGGCATGTCTGACCACAGCCTGGCGCATCGAAGAGAGGCTGTAGCCAGGCGATCAGGATGAATACGAAAAGGCTTGCCAGGAACACCACCTTGACGAGGCCCTTGGCGAACTCGATGACATTGCGGAGCGACAGGATCTTCTGAAGGCCCTTCGCCGGGTTTATGCGATCGAACTGCGGCTTGAGCGGCTCGAACGAGAAGACCGGCCCGAACGTGGCCAGCATGCCGAAGGCTACGGTGAGAACCACAACGATGCCGACTAGCGGCAATGTGGCAAGCATCAGCAATGAGAACGAGTGGTGGATGGCCCGCAGGCTGACCTCCTCGAAAGAGCCGCCGGGCACCGTCACAGTCTGCACGAGTTCCGAAAGATATTTGAAGAGCAGCGGCCAGCAAAAATAGAGATAGCCAAGCGCTGCGAAAAGAGTGAAGCCGGATACCAGGTCGCGGCTTTGCGAAACCTGGCCCTTGCGGCGGGCGTCACGAAGCTTCTTGTCGGACGCCGGTAATTTCTTTTCCTCAGCTTCTTCGGCCATGTTGCAATCTTACCGCACTATCGTGGTTCCAGTCGGCCGATGCCCTGTGTAAGGTGGGACAGGCTTGAATACGGAGAGGTGGATTTGCGGTTGCGTGTCGTATTCATGCCAGTCGTCGTCGCGCTGGCGCTGAGCGGTTGCCAGACGACCCAAACCGGCTCCGTGCAGGCCAAGGCGCAGGGCCCATCGTCTCAATCCGAGCGCCTGATCAAGCTTGCCGATGATATTGATGCGCGCGGAGAAAGTGATACCGCCATCGCGCTCTACCAGCGCGCCGCAGCAATGCCGGGCGCTAAGGCGAGCGCGTTCGTCAAGACAGGCGACGCTTACATGCGGGCAGGCTATCCTGCCGATGCCGCCAAAGCTTATCGGGCCGCGCTCGCCAAAGCTCCCAATGACGGGGGAGCAATGCTTGGGCTTGGCTCGGCGATGATGGAGGTAGGCGATATCGATGCAGGCATGCGCGCGCTTGCGCAGGCAGCGCCGCTGGTCAACACCAGCGGCGCCTACAACCGATTGGGCGTTGCGCAGACTTTCGCCGGGCAGACAGGGCAGGCGCAGGAGACTTTCGCCCAGGCGTTGAGACTTGCGCCGGGCGATCTTGACGTCGAGACCAACATGGCATTGGCGGCAGCCCTCGAAGACAATTCCGCTGCGGCGCTGCCGCTGGTGCAGAAAATTGCCGCCGCTCCCAATGCGCAATTGCACCACAAGCGCAACATTGTGGTGGTGTACGGGCTTCTTGGCCAGGCCGACCAGGTCAAGGCCTCGCCGCCAATCGGGCTGACGACCAAGGAGGTGGCCACCCTGCTTGCCCGCGCAAGAACCATTCGGCTGAAGGGCAGCACTCAGGCCAAAGCGAAGGCGCTCGGCTCCATCCTCGGCTAGCGAATCGGGCCGGAGGGCCTGAAGCGATCTTCCGCGAAGCGCGACGCGTAGGGTGACACTACGCGGGCGAATACCGCGCCGGCTCACTCGACTGGGAGCGTTGTTTGCGGCACCGACGGCGCGCTGTTGGCGCCGCCTATCGGAGCCTCCTCGCCATCGAGGTAGCGACGGGCCGCGCGCGCGGTCGGTGCCGCCGCCGCCGGGCCCATGCGGCGGCCTTCTACGAGGTCACGCTGGCTTTCGGACATCCGCTGAAGATTGAAGGCATTGGCGCAACCGGGCGGCAGATGGGAGCCGACGCCGGAGACGATCGTCAGATTCGTCTTGGCAGCAGAGTTGTCGTCGTCGGCTGGCTCGGCCAGACAGGCATCGGGAGCAAGAACTGAGCCGCCGACACCTTTCTCGGAGCCGCCTGCATCCGTCGAAACATAGTTGTAGCCAGGCGAATAATCCTGCCGCTGTTGCGGGCTGCTCGCGCAGCCGGCCAGAACCAGCGCTGGAACAACGCAGAAAAATGCGATGGGGGATGTCATATCCGGTCCTCGTTACTTGATGATCAGACCCGTCGCCGATGCGTCATTGGCGTGCTTGCGGCTGCGGTGCTTGGCTGCCGGACGATCAAGCGGCGTGGCGAGGCTGTCGCGCACCGGTTCCACCAGATAGGGCGTAATCAAAATGACCAGTTCGGTCTCTTCGTGCTGGAAACGCTGTGATTGAAAAAGCGGGCCAAGCACCGGTACATCGCCCAGCACCGGAAACTTTTCCAGATTGCGCGAAGTCCGCTGCTGGAAAAGGCCGGCGATCGCAAATGTCTGACCGCTCGCCACTTCGACCGTGGTGTCGGCCTTGCGCACGACGAAACTCGGCATGGCGAAACCGTTGGCGCTTACGGATCCGGTCTCAGATAGAGAACTGACTTCCGGCTGGACATGGAGCGCGATGCGATTGCGGCCGATCAGCGTCGGGGTGAAGCCGAGGGATACGCCGAAGGGCTTGTATTGGACGGTGACGACGTCGGTTCCTTGCGGGATCGGAACCGGAATTTCGCCACCGGCGAGAAAGCTTGCCGTCTGACCGGTCATGGCCGTCAGGTTCGGTTCGGCCAGTATCTTGACGATGCCGTTGCGTTGCAGGGCCTCGATCAGAATGTCGAAGTTCAGGCCATGCGCCTGGTCCATGTTCAAACCGAAATTCCCGTTGCCCGAGGGCACACCGTTGTCCTGGAACATGTTGAATTCGAAGCCGCCGCTCCTGTAGCCGACGGACCAGTCGACGCCGTAGGACTGCAGTTCCGTGCGCGAGACCTCGGCGAAGCGAACCCGAATGTTGACTTGCTGTGAGCCCTGCACGGTCATGTTGTTCAGCGGCGGCTGTTCCGGTGGCGAGAAGGTCCGGGCGACATTGTCCAGATCCGTTGCCTCATCGACGCCTCGCGCCTCACCTGTTGCAACGATACGGGTCCCGAAAATGTGGAGATTTGTCGCCGAGCTCGGCTGCATTGCTTGCTTGGCCTCGGTAGCAGGCGTGACATCGGGGGTGACGCGGAACTGGGCCGTTGCCTCGATCCGTTCATCGGCCGTGATCGCAATGAGGTTGGTCAGGCCGGGTTTGAGGCCGAACACATAGACCATGCTCGGCGACACGACCTGAAGGTCCGCGATCGTGGTATCGGCAATCAGCACGGATTCGACCGGTTTATTGAACCGCAATAAGCGTCCTTGCCCGACCGGCAAGCCGACCGTTGGTTTGCTCGGCAACGCTGATATGTTCTGTGCCGTCGCATCGGCCAGTGTGAGCAACAACGCCAGCAGGGCGCCAATCGTCGCGATAGCGAGCCGGCCTAAATCTGCCCGCCGGGCGAAAGCGGCTGATCCTGCGCCTGCCGCGGTGTTGTGGATGGTCATGCCATTTCTCTCCTGAATCCCCAATGTCGTCCGTCCGGCTGGCGTCAGGAGGGCGCCTCCTGCGCGGCATTCGCCTGAGCCGACGGGAGCGAATGGGAGACGACGCGCGCGCCGGCTTTGCCGGAGCGGCCGGCGATCGTGGCCAGCGGCTGGACGTTGAATTCGTGTGCGAGTTCCTGGAAGGACAGGACCGGAAGCTCGATGGCATTGTGTGCCAGCAGGCTGCGCATGTGACGGCGCACATCCATCGCGGCGAGGACGACCGGTGAAACATCGGTGGCGTTCTGCGACCGGGCTCGCTCGATTTCGGTGACCAAAGCCTGCGCATCATCGTCCGACAGATTCAGGAAGGTGCCGGTCGATGTGCTTTGCACCGCGTTTCGCAGGATGTCTTCGGCCGACCGCTGCAACACATAGGCCGCGATGATGTTGTTGCGGCCGGCGAAGCGGAAGCTGATCTGGCGCTTCAAGGATGTGCGGACATGTTCCGTCAGCAAGAGGACGTCCTGTTCGCGTTGGCCCCATTCGATGAGTGCCTCGAGGATAAGGCGCAGATTGCGGATCGGGACGTTTTCCCCGACGAGCCGGCGGAGCACTTCCGCGATCTTCTGGAGCGGCACGGTCTCCTGCGCCTCCCTGACCAGATCCGCATAATCCGGTTCCATGTCCGAGAGCAGCCTGCGTGTCTCCTGAATCCCGACGAAATGGCCGGCATAAAGACGAAGTGCATGGCCGGTCCATTTGGCCGCTATTTGCACCGGCGTTGAGAAGACGAACCCGGCTCCCTTCAGTGCTGACAGGTAGCTGTCATCGGCCCATACGAATTTACGCAGACCGGCAATCGGAGAACCTTTTTCGTAAGGTATTTGGAGCAGATCGAGATGCGTCGTGTCCGCTTCGACAAGAACACGGTTGGCAGGAATTTCAGCATCCAGGATGGGCGCACCTTCCAGATCGACGCGGACGCTTCGTTGCGAAAGCATCTCGTCGACCTGCATGCCGATGGCCGGAACGTCGACACCGAGATCACCGAAGAGTTCACGGCGCACGCCGTCGGCGAGCGCGGCAAATTCGGGCTCCGGGACTAAGTGTGCGAGCTCGGTTCCGAAGCGCACGACCACGCGGTAGGATGGAGATAGTGTTGCGGTGGAGATTGCCGAAAGCGACGCGGAATTCCCCCGCTGTGCAGGCGAGGCGGTATGGCCGATGTCTTGAGGCTCGGAATCCTGGGCGGAGCGGCGATTGATTGCATAGGCGCCGGCGCCGCAGCAGCCACCAAGGACCAGGAACATGATGGAGGGGAAGCCTGGCACCATGGCAAGGCCGACCATGATCACGGCTGCGAGTGCGAGCGCGCGGGAGTCGCGGAGCAGTTGGCTGGTTATTTGCTGGCCAAGATCGCCCGTTCCGTCCGCGCTGCCGACGCGCGTCACCATTGTGCCGGCGGCCACAGCGACGAGCAATGCGGGTATCTGCGCCACCAGGCCATCACCCACGGTGAGCAACGTGTAGGTCGCCGCCGCGTCGCCGAGCGACATGTCGTGCTGCAGCGTGCCGACTGCGAAACCACCTATCAAGTTGACCAAAATGATCACAATGCCTGCAATCACGTCTCCCTTGACGAATTTCATGGCGCCGTCCATTGCGCCAAACAGCTGGCTCTCGCGCTCCAGCTGCTGGCGCAGATGGCGTGCCTCCGCCTGGTCGATGTCGCCGTTGCGCAGCTCGGCATCGATGCTCATCTGCTTGCCCGGCAGCGCATCGAGCGTGAAGCGCGCGGCCACCTCGGCGACGCGTTCGGCACCCCGCGCAACAACGATGAACTGCGCAACGGTGATGATCAGGAAGATGACGAGGCCCACGGCAATGCTGCCGCCAACGACGAAGGTGCCGAAGGCGGTAATGATCTCGCCTGCGTCGGCCTGGAGCAGGATCAGTCGCGTGGTCGTGATCGTGATCGCCAGCCGGAACAAAGTGGCGATGAGGATGACCGACGGCAGTGACGAAAACTGCAGTGGATGAGAGACGTAGAATGAGGCCAGCAGAATAAGCACGCTGATGGCGATGTTTGCAGTGATGAGACTGTCGACGAGAAACGTCGGCAATGGAATGAGCATCATTACCACCGCGACGAGCATCAGAATGGCAATGACCAGATCACTGCGGCGTGACAGCCTGGCAAGGAATTGCATCAGCCGTTCCGAGACGGTCATCCGACGCCTCGTTGCGACAGGAAGCTAAGCAAGGCACTGCGCGCCTCCGTCTTGCGCCCGGCCACGAGCAAGGCGCGGCTCTTCAGCAATGTAAGCACCGGGTGATCCATTCCTTCCAAGGTCTCCAGCCTGGCAATCGTGGCAAGCGCCTTTTCCGCCTCGCCATCGAGTATGAGAAGGTGCGCCAACGTTCTGAGGACGCCGGCATTTGCCGGCGAGAGCTGTGCAGCAATAAGCAGGTAGGCCGCGCCCCGCTTTGCCTGCCCGTGGCACCCGTAGAGATAGCCCAGGACATGCAAAAGATGCACGGTGTCACGCGGGTCGGTCAGAGTTCTATCCTTCCTGCATGCGACCAAGCAGATCGCGATGACGCTCGATTTCATCTTCCATCAGCGTTTTGGCGAGCGTCTTGAGTTGCTCCCCACCCTCAAGGGTTGGGACCAGGTGCATTACGAGGTGCTGGAGAATGGGCACGGAGCGCCGCAGGATAGCCGGTTCGGGAATATTGGGCATGACGAAATTGGCGAGTATCTCGTCGAGCGACTCGCCGGCCGCACCTTGAGAAGCCTGGAATTCCGCCGTTTCCGGCCTTTCTGCACCGGCGGCTGATTTCGTCCCCTGAGCACGGTTTGCTGCTTTGTCGACTCCATTCATCCGTCGCCGGCTGATGGCCTGGCCCCGCACACCTTCCGCCTGCCGCCCCTCGCGGCCCGACGTGTCAACCCGTGCCGTGTCGAATCGTGCCGCTTCAAGCCGCCGGTTCACGGATATTTCAGCGCGACCGTGGCGCCGCCCTTGGTCAGGAGAAGTTCGGTTTCGCCGATGTGTTTGACGGCCCAGCCGTCGTCGGTGAACGCACCTTCGTGATAGCGCGTGCCATCGGCTGCGATGACGTAGGGCCGCTCGCCATACCAGATCGCCTGCAGCCTCAGGCGCGGGGCCTGCTGCGCATTGCCAACCATGACGTTTGAGATGAGGGGAAGGTGAGCGCCGAACGACTGATCGAACCAGGATTGCGTTTGTGCCCAGACATCACTCTTGTCATTCGGGATCATACCCGAGACCACGAGGCGTCCCTCTGATTGCAGAACCGTTAATGTGCTTATGCCGAATTGCTCGAGGCGCAGCTTGAGCTGGCTTTCCGCTTCGGCGGCAGTGTGGATTTGCGCTGGCGATGAATCGTCCAGGATTTTTTCCCCTGCCTGGCCGGCGAAAGCCACTCTGACTGGTTGCCCGTCTTGAGAGGACGCCTTTGCGCCAATCTCTTGCTTGGCGAAAGAAAACCCGTTCGCGGCGATGGAAATTGCGAGAACCGCACAGAGAACGCTGCTCGCGACCAGCAGCGGGCGATTGGCAAAGGACCATCGATTGGGTACGCGTTGCAGGCTGACCAGCTTGATGCGCGCCTCGCCAACACTTATGGTGAGCGGCAGCCTGCAGCGGCTGCCATGTCCCTCATGGATGGTCTCGCCCGTGGCCAACGTGACATCGCCGCCGACGGCTTCGATTTCAACTTGGCTGCCCTTGCGCCGCAGCCTTGCGTGAATCGGTGCGATGCCGGCATCGCGCAGGACAATGTCCGACTCATTGCTGGAGCCGATCGTATATTGTGGCTCGACCAGACTGACTTCGGCGCCGGCGTGAAATCCGTGGGTCACGCTCAGCGCAATGGAATGTCCGGTGTCCGGGGAGGGGGCGATGATCGATCGGAGTTGGCGCGCCGGCGCTGCTGGTTCCAGATGTTTGCTGATAGGACGAGCGGTCATGCCACTTCATCTCCCGCCGATGACCATTTCAAATGCAGCCTGATGACGGCGCTGAAAAAATTGCGCCGTGCAAGGTACGCCGCCGGGTGGTTGCGGCGGCGCATGGTTCGGGAATCCGCCGCCTTAGGCCTTTTCAGCCGACTGGCCGAGCGTCCTGGCGGTGCTCATCAGCATGTCATGCTGGGATTTCGCGATCTCTTTCGTGATCTCCAGGCCAAACATGCGCTCCTGGTGCTTGATCATCTTGTCCAGGTTCTGTTCCGGCGACCCTGCAGAGCCGGAGGTAATGGGAGGGGTAGCAGCCATCATTGTCTCCTTGAGGGACTATTCAAGTTGCAAACTCCGGACTCACATCGCTGCAGTCCGGAGGGTTGCGAAGGCAGCTTAAGGCAGCATGGCCGAAAATGAAAGTCCAGTTGGAATATTTGAGACACTTCGGTTCCAACTGTTGCGTCGCCTGGGTTCAAGGAGTACCTTGGCAGGTGGGTGAATGGGGTATTTCAGAATGGAAAAAGGTCCTTTGGCCGAGCTTTTGGTCGACCGGTTCGAGACTATGCCACCGCAGTTGCGGGTCGCCGCACGTTTCGTGCTGGATCATCCCAAGGATGTCGCACTGATGTCGATGCGCGAGCAGGCGCACCAGGCCGGCGTTTCGCACAGCACGATGATGCGGCTGGCGCGATGGATTGGCCTTGAAGGCTACGAAGATATGCGCAGCCTTTATGCGCGCGCGCTGCGCGAGACCAGCGCGGGCGAGCCGGCGCGACAGGGCATCGGACAGCATGGCGATCCGGGATATTCGACTGCCGGCGTCGTTGCCGACACGCTCGCCGCCCAGATCTCAAGCCTTGGCGAATACCGCAACGCCATGCAGTTCATTGCGGCAGCCGGTCTGCTCGCCCGGTCACGCGATCTGTTCGCTGTCGGCTCGCGCGCCGCCTATCCGGTCGCGAGCCACTTCGTTCACATCATGTCGTTGCTGGCTGGCACCGACTGCAAGGTGACGCTTGTCGGCGAGATGGCCGGACCGGGCCTGGATGCCCTCCAGCACGCGGGACGTGGCGCGGTGCTTCTTGCGGTGGGCATATCGCCCTACGAGCGCACGACGATCGACGTTGCGCGCCAGTCGGCTCGGCAGGGCATCGGCGTGGTGGCGATCACAGACAGCAGCGTGTCGCCGCTGACACAGATCGCGCGGGAAACAATTATCGTTACGTCAAATTCGCAGTCGTTCTTCCGAAGCATGGCGCCGGCGTTCGCCGCCGTCGAGATTCTGGCGGCGCTGGCGGCAGCGCAGTCTGAAACGAACGCCGCAGAACGGGTAAAACAGTCGGAAGAGCAGCTTGCTGCTTTCGGCATTTATTGGAAGCCCCCTCGATAACATCCGAAAGGTTGCGATCGGGCGGGCGTGACGGCAGCCAGGCTGCCGGCAACGTTAATTTCCGGAGGTCGTCCTCATGGTTCGCCCGATAACGCCCACCAAGCCGCCGGTCCAGCCGCAAAAGGTCAATGCCAAGGCAAACGCCGCGCAGATAGCGCGGCTGGAGGCCCAGGCTGCCAAGCTGCGGGAGCAGATCAGGCTTGCCAACAGGATGGGCGAGCGTGATTGGGCGGCACAGGCCCGCCAGGAACTGGCCCATGTGAGCACGCAACTGGATTCGCTTCAGTCGCCGCCGGTTGCGGCTTCGGCAGCGCCGAGGGTCAACGTCGTCAACGCCAGCAACGGCACATCCGTCAATGGCAGGACGGTGACGCCGGCTCTCTACACGCAGACCAATGTCGCGGCACTGGCGGCGACACCGGTGAAACTGGATGGCAGCACGCCCGAAGACAACGGCGCGGAAGCGACGGCTGCGCGCAACATTGTCAGCGACGTTACCGGCGGCAAAAGCATCGACCAGATTGCATCTGCCCGGGGCGTGACGCGCGAACAGGTTATCGCCGCGCTCAGGTCCGGCGGGATGACCGTTTCAACCGCTCACCCGAGCGGCAATGGCGACGTGCTGACGACGAAGATCACGGATGCCAGCGGCCGCACCATCACGCAATATTACGACTACCAGCACGACAGCTACTACACGAGCGTGGAGCAACCCAACGGCACGGCAACCACTACGCCGATCCGGGATGGGCTCGGGCGCAAGGAAACCAGCAGCTATAATCCCGACACCGGTGCCATCACGACGCGTTACGAAGACGATCTGCGCACCGGAACCGTCACCGAGCGGACCACCTTGCCGAACGGCGCTTCGGTGGAAACCGTTACACCCGGGAACGGGCCGGCCTTGCCGGTCACCACCGTCAACGGTCCAGATGGTCGCAAGACTGTCCTCGCTGCATCTCAGGATCCGGGCGGGGCAACCACCCAGGGCATCAAGGATGATCTCGCGGACGGCAAGAGCATCGAGCAAATCGCGCAGGAAAGGGGTCTGACCAACGAGCAGGTCATCGCCGAGCTGCAGGCCGCGGGCTATCAGGTCACGACGCGCGAACCGACGAGCGACAATGGTGACGTGCAGTCGGTTGAAGTCGTCGATCCGCACACCGGCGTCAAGACCGTCTACTATCACGATTACCAGCATGATGAGCGCACCGTCGTGACGACGTCTGACGGCAAGGAAACGACGGGGTCGGAGGACGGGAACGGCAGGACGCGCAACAGCGTTCGCAACACCGAAACGGGCGAGACCACAACCACAATCGTTGATCCGAAGGCCGGAACCGAAACCACGATCGTCACCGACAAGGACGGTCGGGTGACGACAACGACTACGGAGGAGATCAATGGCGGCGAGCCCGTCGAGTACGAGGTCAAGCCAGGCGACAACCTGACCCTGATAGCGCAGCAATATGGCGTGTCGCTGGACGATCTGAGGAGAACGAACCCCGAGCTCTTCAATTCCCCTCGTGACCCCGACATCATTCACCCGGGCGAAAAGGTTACCATCGAAAACGGTACCCGCACGACCGTGGAAGTCACCTTCAACGGTTATACGCTGACCACGAGCCCTGATGGCAGCATGACGCTGCACAACAACACCACCGGGACCGACCTGAAGATCGAAGCAGGAAGTACGCAGGAGGCGTTGGCCAGGACGCTGTTGGCGGTGAACCCCAACAGCAGTGATGCCACGGAGGCAAAAGAGGGCGAGGTCGTAAAGACCTTCGTCGAAGGGCTGCTGGCGGGTGAAGCCTTGCCCAGTCTCATCGACGCGGCAGAAGAAGCCGGACAAAACAAACAGGACCTGATCGAGAGATATGGTCTAGGTACCGTCGCCACGCCCGAGCTGGACGGTGAGAACAGGGTTGTCAATCCATTCGGCGATCCGCCGCAGGGTAATGCACCCTCCGGCGGAAAGTGGACGCTGATGAAGATCGATGGCGTCTGGACCTGGGTCGATCCCGAGGTGGCCCAGGCCATCATAGCTGAGAACATCGCGCTGTCCCAAATTACAGAGACGCGAGCTCTGGCCGGTCAGCGGCAGGAACAGTTCAACGTCTATATGCTCGACTCCGCCTACAAGGATGCTGTTGATGGGGCGCAGACAGTTATAAACGAGGCGTTGGCACCCCATGGTCTGCAATGGACCCCGCAGAAACCGGAAGGCACGGTTGCCGATGCGCAGGAGCGGCTTACCAAGGCCAACACCTTGCTGCAGAACGCGCAGGATGCCCGTGGCGAATATGAGACTGCTGGGCGCATTCTCGCCGACGCCATCACCCAGCAGAGCGAACTTGCGCCGCTGATTGATCCCAATGCAGACGTTGCATCCGCGCAAGGGCAGCCAGGTCCCAATCGGCAAACGCAGTACGCGCAAGGCCTCGCGGATCATGCGGCTGTCGATCAGCTGTTCTCCGAAGTCGGCCTGCATCTGAGCAAGGGCGACAAGCTCACCATCGACTTCCTGGTGGGGCAAGCCGAGCTTGACGGCGTTCCGACCGACTCGAAGGAATATCAGGACCTCAAGGCGCTGCAGACGACAGCAGGCAATCAGCTCGAATTGGCGGAAGCCTATCAAAGCTACTTCAACGCCCATGCCGATGCCACGCAAGTAGGTGCGCAGCAGACGGACCTCGAGCAGAGACTGCTCGCCGAATACAATAGCGAGCACCAGTTTCTGTTCGAACAGGGAAAGAAACATCAAAGGGTCAGTGGCGATTATCTGGGTCTCTTCCAATCGCAAAAACTTGAGGTCCGCGACGGCCAGCTGTGGGTGGTCAACCAGTTCGAAGAGGGCACGACCGAGCAGCAGCTCACCTACAATCTGAGCGAAACGAACGTCAGGGATGAGTACCGCGATCGGCAACCCAACAAGGACTGGCAGCAGCTTTTGGGCGGCAGCAGTTCCACCGGGCCGGTGTGCACGGCAAATGGCCTGGAAGCGGTGAGGGCCAGCGAGGCGCAGGCGGCGCAGAATCTCAACGATGTCCTGGATCGGCAGCTCGGCGACAGCATTGAAGACCTGAACTCCGAGCTGTCAACGCTGCAGACCAACTTCAACAATGCGTTGACGGAGCACGGGCCAGGAACAGTCGATGCTCCTGAAGGCACCCTGCCCAATGGCGTGCAGCCTGTCGAGATCAACGTCGGCGGACAGACAATCAAGGTGGCGCCGGAGGTTGCCCAGACATACAACGAGATAGGGATCGATGCGTTGACCCAGAGCGGGAAGGCAGTCTGGATCGACCTGGATACAAAAGATGACGATGCCAGTGGACGCTGGGTTGATCCCGAACTAGCGGTCGCCAAACTCAAGCTGGACGCGACAAGGCTTCAGATAACGCAGGCCGAGGAGCTGCGCGGGCTGGTGCAAGGCTTCAGCGACTATCATGAGCTTCGGTCCAGCGATCCCTCGTTGCTGGTTGACCGCAACAGCACGGTGGACAAGACCTATCTAGACGAGCATGAGCAGCAGACGCTTGACGGCATCTATCAGCCGAAGTTCCAGCAACTGCTCGACAGCGGCTACGACAACGAGTTCCGTGAAAAGCGCGGCACGGCCCTTGAGGAGACGGTCGCCAGAACGCTCGGCATAGATCGTTCGACCGAGGAAGGTCTCGAGGCGATCGAGAATGTGACGGAAGAGATTCGCGATATCGGCGGCGACAATCCTTATGTGCGCAGCGTGCCGATTTTCTATGTTGACGATGAGGTCGGGACACAGCAGGTCGCGCTGTTTGCTGTGCGTGACGGAGACGGCAACACTCGCTATGTCGATGTGACCGGCAAAAAGTTCGACGACCTCGGAGATTTCCAGGACAACAACAACCAGTTCGGCGAAGATGGCAAGCTCGTCGTCCCCAAGGGTCTGGAGATGAAGGCCGGCGATGACGGCAGGATCGAACTGGAAGTCGTCAAGTCGCGCAATGTTTCTGCTTGGGACAAGGTCGTCGATCCGCTGGTTGGCATCGGGACGGGTATAGCCACCATTCTGTCGTTCACGCCGGCCGCGCCGATTGCAGCACCCTTGGCCTATACGGGCGCTGCCTATCTCGGCACCCGAGCGGTCATAAACCAGGTCAACCATCTGGAACATGGCGGCGAGTGGGACGATACCGAGTCGCTGATGAATGTCGCCAGCGTGGCAACCACGGTTCTGCCGATGGCTTCCAGCGGTCTGCGCACCATTGGATCAGCAGGAAGGGAAATGACGGCCGCCGGATTGGCGGGAAAGGAAATGACGGCCCTGCAGGCCTTCCGTGGCAGCATAGGCGCAACACGGTCCAGCTCGCCCCTGGCGCTCGAAACCCGAACCTACATGCAGTCGACCGCTGGTTTGAACAAGGCGGCCTGGGGAATGGATGTCGGCTCCGTGATTGTCGGTGCACCTTTGCTGGCGACATCGGCCTACGATCTCGCTGTCAACGGGGAGCAGATGAACGGTCTCCAGCTTGCCAACGCGCTTACGGGTCTTGGCACCGGCATTGCCGGCACGGGCCTCGGCATTCACGGACTGCGGGCACTGCGACCTGGAACGGGCACGCAGGCAAGCGTTTACAGGCCGACCGGGGAACAGGGATTTCAAGATCCTAGTCATCCTGTGATACCTGGAGAAGTGGTCAACACCAGTGACGCCAGCGGTGACGGTCCGACGATGCAGCCGGGCCGCGATCCGCATGGGTCGACTGGGCGCAATTCACCGCCTCCCGCTGATAGCGATCCCATCATTGTGCCGAACAAGCCGGCAGGAAAAGACGACTCGATGCGCCTCGTCTGGGATCCGGAGACGCGCAGCTTCACCGGCATGCCGGAACCCGACACAAGCGGGCACACGTCTCCGGGCAGAACCCTGCGGCTCCAAGACAAGAACGGCGAGGTGATCGTCGCGGCGATGTTGGGCACGGAGCCCAGGAGCCCGGAACAGGTGTATGTGCCGCCTTCCGACGGACCGCGCGCGCCGGCCGATGCGCCGGAGGTCGCGGACAAGACGCACATACTGGTATACGACCCCGATACGGGCGAACCCGTGGTGCTACCCTGGATACGTGGTGCTTCCGACGACCATGTGCCGGGGAATCTTGGGTATCCCGAGGAGGGCAATCAGCCTGTCGAAGGCGCGGGCGATCCTACAAGACCCTTGCGTGGCAATGTCGGCCCGTTTGTGTTCCGGGCCGATACCCGCTCGCCAACCGAGATCAGGGACGCGGGAGGCTTCTCGCCACCGCCCCCGACAGGAATCTGGGTGGACAATCCGCAAGGCATTGCCCTGAGCAACTATGTCATGGGCAATACCCATGGCCGTTTCGTCGGCACGAGCCAGTCGATCTCGGGAGCCAAGGCTTTCGTTTCGGAAGAGTCACGAGCCGCTCGGCAGCAAGGTTACACCTATCTCTACACGCTCAATCCAAGCAGACCGCGCCTCCACGTCCCGACTGAATTCGAGGCAATGGGCCGACCCGTCAGCGACAGGATGGCCCGCGTCGACGAGACCGCAGTCGACGGCAGAATACCATGGAGCGAGGTCTATGGCTGGCGGATGATGGATCCGGACGGGAATTTCGTCGGTGAGTTCACGCGCAATGAGGATGCCGTCGCGCCCGGCACATCGACGCAAAAACGCCCACAGGTCATCTTGCGGCCGGCCGACGAGTTCTGGGATGTCAATACGCCAGCACAGACCGAAGCGCCGCCGCCCCCAGTGGCCGAGGTGGTCAGCAACGAAGCCCCAGCTGTGACTGGCGAAACGCCACAAGCGGTGAATATTGCTGCCGAAACGCCGACAGCCGCTACATGGCCGCCGGCGCCCGACCGGGGCAGGGCGGTTTTTGACCCTGACCGCGGAAAGATCGTCAGCCTTGAGCTTCCGGTGAGCTCCGCCGCGGAACCAGGATATGCGGAACCGGTGCGGGCGCCGACCGGGCCGGAGGTCAGGGCGCTTTCAGCCGATCAGATTTCCGAACTGACAGGCACGCAATTGCACGCCATCAAGCCAGAGCATATCGCCAAGCTGGCGCCTGAGCAGGTTGCTGCACTGAGCCCCGAGCAGATCGGGCAGCTGACGTTTGATCAACTTGCGGCGCTTCGGCCGAAGCAGTTGCGGGCGCTGAGTGCCGAACAGCTCCAGGCGATCAGGCCAAGCAGATTGCAGGCCGTTGCCCCTGGCCGTATCACCGGCTTACGACCGGATCAGGTCGCTGCCTTTTTACCCGAGCAGCTCGCTGCCTTGACCATTGAGCAAGTGCGCAAGCTGACACCCGACCAGATCGCCAAGCTCAGTGATGAGCAGCGCAATGCCCTTACGTCGGAACAAGTCGCCGCCATGAGACCTGCCCAATTCGGCCATCTCGATGCGACCCAGTTCGCGGCGTTGAACCCTGATCTCGTCGCAGCACGCGATCCGGTGGCAACGGCAAAGCTGTCGCCGGACCACATCTCGGCGCTTACGCGGGAGCAGCTTGGCGCTCTGACCATTCATCAGATCGAGGCGCTGACGAAGCAACAGATAGCGGCGCTGACGCCGAAGCAGCTTGCCGAGTTGAGCCCAGGCCAGTTGCGCAAGTTCACGCCTAAGCAGTTTGCCTGGATGTCGACGGAGCAAACAAACGCCCTCTCCGTGCTGCAACTGACGACCTATCGGGCAACGCATAAAAAGGCGATGACGCCGGATCAGGCCACCAGCGTCGATCTGGCCCTCAGCTATGCCAGGATGCGGGAAAACGCTCAGGCGCTCGCCACCTTTGGCGGCATGTCGACCACCTCCTACATGTTGTGGAGTTCATTGCCGCCAACCTGGACCGCCACCGCCGGATCGGTGGCATTTGGCGTGCGAGGCATGGTTTTCGGCGCCCAGGCGCTCTTCCCCAACGCAACCGCAGGTCACAAGCCGTTCGGGCGATTCCTCAACGCGCTCGGCGGAGCCACATTCATTGCCGCAGCGCCAGGTGCCGCGACCGGGATGATCCAGGGTAAGGATCTTGTCGTCAACAGCACGTTCACGCTCGGCAACATCGTCTATGGCACGAAGTCGATGCTGCAGTCGTTCACCGGCAGACCGGTGATCCGAAACCTGGCCGAACATCTGGCTGGACCCGGCTATGTGCTTGGCTGCGCCGTCTATACGCTGCACTCCTGGCCGGCGCCGATCGCCACAGTCGCCGGCACCATGTTCACCTTCGGTTGCGCGGAATTCTGGGCGTCGGCCATAAGGACGGACCGGATGAATCGCCGTTCAGTGCCGCGAACCGATGCTGATATCGCGGCGGCGGAAAAGTCCGACAAGAGATGGGCTGCATGGGATCGGTGGACTCTGGGCATCACCTTCGGCGTTGGAATGCTTCTCTTCTCGCTGGACGCCCTGCTCGCGGAGCCTTGGGAGGGCGCGAAGACCCCCCCTCCACCCGATCCGAAAAAACCGGATGGCGATGCCTCGTCCCAGCAACCCGATGATCCTTCGGATGTTCCAGGTGGCCCGCAGATCCCGGGGGAGGATTTCCCGCAACTTGTCGTGGTCGCCGATGACGGCCTGAATTTGCGGACCCAGTCTGACGGGGATTCGACTGTGGGAACGGTTCTGCAACCCGGCACATTCGTCGAACAGACCGCGAAGCCATCGACCGATCCGTCAGGGGAGACCTGGATACCTGTCGAAGGTTTCGGACCGGACGGCGAAATGCATAGCGGCTGGGTTTCCGGCGACTATGTCGAGGCTCATGCCGAGGGCAGCAGCAATCCTGAGGGCCGCACGAACCCAACGCTGGAGAAAGACGGTTATCGGTGGGTCGAGGTCAGGGATGGCGACAGCATTCGCCTGATAGCCAAGACCCATTCTGCGGATGTGGCGGACACGGTTGTGCTCAACATGGATCATATTCTGAGCCCGGACGTGATCTTCTCAGGCGACCGCGTCTATCTGCCGATCACCTCGATCGGCTGAGAAACCGCGGGCCGAGCCTATCGTCCATTGACTCCTGCGCCTTGTCGGTTCTCGCGGCATACGCGTTTGCGACACTGGCGGCGAGTTTTGCCGCCCGCTCAGCTGCCGGATTGGACGGTTCGGAGGAGTAGGAGGCGGTAAACTGCAGATCTGACGGATGCCATTCGCAGTCGACAATGCGCAGTTTACCGCTTGCGGTATAGTCCTGGACGACTTCCTCAGGGAGAGAGGCGATGCCGATACCATTGAGTGTCATTTTGATGGAAGCGGCCAGCGAATTAGCGGGAAAGATACGCGGCGTCTCTTCCAGTTCGCCGGTCAGCTTGCGGTAAAGTTCGCTGTAGGGTCTGGTGGTCCGCGCATAGCTGATGATTGGGAATTGCATCAGATCAGTCAGCGTCAGCTTGCGCCGCGGAGGCAGGTTCAGGTGCGGCGAGCAGACCCACACGAGCGGAAAGGACGGCATCTCGATGTTCTCGATGCTGTGTTCCAGAATTGGGCCCATCAGCACCGCAAGATCGAGTCGGTGCGACATGAGTTCGTTGCGAAGGGTGGTCGTCGCATCAACGACGATATCGGTATCGATAAGCGGATAGTTTGCTTGCAGCTCCCGGAGGAAATCCGGTAGCCAGGTGTGAACGATCGTTTCGGCAACCCCGAGCCTAAGCACCCCTGCCGTCTCTGAAAGCGAGCTGGCCGTCAGTTGCAGCCGTTCCGCTACCCGCAGGACCCGTTGAGCAGACGGCAGAAGCCGTTGTCCCTGGGCTGTCAGCCTGACATTGCCGCTCTGCCGCTCGAACAGCTTGGCACCTAGCGCTTCTTCCAGCCCGGCAATTCGGTTGGATACTGCGGGCTGCGTGGTGTTGAGTCGTTCGGCAGCCTTTCGAAAGCTTCCGAAAGTCGCCACCAGTAGAAAGGTTTCGAGCTGCTTGATGTTGAAAGGGATCACAATTCAATGCCGGACAATAATCTGAGCGCCGACCTTTACGCGGTCAAACAGGTCAATGACGTCTTCATTGGTCATGCGAATGCAACCAGAGGAGTTGGCTTGTCCGACGGTCCACGGCTGATTGGTGCCGTGGACGCGATAAAGCGTGTTTCCGATATACAGTGCCCGTGCGCCCAAAGGGTTGTTCGGGCCTCCGGCCACGTGCGCAGGCAAGATACGGCCTTTTGATGCTTCTCTGGATCGCATTTCGGCCGGTGGCCGCCAATCTGGCCAGTCCTTCTTTTTCGAAATCGTGTCGCGACCGGACCACTCCAGCCCCTCCTTGCCGACCCCCACCGCGTATCGTAGCGCTTTGCCGCCCCCCAGCACGTAATAGAGACGCCGCTCCGTGGTGTTGATCACAATCGACCCCTTCGGCTGAGCCTCGCTGAATGTCACGACCTGCCTGGGAATCCCTGACTCCTCGGGCGTGAATTCTCCGTCCGCCGTCAGGCCGGAAGCGCTAGGCGAGACCAGTACATTTCTTCCCCGATCGTATGTCCAACTTCTAGGGTCATAACCGCTGTTCGATTGGGCCTGCGCCGACGCGATTGCGGCAATCGACGCCACCGCGACCAGAACCGATGCACTCAATGCCTCGATGAGACGCGTTGCCGCAAACCTCTTGCCTCGAGCAACGCCTGCGGGCACGTCCAGCTTCGCGAGCAGGCTGTTGGTTGCCGTCACCGAGACCACTCCTTTCCACATACCAATGACCCCGAACCCGGTGGTAACCGATTCCTACCCGCACTGTATCGTCTTGCGGTTCCTTCGCAACATTTGGCACAGGACGTTGGTATGCAATCCAATTGGACTTCCCATTTTCGAGTGTCCACGATAGAATGACATCGGCGGACAAGCTATGAAGCAAGCGAGGCGGGGCATTACTCGTGGGTCGCTTTCGATAGGACCAATGTGACGGGACCCAGCATCAGCCATGGTGATCGGTTATCTGGAGGCAGAGCTGCCCTAGTGGCCTGCCGGCTTGCCGTCGTCCTGGCGCTCGGCTTTGGCTCCCAGCCTGCGTTTGCTGCCGAACCGCGCTGGCCCCCTGGCCCGTACAAATACATCACGATCGATCAGTCCGTGACAGACGCGCTGGTTGAGCTCGGCCGCAACATGCGGGTGCCCATGCGTCTCAGCAAGCTGGTAAAGGGGCGCCTGAGCGCCGGCATGCCGGTTGGAACGGCTCGCGAGTTCCTCGAAGAGATATGCAATCGATACGGGCTGGTCTGGCATTTCGACGGTATCGTCATGAACGTCGCGACGGAAGCGGAAGTCCAGACGGAAATGATCCCGCTTGATGCCAACATGGCTGCTGGCGCCGAAGACAGGCTTTCACGGCTGGGCGTCAGCGACCCGAAGTTTCCAATAAAGGTTTCCAAGCAAGACGATGTCATCTCGGTATCGGGGCCGCCATCCTACATCGAACTCGTCAGGAAAACGCTCGGGGTTCCTGCCACGCCGAGCACGAAGCAGGAAGCCGGCAAAGCTGTGTCGGTCCGCGTTTTCCGCGGAAAGCAGGCGGAGGCGCAGACTGTCCCCTCCGCCAAACCGAACTAAAAACTGGAGGGCACATTCATGCAAATCGCGCCGATTGGAGCCCTAGAGGCTACGCTTGCAAACTTGACCACCAGCATAAGTTCGCAACAGCAAATCACCGCCGGCGCGGCAGCGCAGCCCGGTAACCGAATGGTGGGCGCCAAGCAAGAAAAGCACGATGCCGCGAAGGTCAATATGCCTGAGCGCAGTGATGTCGCGACGCCGGCTGGTCAGCAGGTGGCGCAGACGCCCGGCGCCAATCCGGCAATAGGCGGACAGACTTCCAAACCGGAGAAGACCGAGCCGATCGTCGAACACAAACTCTTCGACTACATGGCCGAGACGGAAAAAGCCGCAGGTGGGGTGTTCACGGAACCATCGGCCCTTTTCGGTTCTGCCGTTAAGTCGCTCGAAGGAACCATGCAGCAGGTCCAGAAGGCTCTTGGCCAGGCTAACGCTTCCTCAAGTGCTGAAACGGCCGCCACGCCGGATCGCGCCGACAAGACGGCCCCGTCCGGCAAGGAAGGCGAAGACTCCCCAGCCAAGAACGCAGAGCAACTCCTGGAACGATCGATTTCGGTGATGTGGGCAGCCGCCAATCTCGAGGTGGTTACGAGCAGCGTGACGGCCGTCACGTCGTCCACCAGCACGCTGATCAAGCAACAGTAAGCGCCGCGGAGTGTTCGCGCCCATGCCAACCTCGCAGCGGCGTTTAACGCGATTGGATCGATGCGGCGCCAGGTTTCGCGTTGCGCTCGTTGTCATGGGTATGCTTGTGCTCCAGGCGTGTTCGGTGGAGTTGTATTCCAACCTCAACCAGCGGCAGGCCAACGAGATCGTGGCCACGCTCATGCGTCACGGGATCCCGGCCCAACGCGAGGTCGGCAAGGACGGCAAGATGACGGTTTCCGTACAGAAGGGCCGCTTCGCCGAAGCTATGGCCATTCTCGACGAGAGCGGCTTGCCCAAACAGGAATTCCAGACGCTCGGCGAGGTGTTCAAGAGGGATGGGCTTGTGTCCTCGCCGGTGGAAGAGCGGGCAACGATGATCTATGGCCTGAGTCAGGAGCTGTCGCAGACGATTTCGGACATCGACGGCGTACTTTCGGCGCGCGTTCATCTCGTCCTGCCCGAAAACGATCCGCTGAGGCAGCAACTGGTACCGTCCTCCGCCTCCGTGTTCATCCGGCATCGCGCATTCGTTCCGATGAATGAGCTCATCCCGCAGGTCAAGATGCTGGTGGCCAAGGGCATCGCCGGGCTGACCTATGACAATGTTTCCGTCACCCTCATTCCGGTTGCAGCGACAGCCCCCGAGCAGGAAACCGGCGAGGCCGGGTTCACCAGCTTCCTCGGCCTGTGGCTACATCCCGACAGCGTCGCCGCCGCGATGTCACTGTTTTATGGCATGGCGGCGGCCATATTCGTGCTGGCTGGTCGGTTGGCCTACATGCAGTGGTATCGACGGCCCGGCATCTATGCGCTCGATGCTTCCGCAATGCCGGCGAAGAAAACATGACCCAGCCCGGCTCGGAGCAAACTGCCAGCCCGGAATGGCAGGCATTCATCTCCAAACCCGCGTCCTATGTGGATGCGGCTTGGCTCGCGGAGTGCTTTGACGGCGCGGTCGGCGAGGCTGCCTGCGAGCGCATGCTGCGCTCGCAACGCTTGCAGGAGCGACTGTCGAAGCTTCTGCTCGATCGGCATAGGCTCTCTCCAGTGGTCGAAGAGCCGGCCGACGAGGTGGATCGAGCGATCGCCTTGTCGTCTGGCGAAGAGCTGGAGGAACTTGCACTTCGCTCGGGCGCGATCTACTGGGCTGGGAGTCTGGCCGCTGTCATTGTTGGGCGCGAAGCGGCCGCATTGCAGGCGGCGCTTGGGGCTGATCTGTGCGCTTTCGCCCTCGCCAACCGCGATCTGGCCGGCCCGATTGATCGATTGGGGCCGCTGGAAGACATTTCCGGTCGCGTCTACGGCGACGGCCTGAGCTGCCTTGGCGCCTGGTGTCAGATCATGCCGGGCGATACGAGCATGCGGGTGCGTCTCAAGCTGGTGCCGCAAGAGCTCATCCACCAGCCGTCAGCCGAACAATTTGCCGAGGTCGGCCCCGCGATTGTTCGACGAGCGATGAGCTAGACGAGATGATCGAATCGGGCAAAGCGTCGGAAGCTCTGAGGCGTCCCTACGCTCGGATCCTGCGGGCCGCCGAGGTGCGCGCTCTCCAGGATGGGCATGCGTTTCTCGATGAAGCAAGGCGTGATGCGCAGCAGTTGCGCGACGCCGCTCGGCGAGCCTATGCGGCCGAATATGCGCAGGGCTATGACGACGGCAAAACGCAAGGCGATGCTGAGGCCACGCGGCTAGTCAGCGAGACGGCGGTCAAGGTGGATCGCTATTTTGGTGGGCTGGAATCCGAAGTCATTGGCCTTGCCGTCGATATCGTCAGGCGAATTCTGGGAGAATTCGACGTCGGCGCGCTTGTCGCCAAAGCCGCAAGACAGGCGGTGACTGAAATCCGCCGCGCCAAGTACCTGAAACTCCGAGTTCATTCCGCGTCCATCGAAAGGGTTCGTGATGAGCTGGACGCAGTCTTGCGCCAGAGTGATCTGGCGATGACGGTTGAGATCGACGCGGATGACGCGCTGGCTCCGGACGCCTGTATCGTTTCGACCGACTTTGCCGTCGTCGACGCGAGCATCGACGCGCAGCTCAAAGCCATAGCTGCCGCGATTGCGCCGAAGACGGAGGTCCGATGACCGCGCCCGCCGCTGATATCGAAAGCCGTCTGGCCACCATCATTCCGAATTTGCGTTCGGGCCTGCGCGACGATACCGGCCGGCCCAGGAAAGGGCGTGTACGGCGTGTCGCCGGCACCGTCATTCATGCGACCGTGGAGGAGGCCCGTATCGGCGAGATATGCGAACTCGTCGACCCTAGGACCGGAAGGGTGACCAAGGCGGAAGTCGTCGGCCTCATGGACGAAATGGCGATCCTTGTTCCGCTGGGCGATTTGGCCGGTCTTTCAAACCTGACTGAGGTCGTGGCGACCGGAAAAGACCAGCAGGTGCTCGTCGGCCCCAGCCTTCTTGGTCGCGTGATCAGCGCGCTTGGCGAGCCATTGGACGGCAAGCCGCTTTCGCCGGACGGCATCGCCGGCAGCTATCCGGTCAATGCCTATCCGCCATCTCCGCTGGAGCGCGGCTTGATTTCCCAGCCGATCCAACTCGGAATACGCGCACTCGATGCGCTGCTCACCTGCGCGCGCGGCCAGCGCGTCGGAATCTTTGGCGGACCGGGCGTGGGAAAGTCGATCTTGCTTTCCGATATCGTCAGCGGCACCGATGCCGATGTCGCGGTGGTCGCCCTTGTTGGAGAGCGCGGACGTGAGGTACGCGAATTCCTCGAACAACAGCTCGGGCCCGAGGGCAGGGCGAGGGCCATTGTCGTTGTTGCGACCTCCGACCGTCCCGCCATTGAGCGTGTCAAGGCTGCCTATGTGGCGACCAGCATTGCCGAATATTTTCGCGACCAGGGCAAACATGTGTTGCTTGCAATGGACAACCTAACCCGGTTTGCCCGTGCGCACCGAGAGATTGGCCTGGCCGCGGGCGAGCCGCCGACGCGTCGCGGCTTTCCGTCTTCGCTGTTTGCGGTCTTGCCCCGTCTGCTCGAGCGGTCAGGCACGGGTCGCGTCGGATCCATCACCAGCCTCTACAGCGTTCTTCTTGAAGGCGACGGTACGCTGGACCCTGTCGCCGAGGAAGTTCAGGCCCTCCTTGATGGCCACGTCTTCTTGTCGAGCGAGCTTGCGCAGCGCAACCATTTCCCGGCCATTGATGTCCTGCGCAGCCGAAGCCGCCTCATGGATGCGGTTGTGGCGCCGGAACATCGGTCCGACGCCGGCCACCTGCGTGAACTGCTTGCCCGCTACGCTGACATCGAGCTTCTCCTGCGCGTCGGTGAATACGAAAAAGGCAGCGATCCCGTGGCGGACGAGGCAATGGCGAAGATCGATGTCATCAACGCCTTTCTGCGTCAGGCGTCCGCCACTCATGAGAGCCTGGAGAGGACACGCCAACTCATGCGGGAGATCGTCGGTGAAAGATCGTGAGATGATCACTCGATTACGCGAGCTCAGACGCCGCCGTGAGGACCGTGCAAGGGAAGAGGTGATCAAACGGCACGCCGCTTTGGACCGGGCCGCGAGGGAGGGTCGGCAGGCGGCCAGTGCGGTCACGGAGCACCTGCAGCGCACGGTCGATGCCGAAGATGCAGCGTTCGGCTCGCTTATTGGGCATCCGATAAAAGCTGCCAGCCTTCACCAGCTACAGGGCCGGTTTGAAATCGCCGCCAGAAAAACCGAGCAATTGCGTGAAAACGAGAAGATGGCCGGCGTCGCCGAGCAGCAACGGCAAGCGGAACTGTCGGCAGCTCGCAATGATCATCGTGAGGCCATGAAAGCTCTGACGAAGCTGGACGGGGTATTGGAGCATCTGATCAACCGCACCGCTCGACGTTGCCTGGCGCTTGCCGAGCTTTCCGAGGAAGGAGAGCGCGGTCCAACGCGCCTGCCCACATAGCCCATTTTGTGATCGTGAATATGGATGTGATGCCCCAAGCCTTTGCGTCGGGAAAAACGAGAGCGCAGGTAAAGCCGGCAAAATGCAAGGCCTCACGGTCGAGCGTTGGCGAGCGGCTGGTGCTGAACTCTGTTGCGTCTGTCGACGTTGAGGCATTGAACGCCTTCTACCGCCGGCGCGCGCACGCGGAAATCACGATCGCGGGCAGGGCGGTGCCGATTGCCGCCGTCTGGCCGGCGCCGAACCCTGCGGGCCAGCGGTGGTACACCATTGCGTTCTCCGTCGGAGACACGATGGGCAAATTGCGCCTGCCGCTTTCCGTGGTCGAAAGAGGCTTCGCCAGGGCAGACGAACTGGTCGACATGAAGCGGCTGGCCCCCGCCCACGCCGCACTGCTGCTGGAATCCGCGTTTGAAGAGGATCTCGAATGGATTGAGGCCAAGCTGGGCGACACTATCGCGCTCACCTCGGTCACACAAACAGAAGCAGTTTCGGTTTCGGGCGAGACCCCGTTGGCTTTTGTCCTGACCGACAGCCAGGAGACGATTAACTGCGTCTTGAACACGAGTGACGCCAGCCTGGCGGTTCGGATCGGCCGTCTTTTTGACGAGATCGCTAAGGCCAGACCGCCGATCCCGGCCGAATTTCCTTTGCCGATCTGCCTTCGGCGTGGCGCACTCAAAGTAACCCTTGGCGAGCTGAAAAGCCTCCAGGCTGGCGACGTGGTGCTTTTCAGGAATGAGGCGGAAGAACGCAACGCGGCACTCATCATTGCCGAGCACCTTTATGCATCGGTGGCCCTGACTGCCGCCGGGCCGCAATTGCTTGCCGCGCCGACCCCCGTCGCCGGATCCAATTGGGAGTGGACCATGAATCAGAACTCGCCGCCGTCAGTTGGCCAGACCTTGGAAGAGTCAACTCTGGACGAGTTGCCGGTTGTACTCGCTTTCGAAATCGGCCGCACGGCAATGCCTCTCGGAGAGGTGAGGCAGCTTGCGCCCGGCGCCATCGTTCCGCTCGCCGATGTAACGGAGGCGATTGTCGACATCATCGCCAGCGGTAAACGTGTTGGCAGTGGCGAGATCGTGCGGATTGGGGAAAGCCTGGGCGTGCGGATCCTTCGTATGTTCGATAATGCTTGAGAATTCGCCCAATCTCCTTGGTATTCTGATCGCCGTCGGCTTCGTCGGGTTGCTGCCTCTGGCGGTGGTCACGATGACGGGGTTCTTGAAGATTTCGGTCGTGCTGTTTCTCATCCGCAATGCACTCGGCGTCCAGCAGATGCCACCCAATCTGGTGCTGTACGGCATAGCGCTTGTGCTCACCGTCTATGTCACGACACCGTTGCTGAGCGAGATGTCTGGCCGACTTCAAGAAGGGCAAGTTCAGTTCCAGACGACCGATGACCTCGCCAGGGCAGCGCAACTGGTCAGGGAACCACTGCAGCGACACCTTATGAAATTCACTCAGCCGCAGGAGCGGCAGTTTTTTCTCGATGGAACGAGCCGCCTTTGGCCGGAACAGGCGCGGCAGAACCTGAAGGACGACGATCTCTCGATCCTTGTTCCGGCCTTTGTTGCGTCCGAGCTTACCCGAGCCTTCGAGATCGGTTTCCTGCTTTACCTTCCTTTCCTCATCATCGACATCGTTGTCGCCAATATCCTGATGACGCTCGGCATGATCATGGTCTCGCCGGTCCTTATTTCGATTCCCCTGAAACTGTTCCTTTTCGTCGCCATAGATGGCTGGTCGCGCCTGATGCATGGCCTGATCCTGAGTTACGGCTGACGACATGGCGGGTGCGCATGAACAATGACTTCATCCTGGCGAAGGTCCAAAGCGCGCTTTTGACGGTGCTGTTCGCGTCCAGCCCAGCGATCATTGCGGCACTGGCGGTCGGCATCCTCGTCGGCCTTGCCCAGGCGCTGACACAGATTCAGGACCAGTCGCTGCCGCAGACGATCAAGCTTGTCGTGATCCTGCTGGTCATCATCGTCTTAGGTCCTGTGCTTGGCCAGCAGATCGCGCAGCAGGCATCGACGGCTCTGGACGAATTCCCCGTCGTCACACGTTGAGGCACGCAGGTGCCGGTCGAACCACTCTTCGCGTCTGTCAAAGACCTTCAGGTCTATCTCTTGGCAGGCGCTTTCGCGCTCGCACGCGTGGGTGGTTTCATGCTTCTGATGCCGCTGTTTTCGCGTGTGCCGCTATCAGGGCTTCTGCGCAATGGCGTGGCATTGGCGCTGGCAGTTCCAATCTTTCCAATGGTCGTGAGCAAGCTGACGAACAGCGACATCACGACCACGATGATCGCAGCCTACATTCTCAAGGAGGTTGTGGTCGGTGTAACGCTCGGGCTGTGTATGGGGATACCGTTCTGGGCAGCAGAGGCTGCCGGTGACATCCTCGACCTGCAGCGGGGCTCTACGATGGGGACGCTGATCGACCCTATGATGACGCACGAGACGAGTGCTACCGGCACCTTGCTCGCGGTCATCATGGTCACAATCTACCTGGCTGCCGGCGGCCTGCAGCTTTCCCTGACCAGTCTCTACGAGAGCTACGGCCTGTGGCCGATCGACAGTCTTCTGCCTGTATTCAGCAAGGATGCTGCGGGAATATTTCTGCGTCTGCTGAATCGCATCATGGCGATGGCGCTGACCCTCGTTTTCCCGCTCATCATCAGCATGCTCCTGTCCGACATTGTGCTGGCTTTCCTGGCGCGGGCGTCTCCGCACCTGAATGTTTTTGCACTGTCGCTGATCGTGAAGACGCTGGTGTTCAGTCTCGTCTTTGTACTCTATGCGGCTTTCCTGCTCTTCTACATGAACCGCGATCTTGGTTTCCTGCATGAGGCAAGCCGACAGATAGAAGCGATCGGCTGCCGCGAGTGTCAATGAGAATAAATATGAGCAAAAGCTAATAAAAAGCGCCATCCTTCGCCGGCCAATAAATACGATTTATCAATGAGGAAAGATTCTGATGATTTGACAAGCGGCAGACCTGCCGATGATCTTACGCGCTCTCGACGTGTCGTTGAAACGCGCATCCGTTGGAAGCCATGGCTCGCCCGATCACTTTACCGATCTACGAGGATTTGCGAATGGTCGATGCAGGCAGATTGCGCAGACTCGTCAGGATGGGTGCCTATGAAGGGCATACAGGAGGGCTTGCGCGCGGCAAGCTCCAGGCCAACGTCGTGATTGTGCCGCGCAGCTTTGCCGCCGATTTCTATCAGTTTTGTGTCCGCAATCCGAAACCCTGCCCTTTGGTCGGTGTGAGCCGTGCGGGCAGCCCATTTCTGCCTGCGCTGGGCGATATCGATATCCGGACCGATGCACCACAGTACAGCATCTATCACTTCGGCGAGATGATCCGCCACACCACAGACATCATCGACCTGTGGCGAGATGACTTTGCGGCCTTCGCGCTCGGCAGTTCGCTCACCGTCGAGGCCGCACTTGTCGAACGAGGCGTGAAACTCCGGCGTATCGGCCGTGGAAAAACCGCCCCCAAGTTCCGCACCAAGATCGAGACGTCCCAAGTCGGACCGTTCGGTGGCGAAATGGTCGTCTCCATGCGTCCGATACGGCATAGCGAAGTCGACAAGGTTCGCGTGCTCACCGCGCGCTTTCCGCATGCGCACGGGTCTCCCATCCATGTCGGAGAGCCCACGACGGTCGGCATCCGAAATTTGATGGCTCCCGACTGGGGTGATGCTGTCGAAGTCTTGGACGGGGAGATCCCTGTATTCTGGGCGAGCAGCCTGACCGCCCAAGACGCTCTTGCTCGTGCCGAACTCGCGATCTCCATCACAGTCTCGCCGGGCCATATGCTGATCACGGACGTGGATGCACGAGCGCTGTCTTGGATTAATTTCGAAATTGGCGCGAGCTTGCAATGATCGTGCTCAAGTCGGAGCTTGCCTGATCCAACGGCTCCGAATCACTTCGACTGCAGGGCGGACGCGAGGATAGCTACCCTTTGCCGCCGGATTCTGGACCTCGCATCCGTCGCGACCTCGCCCGACTGAAGATACTCATTAGGAGGTCAATGTTGTCGGGCGACCCGTACTAAATTAGAAGATCTGGTAGCAGGAGCGCGCTGCCGCCTTTGCCATACTCACCGGAGTACCAGTTCCGGCTTCGCTGCTGCGGCTGAACGAACGGAGCCTAATCCCGGATCTTCGCGTGCCGATTTTTTACTAGCTTCCCGCCAACGACAACCCACGGGCGCGCTCGCATAGCAGGGCAAGCAATTCGCTGCGCCGCGCTTCCGGTGTGTCGACGGGCAACACGAAGCAAAGCGTCTTGTTGATGGCCCCGTTGCCGTCGCGGATGGGCGCGGCCATGCACCACGTGAAGCGGTCGGCCAGAGCAGCCGTCTCGCTGAAACCTTGCTGGCGCGCCAGAGCGACATCGCCGAAGAACTCGGCTGGCGCAATGACGCGGCCGTCGGGAAGCGTGTAGTCGCCAGGCGGAATGAAGTCCCGTATTTCCTGTTCGCTCATATGGCCGAGCAGCAGCCTTCCGGACGCCGTCCACGGTATCGGCACCTCGACTCCGACATCGCTTGAAATCCGGAACGGGCCAGGCGAGTCCCGGCAATCAAGGACGACATATTTGGTCCCGCGCAGGCCGCACAGTTGGACGGTCTCGCCCGTCTCCGCGCCTAGTCTGTCCAGGGTTTCGATGATGCGCCGGTAATGGGCATTATGATGTGAGTAGGCCCAGCCGAACAGATGCATCGCCTTTCCGAAATAGACATAGCCTTCCGTTCCGACGTTCTCGAGCATTTCGGCTTCCAGCAGGCTGTTGACGATTTCATAAGTGGTTGAACGCGGCGCGCCGATCATCTTGGCGATGTCGCCGACGCGCATCGGCGCGCGGTGCCGCAGAAGGGCCTCGAGTAGCATGATGACGCGGTCGATCCCGCGACGCCGTTCGCCATTGCGCGGCTCGGCGCCGGCTTCCGTTTCAATTAGACCAGTGACGCCATCGCTCATGTAGGCCGCACCCGCGCAAAAATCATTCGGCCCTCGTCTCAAGACGCTTGAAAGATGTCAAGGCTCAGTCTAGCATCCCATTTGTCCGATATATAGGCCTGTTGTCTGAAATATCGGACAATAACGAGCCAAGCGCAGTAAGTCCTGACGAGAAAAACGGGCGGTTTCCGATGCGGCAACCGGCGGGTTTTCTCGTCCCGACCCCGCACGTCCAAGCATAACTTCAGAAGGGAACAATCATGACGAAATCATCGTTTTTCGCATCCGCCAGTGCCCTTTGCCTCGGCCTTCTCCTCAGCCTCGGCGCCGGTTCGCAAGCCAACGCCGCCGCTAAATGCATCAAGGGCGATCGCAAAGCACCATATACGATCGGCTGGGCCAATATCTATTCAGTGCCGACCTGGATGAAGCAGACACAGGGCACGATAGAAGCCGAAGTCGAGACTTTGAAGAAGCAAGGCTTGGTCGACAAGCTCGTCGTGACCGATGCCCAGGGCGACGCCAACGTCCAGATTCAGCAGATCCAGTCGATGATCGATTCCGATGTCGATGCCATCATCCTGATCGCTGGTTCGTCGACCGCGCCGGCGCGCGTGCTGGCGGACGCCTGCGCCAAGGGCATCGCCATCATCAACTTCGACAGCCTCGTCGATACCGACCAGGTGACCGCCAAGGTCAACACCGATTCCTCACAGTGGGGCGATCAGGCGGCCAAGTTCTTGATCGACGCCATCGGCGGCAAGGGCAAGATCCTCATCCTCAATGGCCCAGCCGGCGTTTCGGTCAGCGACGACCGGCGCAAAGGCGCCGATGCCGAGCTTAAGGCCCATCCCGATGTGAAGGTGCTTGCCGAGACGAACACGCCCTACAATGTCGCGCCCGCCCAGGAGGCCGTCACCAGCCTGCTTTTCGCCAACCCCGAAATCGATGGCATCCTGTCGCTGGGCGGCGCGTTGTCGGCGGGCGCCGTGCTCGCGCTCGACAAGCAGGGCCGCGACCAGGTGCCGATCACCGGCGAGAATGCGCGCCAGTTCCTCGAACTGTGGAAGGAAAAGGGCCTGAAGAGCTGGGCGACGATGCAGCCGAACTGGCTCGGCGCCTTCGCCACCTACACCGCCGTCCAGGCACTGGAAGGCGAGGATGTGCCGGCTTTCGTCAAGATCCCGTTGCCGGTGATCGACAATTCCAACATCGACGAATACCTCGCCCGGGCGAAGGATTTCCCGGCTGACGGGTATATCTATTCGCCGTATGATGAGGATCTATTTAAGAAGCTGCTGGCCCAGAAATAAGCCTGAAGGGTTGTAGCATTGACAACCACGGCTCCGCTTCTCGCCGCGCGGGGGGTGTCGAAGTCCTTCTTCGGCAACCCCGTTCTGCGCAACGTTTCCATCGCTCTCCAGCCGGGCCGCGTGCATGCGCTGCTGGGCGAGAACGGCGCAGGTAAGTCGACACTGATCAACCTTTTGTCCGGCGCCTTGCGCCCGGACGGCGGGGCGATCGAGGTCGATGGGCGCCCGGTCTCGCGCATGACCCCCGCTAATGCGCGACAGGCCGGGATCGCTGTTGTCCAGCAGGAACTGAGCCTGACGGCCAGCTTGTCCATTGCCGAAAACATCGGGCTCGGTGCCTATCCCAAACGGTTCGGCTTGATCGACTACAACGAGCTTGCCGTCCGGGCCAAAGCCGCATGCGATCTTGTCGGGCTTTACGAACCGCTGTCTACGCCGGTGGGGCACCTGTCCCTCGGCCGCCGGCAGATGGTGGAGATCGCCAAGGCGCTTTACCGCCGGCCGCGCGTGCTCATTCTCGACGAACCCACCTCATCGCTATCGGCAACTGAGACAAAAATCCTCACCGACCTGCTGGAGAGGCTTCGGGGCGAGGGCATCGCTATTCTCTACATCTCACACCGACTGAACGAGGTGATGACGCTGTGCCAGCATGTCACCGTGCTCAAGGACGGGACCTGCACGGCGGACTGCTCGCTGGAAGGAACCGATGCCGCCGGGCTGGTACGGCTGATGGTCGGCCGCGACCCCGGCGATCTCTTTCCACGATGGCGGCCTTCGCCATCGCCGGCCGACGCCATCTCGGTTCGTAAATTTTCGGCCGGCCTGATGCGCGACGTCGATCTCGACATCAGGACGGGCGAGGTGCTTGGCATTGGCGGCCTGGTCGGGCAGGGGCAGGAAGATCTGCTGCTTGGCCTCTACGGCGCGATCCCCGCCAGGACGGTATCCGCGACGGTTAACGGTGTTTCGGGTTTGCCCCGCGGCGTGCCGAACGCCAATGCGCTCGGCCTCGCTTATGTCCCGGCTGACCGCAAGCGCGAAGGCTTGCACCTGATCCATCCCATCATCACCAATATGATGCTGCCCGCCTTCGCAAGGCTGCCGGCGCTGAAGCTGCGCAGCCGGCGTGCCGAGCGCGATATGGCAAAGGGTCTCGCCGCCCAGCTTGCCATCAAGGGCGACCTCGACCGCCCGGCGCAGGCACTCTCAGGTGGCAACCAGCAGAAGGTCGCGCTGGCGAAATGGA
Source organism: Mesorhizobium sp. M0522 (assembly GCF_040321085.1). Taxonomy (NCBI): domain Bacteria; kingdom Pseudomonadati; phylum Pseudomonadota; class Alphaproteobacteria; order Hyphomicrobiales; family Phyllobacteriaceae; genus Mesorhizobium; species Mesorhizobium sp. M0522. The sequence goes on from NZ_JAMYQW010000013.1 coordinate 83,318, forward strand.
TGCCACACGAGCCGCTTGTACTTCTCCTCAACGACCCGACGCGCGGCGTCGATGTCGAGACCAAGCGTGAGATCTACATGATGCTTCGCAAACTCGCCGCCGCCGGCAAGGCGATCGTGCTGCTCAGTTCCGACACACCCGAACTGGTGCACCTTTGCGACCGCGTCGGCGTGGTCCGCGAAGGCCGCATCGTGGCCATGCTCGAGCGCGAGGCACTGAGCGAGGAAGCCATCGTTTCCGCCGCAATGGGTGCCGAACAGCAGAAAGTTGCGGCATGAGCGCGGTTGCATCCTCAAGCCAAGCCGGCGCGCTCTACTGGCCGGTTCAGCTGCGCCGCAATGTCGGCGTGCGCAGCCTGTTCGCTGTGGTCCTGGCGTTCGTCATTGCCTACGGTTCCCTGTTTCCCGGCCTCTTGACAGCGTCCGGTTTCGCCAAATTCACCCAGAGCTGGTTTCCGCTGGCGCTGGTCGCCATGGCCCAGGCGATCCTCATGCTCACCGGCGGCATAAGCCTGGCCATCGGTGCCATGGTCAGCCTGGGCGCGGTGATCGCTGCGACGACGATGACTGGGCCGCTGGGCGTAGCCGGGGGTGCCGCTGCGGTGGCGCTGACCGGTCTCGGCATCGGTGCCGCGATCGGGTTCATCGTCGTGAAACTTCGGTTGCCGGCAATCGTGGTGACGCTCGCTGGCTCCTTCATTATCGGCGGCGCTGCCCTGCTCATCCTGCCGAGGCCGGGCGGCGCCATACCCGAGTGGCTGTCGGACCTGCTTGCCGGCAACACGCCGGCGGCATTCGTGCTGCTGGTACTCATCGTGCTTTTGTGGAAACTCTATCTCGCCACGCCGCTTGGTTTGAGCATCTATGCTGCAGGCGAAAATCCCGTCGGCGCCTACCGCTCCAGCGTGCCGGTCGACGGTGCCCGGATCGCCGCCTACGCGATTAGCGGACTGCTTTGCACAGGCGCCGGCCTGTTCATCGCCGCGCAAACGGGTTCGGGCGATCCAGTCATCGGCACGGCGTTCACGCTGAATTCCATTGCCGCCGCAGTGCTCGGCGGCATCGGTTTCCTCGGCGGCCAGGGTACCATGCGCGGCGCTCTTGCGGGCAGCCTGCTGCTCAGCCTGATGATCAGTGTCATGTTCTTCCTCGGCTTCACGCCGGTCGCCCAATATGTCGCCCAGGGCCTCATCATCATCGGGGCGGTCGCCATCCCGCAATTCCGCAAGGTGCAGCAATGACAGCACGGAAAGACAGCGTGAGCGGCAGGCGCGCCGTGACGATTCTGCGCAGCCGGCCCTTCCTTACGATCGCTATAGTTGCGGCGGTATGGATCGCGGCGAGCTTCGCTTCACCTGGCTTCGGCGCTTATGGGCATTTGCGCTATTTGGTTGAATTGGGCGCGGTGATCGGCCTGGTCGCGGCGGGCCAAACTTTCGTGGTGATTGCCGGCGGCATCGACCTTTCCGTCGCGGCGATCGTCACGGTTAGCGCTGTCAGCCTGCCGCTGCTTTCGTGGCAGGCGGATCCGACAGGGCTCACCGCCGTTCTTGCAGTTCTCACGTTGACGAGCGCAATCGGTCTGGTGAACGGGCTGGGCGTGGCGCTGTTGCGCGTTCATCCAATGATCATGACACTGGCGATGGCGACATTCCTGCAAGGTCTGCTGATCATCATCGCCGGCGGCAGTGCCGTGACCGCCGAGAACCCGCTGGTCCGCTGGCTCGGCAATGCGCGGCCGGTCGGTATTCCGGCAGGCGTGCTTTTGTGGGTGGTCATTTCAGTGATCGTTCTGACCACGATGCATGCGACATCCCTTGGCGCCCGGATATTCGCGATGGGCGCCAATCCGCTCGCCGCGGCGCTGTCCGGGGTTCCCGTCGCCTCGACCACGCTGGCGGTCTACGGCATCAGCGGCTTCTGTGCGGGACTTGCCGGTGTGTTGGTCCTCGGCATGAACGGACAAGGCTATGTCGGTATCGGCGATCCTTATCTGCTCGCCTCGATTGCCGCCGTGGTGCTTGGCGGCACCTCGATCCTCGGCGGGCTCGGCACCTATGCCGGCACCATCCCCGGCGCCATCCTGCTGGTTACGATCACGGCGCTGATCACCGTGGTCAACGCATCGCCCGGCTGGCGCAGTATCCTGTTCGGGTCGCTGATCCTGGGGCTGCTGCTTCTCTCAGGCAGAGAGCAGGCCCGCCGATGACATATCCTCCAGCCGATAAATGCGCCGTGCATTGCCGTAGAACAGTGCCGTCTGCTCGTCCGCGGAAAGCTCTCCTGCAATGGCCTTGAAGCTGTCATACACCGCATCGAACGATGCATGCAGGCCGGCGACTGGAAAGTCGCTGCCGAACATCGCGCGCCGCGTACCGAAACAGTCGATGCAATGCATGACAACCGACCTTAGGCTGTCGAGCGTCCAATCATGATCGTAGGCGACCAGATCCGATATCTTGATAGCGACGTTCTCGCGCTCCGACAAAAGCCGCAGCCCTTCGCGCCACACCCGCATCCCGTCCGCATCGCGATCGACCGGGCTGCCGCAATGGTTGAGAACAAAGAGCTGGTCCGGAAAGGCCGCTGCGAGGCGCGCCGCGCCGGTGAGCTGGCGCGGAAACACCATCAGGTCGAAAACCAGCCGGCGGCGCCCAAGCAGGGACAGGCCGGCACGCCAGGCCGGATCGTCCATGATGCCGTCGCGGGCGGCAAAACGACGGGCGGGATTCGGATCCCAGCTCAATATGTCGCGTACGCCGACGACACGGTCGAATGCCGCCTGCGCCTGGACCAGCGCCGGCGCTTGGCGGTTCGCCAGAGGTACGTGAACGACGTAACGGGCGGCCACGCCGCGCGACTTGTCGAGGGTTTCAAGCCACCGCGTTTCACCGACGCAGTCATCCCCGGCCCAACCGGCTTCAACATGGACGGTGGCGACGACACTGTGCTGGCCGGCGTCGCGCAAATAATCTTCAGGAAGGTAGTTTCGCCGCAAGGGGCCAAGCTCGCCCAGACCGCCGCGTTCGCCAGCCGTGGGCGTGAGCCAGGGATGGCGGCCGAGGCCGAGATCCCAAAGGTGATGGTGGGCATCGATGATCGGTCCGCAGTAACGCTTTGGCACGTATCTCTCTCATGGTGTGGCCGGCATCGGAAATCGATCCGGACTTCATCCTGCGAAAGCGAAAGGACTAGCATCGGATGACCGAAAACTCACCCGTACTGTCGCTCGCGACCCGTGAAAATTTCCTGCTCGACGATCGTATCCGCGGCGTGCCGCCTGGCACCCTCGGGCTGGACAGCAGCTTTGTCGCATCTGAGCGCTGGCATCCAGCGCATGGACGTATGTCGTTGCCGGTGTTGACCCTCGACGAGGAGGCCTTCATCGCCAATCGTGACCTGTTCCTGGGGTATGCGCGAGAACAGGGCGCCGTGATCGCCCCGCATGCCAAGACCCCGATGGCGCCTGACCTTGCCCGGTCGCTGATCGAGGCCGGAGCATGGGGCACGACCGTCGCCGACATAAGGCAGGCCACAGTGATGCTCAGAGCCGGGCTCTCTCGGCTGATCATCGCCAATGAGGTCGGCGGACCAGGTGGTGCGAACCGACTTGCTGTCCTTGTCGGCGCCTGGCCAAGCGCCGAGTTCTACGTTTTTGCCGACTCTTTCGACGCAGTGAATGCGCTTGCTGAAGCTTGGCGCGCCAATGCGACGCTGCCGCCATTGCGCGTGCTCGTCGAACTTGGTGTGGGGAGGGCAGGCGCCCGGACCACCGGCGAAGCCGAGGCGATCGCCGACGCGGTTGTAGCAGCCGGAGGGCGGCTGCTGATCGCCGGCGTCGCAGCCTACGAAGGTGCCGCGGCGCAAGCCGATCCTGGCCGCACCGATGAGGCGATATCCGCCCTGTTGGCAATAACAGCCGATATGTTCCTGCGGCTCCGCGCCCGCGTCGGCGGCGACACCCCGCTGATCGTCACCGCCGGCGGCTCGGTGTACTTCGACAAGGTGGTCGCAGCGCTTTCGCCCCTCGTCTCCAGGGACGGCAATGCCACGTTGGTGCTGCGCAGCGGCGCCATCTTCTTTCACGACCATGGCGTCTACGACAGGTCGCTCGGCGCACTCGATGCCCGCGACGGTTTTGCGATCGGCGGCGTCAGTGCTTCCGCACGAAATTCCTTCCAACCGGCTTTGCGCCTGTGGGCCGAGGTACTGTCGCGGCCGGAGCCCAGCCTTGCTATCTGCGGTATGGGCATGCGCGACGTGTCGTTCGACCAGGGCTTTCCGAAGGTCGTGACCATCTTTCGTGCCGGCAAGCAGCTGCCGAAAGCGCGTGCCGAGGTCTTCAAGCTCAACGACCAGCACGCCTTCCTTACAATTGCGTCGGGCGACGATATTGCCGTTGGTGACGTCGTTGAATTCGGCATCTCGCACCCCTGCACCTGTCTCGATCGCTATCGCGTGATTTTCGGCGCCGACGCGGACGGGTATGTCCGCCACGCCTTTCCCACCTATTTCGGCTGACCAGATATCGCGGCCACTTCCAAAAAAGAGAACCTCGAAAGGATCTGATATGATCAAGTACTTCCAGTCCGGCTCCCGCATGTCCCAGGCGGTCGTCTATGGCGGCCTCGTGCACATCGCAGGCCAGGTGGCAGACGACCGCAAGGCCGGCATCGAGGGTCAGACGCGCGACGTACTCTCCAAGGTCGAGGCGCTCCTCGTCGAGGCCGGCAGCAGCAAGTCGAGGCTAGTGGCGATCAACATCTTCCTGCCGCAGATCGCCGACTTCGATGCCATGAACAGCATCTACGATGCCTGGGTGGATCCTGCGCGCCTGCCGGCGCGCGCCTGTGTCGAGGCGCGTCTCGCCGATCCCGACCTCCGCATAGAGGTCACTGCGATCGCAGCTGTCTGAGCCGCCGCCATGCACACCGGCCTCAGCCATACGCTCGACTTCGACCGGGACGGCAAGACACTCGGCCATCTCAGCATTCCGTTTTCGATCGACCGTTCGCCCTATTTCCAGGTCAAGGTCCCGATCTGCCTTGTCCGCAACGGCGAGGGCCCGTCGGTGCTTCTGATGGCCGGCAATCACGGCGACGAATACGAAGGCGAGCTGTCGCTCGCAAAGCTGGTGCGCCGGCTCGATCCCAAGCGGATCAAGGGTCGCGTCACCATCCTGCCGATGGCGAACGTGCCGGCGGTGATCGCCGCAAAGCGCTGCTCGCCACTCGACGGCGGCAATCTCAACCGCGCCTTTCCGGGCGACCCGTCAGGCACGCCAACAAGCCGGCTTGCCAATTTCCTGGAGATGGAACTGTTTCCCCGCCACGACGTCATCTTCGACATTCATTCTGGCGGCACCTCGATGGAGCATCTGCCGACCGCGCTTGTCGAGCACAATACCGATCCCGACCGGCACCGGCGCGGTGTAGAGCTAATGCGGACGCTCAGCATGCCATATGGGTTCGTGGCCGACAACGGCCAGGCCTCACCGACCTCCATGGGTGCGGCGCGCCGGGCCGGCGCCATCGGCGTCAGCGGAGAGTTCGGCGGCGGTGGCACGGTCACGGTCGATACGATGGAGATTACAGCCCGCGCACTCGACGCCCTGATGGCCGCCTTGGGAGTGGTTGAGGCGCCGGTTCTTGCACCCGCAACCGGGCCTTCGGCGCCGACGCGGCTTCTTTCGTTGTCTCGGCACAGTCAGGGCCTTTATGCCACAAGCCGTGGTTGGTTCGAGCCGGCAGTCAGGCTGGGCGACAGCGTGACTTCAGGCCAACTGGCGGGCTGGTACCACGACCTCGAACGGCTCGACCTCGCCGAGCAAGCCCTGCACTTTGTCGAAAGCGGCATTGTGCTTTCGCGGCGGCTGCACACGATGTGCGAGGCGGGAGACTGCCTCATGCAGGTCGCCGAGCCGGTCGACTGATAAGAAGCCCTCCCGACCATACGCCAATATCGGGATCAAGACTGAGGATAACCGGATGCAACTGTCCATGTGGACCTATCCTTGGGATGTCCAGGATCTGGGCTTGGAGACGGTCGAGCGCGATCTTGTCGAGCGTGCCGGGCTCAACATGATCAGTCTGGCGACTTCCTATCACGCTGGCCGGTTCCTGCAGCCGCGCAGCCCGCGCCGGAAAGCCTATTTTCCGGAAGACGGAACCATCTATTTTAAGCCAGATGCGGCACACTGGGCCGACCTTGCCATCCAGCCCAAGGTGGCGGACGTGATCATGGAAGGCGGCGATGTGCTTGGCGACCTTGTGCGCCGGCGCGAGGTGGGCGGGCTCGGCGTTTCGTGCTGGACGGTCTGCTTGCACAACACCCGGCTCGGCATGCTTCATCCGCAGGCCGTAACCCGCAACGCCTTCGGCGATGCCAACTACTACAATCTCTGCCCATCACATCCGGAAGCACGCGCTTATGTCCGCGCGCTGATCGCCGATATCTCGCACAGCTACAGGCCGGACCGGATCGAGCTTGAAAGCCCGTCCTTCATGGGCTTCGCCCACGAATACCATCATGAGAAAGATGGTGTCGGGCTGACGCCGGAAGACGATTTTCTGTTGTCGATCTGTTTCTGTCCGTCTTGCCTTGCGCGCGCGGCCGAGGCCGGCGTCGACGGCGAAGTAGCGCGCAAGCTCGTCGGGCAATGGATCGTCGAGACCTGCGAGCGCGCCGTGCCCGAACGGCGCTTTCCAGACTTTCCGGGGAGCGGCCTCGACACTTTTTTGCCATGGCCGGAACTCCATGGCTACCTGCTGTGGCGGTTCGAACCGGTGACCAGCCTGGTCGCCGAACTGCGCGAGGTGGCCAATCCGGCGACCCGCGTTGTCATCATCGATTTGAAAGACGGTTGGCTTGGCGGCTGCGATCTCGCGGCGCTCGGCAAGGTCTGTGACGGGGCAATCCTGTGTGCCTACGACATGCAGCCAGGCGATGTCGCCAGCCTGATGGCGGCCGGACGCGCAGCCCTTGGCGTGGAAAAGTTCCTCGGCGCCGGCTACCGGCTGTTCTATCCGGAAATGGCAGGCCCCGACATCCTCACCGCCAAGGTGAAAGCTGCGATGGCGCCGGATGTCGACGGCATCAATTTTTACAATTATGGCCTTGTCCCTGCCGCACGACTCGATTGGGTGAGTGCCGCAACATCCGTTTGAAAAACCGATCCGTTGCCGCAGTCTGCTAGGACTGACCTCACTTTGCCTTGGAGCTTTATGAGCATGCCGACTATTCGCTTCGGTCACATTGGCCGGCGGCGGCCGGACAAGCTGAAAGCATGGCCATGACGGTCCATGCGGATCGAAGATCATACGCCCGACCATATTTGCTGCATATACGCTTCCGAGTATACAGAGTTTGATACGGAAGAGCGTATATTGAAATTTATCTGCGCGAGCGTATAATACCATGGCCAGAGAGGTACGCTGTGGACCAAATCGCCCGAACACCCAAGCAGATTGGAGATGCCGTCCGCCGGCAGCGTCGCAAGCTCCGCCTGAACCAGACCAATGTCGGGGACCAAACGATGCTGCGTCAGGCGACCATCTCGGCCGTCGAGAGTGGCGCGCCTGGGACCCAGCTCGGAACGCTTTGCGACATTCTCGCAGCGCTCGACCTCGAATTCGTCGTCCGCCCTCGGACCAAGGCAAAGCCGGCCGAGATCGAGGACATCTTCTGATGGCTCGTCCGCGGCGGCACATCCCGCTAAATATCTTCTTGAACAGCCGTCTCGTCGGGCGGCTGAATAGACAATCCAGCGGCGCGATCGATTTTCAGTACGATCCGTCTTGGCTTGCTTGGGAGCACGCGCTGCCCGTCTCGCTATCACTGCCTCTGCGTGAAGATCGTTATATCGGTGCGCCCGTCATCGCCGTCTTCGACAATCTCCTGCCCGACAACATCCCCATTCGCCGCCGTATGGCGGAGCGTGTTCATGCTCAAGGAATAGACGCCTACGACCTGCTTGCCGCTGTCGGACGCGATTGTGTCGGCGCATTGCAATTCCTGCCGGATGGTGTCGAGCCAGGCCCCGCTGGTATTGTCAACGGCAAACCCGTTGACGATACCGAGATTGCCCATCTTCTCCGCGATCTGGCATCGGCTCCCCTTGGGCTTGGCGAGGACGAGGACTTCCGGATCTCGATCGCTGGCGCTCAGGAAAAGACTGCGCTCTTGTTCTGGAAAGGACGTTGGTACAAGCCGCTGGCGACGACTGCCACGACGCACATCCTCAAACCACAGATTGGACGGTTGCCAAATGGCATCGACCTTTCCTTCAGTGTCGAGAACGAATTTTTCTGCCTCAAGCTGACAACCGCCCTAGGGCTCCCGAGCGCCGTCGTCGCAATCGAGGAGTTCGAAGGCAATCGCGTGCTCGCGGTCGAGCGGTTCGATCGCCGATGGACCAGTGACAATCGTCTCCTGCGTTTGCCCCAGGAAGACTGCTGCCAGGCCCTTTCTGTGCCGCCGTCACTGAAATACGAATCCGACGGCGGGCCTGGCGTTCCGGCTATCCTCAATTTGATGAAGGGAAGCGACCAACCGGAGGTAGATCAAGCTGCGGTTTTAAAAGCCGTGGTTGCCTTTTGGCTTCTCGGCGCCACAGATGGGCACGCCAAGAATTTTAGCGTCTTTCTTTCTCCCGGCGGCCGGTTCCGCATAACGCCGCTCTATGATGTGATTTCAGCGCAGCCCAGCCTTGATGCGGGACAGATCAAGCACAACAAAATGAAACTGGCGATGGCCATTGGTGACACACGCCACTACCTCGTCGACAGCGTCATGCCACGCCATTTTATCCAGACCGCCGCCAAAGCAGGGATCGGTCCGAAACCCGTCAAGGCGATCTTTGATGAGCTGCGCCAACAGGCGCTAGCGGCGGTCGAACTGGTTTCTGCATCGCTCCCAAAGGATTTTCCTGCGGAAGTCGCTGATGCCATCGGCAATGGGGTCAGGGCTCGTGTACGCAGACTGGAAGAGGCGTGATGCTGAAAGTCGAGACGCAACCAGACTGATGTCGCCATTGCGACAACGTTCAAATGGTCTTCTTCAGCAGCAGCAGCATCCCGGCGGCCACGGCCGCCGCTGCGTCGTCCAGCATGATGCCGAACCCACCCCTTACCTTCTCATGCGCGATAGGATGGGCCAAGGTTGACCACGTCAAAAAAACCGGAAAGCAAGGAACCTGCCGATTACCAGAGCGGCTCGAGCGGCAGCATGGAAAGTGTGACGCGGCGCTACCCGATCCTAGCCAGTGCCTTTCTGGGATAGGATCAACTCACGGATTTGCCAGCCTGTAACTTTCTTACGAGGCCGATCAACTGATCCAGATCAGCGCGTGGAAGCGCAAGTATCTCGGGCGGGGGCTTGTGATATTCCCTTGTCAATTCCTCAATGGTTGCAGCACCCTTGGCCGTAAGCTTGACAAGTTTGACACGGCGATCGCTTGGCGACGGAACACGTGCGGCGAGCCCCGCCTGCTCAAGCCGGTCGACCAGCCAGGTCGCCGTCGATGGATCGCACTGCCATTGAGCAGCCAATGCGCCGATCGGCTTGCCCGCGTCTTTGTCGAGGGTGAAGAGGGCGCGGGAGTCGTTGGGCGTCAGGCCCAATTTCCGCTGGATCTCCAACCGGTCCGGCGCGGACCGGATCAGGAAATCAAACATCAGGCGCCATGCCTCGGTGGCGTGCTGCAAGCGATCTTGGCTCGGTCTCATTCCACGCTCCTTCGAGTCTTGACACATACTTGGACCAATCATATGATTTGATCAATCAAAATGTTTTTGTGGTCAAAGCAATGAGAGGAGATCCGAGATGACCAATACCACGGTTCTCGTCGTCGGAGGCGGCCTGAACGGTCTGACGGCGGCCGCCCTATTGGCTCACAACGACATTGCGTGTGTCCTCGTCGAGCGTCATCCCGACACGTCAATCCAGTACAAGTTTGCCGGCATCTCCCCGCGCAGCATGGAGATTTTCCGAAGCCTCGGCCTCGAGGAGGAGATTCGTACAAATCGGACGGGGGACCAGCAGGCAGGCGCTATTGCGCGCGCCAGGAATCTCGCCGATCCGGAGATTCAATGGGGCGGACCGGCGTGGCCGGATGCAAGTGCCCTCAGCCCCACGCAACCGGCGACGTGTGATCAGCACGTCCTGGAACCGATTCTGCGCCGCTACGCCGAGCGGAACGGTGCAGACGTGCGTTTTAGCACGGAGCTGGTGACTTTCGATGAGGACGAGACCGTCGTCCGCGCGGAAATTCGCGATATCGCGACTTACGCAAAGGAGGTCATCTCGGCCGACTATCTGATCGTCGCGGACGGTGCGAACGGTTCCCTGCGAGAGAGGCTGGAGATCAGCCGCAGCGGGGCAGGCGGCCTTCAGAACTGGATGAATGTAGTCTTTGACATGGACATGCCTCCGACGATAGGCGGCAAGCGCTTCACGTCGTGCTTCGTGACGGACCTCAACGGGACCTTCACGCCCAGGGAGGGTGGACGATGGCTTCTGGCGCTCCAGTACTTTCCCGAAAAGGGCGAGAAACCACAGGATTTTGATGAAGCCAAGTGCAGGGAACTGATCATACGAGGTGCGGGCCGGTCGGACATCACGACGAGGCTTGTCGATGCGCGCTCCTGGGAAGTGGCCGCCCTCACAGCGCGCCAATTCCGCCGAGGCCGCGCGTTTCTTGTGGGGGATGCCGCACATGTGATGCCCCCAACAGGCGCTTTCGGTGGCAATTCAGGTATCCACGACGCCCATAACCTTGCCTGGAAGCTTGCGATGGTAGCACGCGGGCATGCCGATCCCTCGTTGCTGGATAGCTATGACATGGAGCGCCGGCCGGTCATCGAGGCTACGTTGGCGCAAGCGCTCGCCCGCCTACAGAAATGGTTCGACGATCCGTCGAAGCGGTTGCCTCCTCCTGTTGCGATCGTCGAGGATTACGACGTGGTATTTGGCCAACGCTACACTGCAGGCATCGTGGCTCGGGAATCCACACCGGACGATCACCCGTTCCAAAAATCCGTCGAGCTGTCGGGTCGCCCTGGCACGCGTTTACCGCATTTCGCGGTCGGGCGCGCCGGCCAGCGGATTTCGAGTCTCGATTTGTGCGATCGCGATCTTCTTCTCCTCTGCGCCGACGAAGCATGGTGTCAGGCCGCTGACGCCGTAAGCCAACGCCTCCGTATGCCGCTGACCTGCCACGCCTTGGGTGCCAATGGGGATCTGATTGACTTGGACCATCGGTGGCCTTCCGCGCTCGGGGTTGAAAGCGGCGGTGCCGCCTTGGTCAGGCCGGACGGCTTTGTCGCGTGGCGGTCAATGCACGGTGTGCCTGATCGCGTACAGGTGCTGATCGAAACACTTGATGGGTTTGGTTTCCGTACTCAGGCACACGAACACCATCGGTGAGCGGCGGCGAGTGCGGATGCCTCCTGCGTTCTGGCACGCCGATGTCGTCGCCGGGAATGCGGGCGATGCCAGGGCGCAGACGGCCAGCGCACGAAGCCCGGCCGCTACGACTCCCTTGCCGATCCCATCGCCTGGAATGGCCGCGATCCTGTGGCTTCGCATCGGTCCGGTCTTCCCTTGTGGCGCTAAACTCCGATGGACCACCGTGGCCTTGGCAGACCGAATGTCGCCGTTACCGCAAATGGTTAATCAAACCGTTCAGCAGGAGCAGCAACGCCCCAGCGGCGACAGCCGCGGCCGCGTCGTCCAGCATAATGCCGGCCCCACCCCTTACCTTGTCATGCATGATACGGATGGGCCAAGGCTTGAGGACGTCGAAAAACCGGAAAGCAAGGAAGCCTGCTGCCCACCAGAGTGGGTCGATCGGAAGCATGGAAAGTGTGGCGGCGGCGCCGAAGGTCTCATCGATGACGACGATCTGCGGATCCTCCGTCCCGGTACGGGAGATAACATGCGATGACGCCCATACGCCAACGGCGAACAGTGCCGCATAGGCAAGCACGGTCAGCCAAGGCGATGCAGGTATCAGAGCTGCAGCAACCGCCACTCCAACCATTGCGCCGACCGTGCCCGGCCATATTGGAGATAATCCCGCGCCAAGAGAGGTCGCGAGCAGGTAGGCAAACTTGGGTGAAAATTTATGCATCGAGTTTCGGCCGGCTTCCGACGGATGGCAAGCAATCATAGTCACATCGTTCGGGTGCGGCCGCCAGACCGCCGGCCGATTTGCTCCGTCAGCTTGGCGAGCGCCTTATTCCGCCGGCCGCATTCGTCGAAAGAAATCGCTGTTGCGGCGAGTTGAGAATGTTGCTGAGCCCGGTCTCGGCCCGCTTTGACCAATTGGAACGTTAGCGACGGTGGAACAAACCCGCAAATTGCTGGTAAAGCTCGGTGAAACGACATCATCAGAGGAGCCGCCATGATCGCCGGTCTCATGAAAAGTCGCATCGACCCGCTATGGGAGCAGGCCGCCTCTCCGCTGATCGGGATCGGCATGACGCCGAACCAGGTTACGGCTAGCGGGCTCGTGCTCGTCGCTTTGTCCTCGGCCGCCTATGTCTATCACCATTCAAGTCTTGCCTTTGGCCTTTGCCTGGCGTTTGCCTTCACCTTCGATGCGCTGGACGGTGCGGTAGCCCGCCGGACAAATATGAGCACCAAGGCCGGTGGCTATTTCGATGCCGTCGTCGACCGTTATCAGGAATTGGCCGTCTTTGCGGCAATCGGCTGGGTCGCCGATCTGTGGGCGATCGCAATGTTCGCGTTCGCCGGCGGGATCCTGACCAGTTACGCCAAGGCGCGGACGGCGCTGGAAATCCCTGTGGAAAACCACGGTTGGCCGGATTTCTTCGAGCGGATGGAACGACTGGTTTTCATTTGCGTGCTGCTCGCCACGGACGGAGTCGCGACCGCCATGGGCGCGGCTTCGCCCTGGATTCTGGCGGGTGGGTTCGCGCTGTACGCAGTGCTGGCCAACGCCACAGCGCTGCAACGGATCAGTCGCGCATTTGCGATGCTGAAACGAGCCGACGGGAAGCAGCCGTGAGACCGCTAGAACGCGAGCATCGTATCGACCGCCGTGGGTTTTTCCAACAAAGTCGCGCGTCAGCGCCAGCCCAAGCCAGGGGCGACATGGGTCAGGATCGCCTCGATGACATGGGCATTGTAGTCGACGCCGAGCTGGTTGGGGACGGTAAGCAGCAGCGTATCGGCCTCGGCGATGGCTTCGTCGCCCTTTAGCTGCTCGATCAGGACGTCCGGTTCGGCGGCATAGGAGCGGCCGAACACCGCGCGTCTGTCTGCCTCGATGTAACCGAAATGATCTCCGCTCTGGTTGCCGCCGAAATAGGCCCGGTCGCGATCGTCGACCAGCGCAAAAATGCTCCGGCTCACCGACACCCGCGGCTCGCGCGTGTGTCCGGCCGCCTTCCAGGCCTCACGAAAAGCCCTGATCTGTTCGGCCTGCTGGATGTGAAACGGCTTTCCGCCTTCGTCGAATTTGAGCGTGGAACTCTGCAGGTTCATCCCCAGCTTCGCCGCCCATTCGGCGGTGGCGTTTGTGGCGGCGCCCCACCAGATGCGCTCGCGCAGGCCCTCCGAGTGCGGCTCGACGCGAAGCAGGCCAGGCGGGTTGGGAAACATCGGCCGCGGGTTGGGCTGCGCAAAGCCTTTGCCCAGCAACACTTCGAGCAGCACTCCGGTGTGTCTGCGGGCCATGTCGGCATCGCTCTCGCCCTCTTGCGGGGCGTAGCCGAAGTAGCGCCATCCCTCGATCACCTGCTCCGGCGAGCCGCGGCTGATGCCCAGCTGCAGACGCCCTCCGGCGATTAGGTCGGCGGCGCCGGCGTCCTCGGCCATGTAGAGCGGGTTCTCATAGCGCATGTCGATCACCGCCGTGCCGATCTCGATTCGGCTGGTCTTCGCCCCAACCGCTGCCAGCAGCGGGAAGGGCGAGGCGAGCTGGCGCGCGAAGTGATGCACGCGGAAATACGCGCCGTCCGCACCCAATTCCTCGGCCGCGACGGCCAGCTCGACGGACTGCAAAAGCGCGTCGGCTGCCGTCCGCGTCTGCGATTGCGGCGAGGGCGTCCAATGCCCGAACGAGAGGAAACCAATCTTCTTCATGAAAATAGCCAGCCTAGAGGGAAAACAGGTGCAGACTATGCTTCGGCGCAGAGCAAAGCATCCCGAAATCGGAACCGACCGCCCCAGTTTGAGGTGAACGGTCCGTTGTTGATCAGCGATGCCGTCAATGGCGAGCCTGTTGCCGGCGCCGCATCTAGGAAGGTGCCGCGAACGCGAGCACTATCGCGATGAGGATCAACAGCGGCCCCATCCATTTAAAATGGGTTCCAAAGTTGGTCCACCATGCCTGCTGTTGGCCCGGGCGAGCTTGAGAGGGGTCCGAGAAAAATCCGAAGCCGACGCCAGCCATCCACAACCCGGCGCAGAACATGATGAACTCGTCGATGTATTCCGCGACCACGCTTCGAAACTTTCGAATTTATGCCGCCGCTACATGCGCCGAATTCGAGCCGATATAGTTACGGATTGTTTCGATGATCCGGTCCTGGTCAGCCTCGCTCAGATAGGGATGCATCGGCAGGCACAGGATGCGCTTCGGCAGCTCTTCCGAAACGGCAAGGCCGGTCGGCGTGCGCGGATAATCGCGATAGGCAGTCTGGCTGTGCAGCGGTTTCACATAGTAGATGACCGACGGAATGCCCTTTTCACCGAGATGTGCCTTGAGCCCGTCGCGTTTCGGCGTTTCGATGGCGTATTGCGCCCAGGCCGAGCGGCCGCCGCCCAGATTGCGCGCTGCCTTGACGATATCGCCGAGACCTTCGGCATAGCGATTGGCGACCGCTTGCCGCACCACCATCTCGTCTTCGAGAATGGCCAGCTTCTCTATCAGGATCGCCGCCTGCAGCGTGTCGAGCCGTGAATTGATGCCGACGCGGACATTGTCGTATTGCGTTTCGCCCTTTCCGTGAAAGGCGAACGAGCGCAGCTGTTCGGCCAGCGCATCGTCATTGGTGAACATCGCACCGCCGTCGCCATAGCAGCCGAGCGGCTTTGCCGGATAGAAGCTGGTCGAGCCGACGGTGCCGAACGAGCCGCACATCTTGCCGTGAGCCGAGCCGCCGGTCGCCTGCGCCGCATCCTCGATGACCATCAGGCCTTCGCGATCGGCGATGGCCATGATCGCCTCGTAATCGGCGGCGAGGCCGAACAGGTCGACGGGAATGATTGCCTTCGGCCTCAGCCGGCCCTCCGCCTTGATCATGGCGATTGCCGCCTCGAGGCTGGCGATGTCGATATTGTAGCTGTCGGCATCGACATCGACGAACACCGGTTCGGCCTTGGTCAGCGCCACCACTTCGGCCGTGGCGGCGAAGGTGAAGCTCGGCACGAACACCGCGTCGCCCGGGCCGATGCCGGCGGCAAACAGCGGCAGCAGCAGCGCATCGGTGCCGTTGGCGCAAGCGACCACATGCTTGGTGCCGATATAGGCGGCGAGCTTGTTTTCGAGTTCGGTGACCTGAGGTCCGAGAATATAGCGGCCTTCGTCGACAACCCGGTCGATTGCGGCTTTCAGCCTGTCGCGGATGCGTTCGCGCTGCGCGCCAAGATCGATAAACTGCATGTCGGCCTCAAACGGTTTTAGCCAGATAACCGGCCGCTGGTAGCAGACTTGGCACGGCCGAGAAAGCCGCAGGGCAAAACCCTGAATTGCTCAAGTGTCGCAGCCTGTTACCTCTGATTTCCGATCTGCCCTCTTAAACGCGGGGAAATCCGGGCTTCGGCCGGCCTGATACGGGCTTCGCATCCCGCCCGCCAGGCTGGACGAAACATAAAGTGATCGCCGGTGAGCAGTCCATGGGCTGCGCACCAGCCGGTCAAGCGAGTTCATGCCGCCATGGCGGATTGGCGCCGGCCCGCGATACCGTCACCGCCGCGGCCTTGGCGCCGAGCGTCAGCGCCTTTTGGATGGCGCCTTCCGGCAAACTGGAGATTGCCGTCTTCGAGAGCAGACCCTGTTCGTGCAAGGAGGCAAGAATGCCGGCATTGAATGTGTCGCCGGCGCCGACCGTATCGACCACCTCGATCTTGTCCGGCACGACGGTGACCCGGTGCTGGCTGCTGTAACCGACCGCGCCCTCGCTGCCGTGGGTGACGACGATCAGCTTCGGACCGCGGTCCAGCCAGTTGCGGACTACGTCCTCATGCGAGCCGGCTTCGCCGAACCAGTTCAGATCCTCGTCCGACAGTTTCACGATGTCGGCCATCGCCATCATGTTGCGGATGCGCCTGAGGTGCTTGGCCTTGTCGGGAATGAAGTTTGGCCGGATGTTGGGGTCGAGCATCATCACGCGGCGCTCATGCTCGCGTCGCATGAACTCTTCATAGGCCGACCCGGCCGGCTCCGAGATCAGGCTGATGGCGCCGAACAGCATGGCCTCGATCTCGCTGCCGAGTTCCGGCAAGTCCTCGATGGTCAGCATGCGCCCGGCGGTGTTCTCGTCGTAGAAGGTGTAGGTCGCCTGGCCGTTGTTGAGCCGCACGAAGGCGAGAGTAGTCGGACGCGGCGAGGTGTGCGCATAGGTGGAACTGACCTTGCTGGCCCCCAGCGCCTCCCTGAACTGCCCGCCGAACAGATCGGACGACAGGCCGGAGAAGAAGCCGGCCGGCGCTCCGAGCCGGCCGAGCGCAATGGCCGAGTTGAAGACGGCACCGCCGACATAGGGCGCAAAGGCCGGCTCGCCCTCCGTCGTGGTGCGCGGCAGCATGTCGATCAGGGCTTCGCCGCAGCAGAGAATCATGAAGTTTTGCTTTCCGGCGGATAGATCACGCCCTTGCGAATGATGATGTTGGCATAAAGCCGCGGCTCGCTTGTCGCGACGATCGCATGCGCGGCCTTGACCCGTGCATAGAAGTCGGCGCCGGCAAGCGCAACCACCGTGCGGCCCGGCGCACGCCTGGCGCAGATCGCTTCCATCTCATGGTGAACCGGATCGGCTAGCAGGGGATCGCCTTTGGCCGAGGCGCGAAACAGCGCGTGCGGCACGGCGTCGTCGACCGGCAATACGCTCAATACCGCATCGAGCACGGGGACGAGATGATGACCGTCGGCGCGGATCAACCGTTGTGCCTGTTGCTCGGCCGGGTAGTTGCCGTCGACCAGCGCGATCTCGTCGCCATGGCCCATTGCGCGCAATATCGCCAGAAGCTCCGGGCCGAGCAGCGCCGGGATGCCGATCAGCATGCTCAGAAGCTCCGGGAAATCGTGGTCGAGCCGATGAGGAAGCGCTCCGATAGCGGCAGGCTGGCACCACCCAGCGCCCGCGCATGGATGCCGACCGTTCCCTCGCGAACGGTCGGAAGCCGCAGGCCTTCGCCGTCGATCCTGCCGATTGCCTGGATGACCGCATCAACAAGCCGCCTGCGCACGGCAAGCGGCATCCATCCGTCGATCACCGCGGCTTCGAAATCGATGACGGAGGACGCCGCAACAATGGCATAGGCGAGCGCCTGCGAGGCGCTTGCGATCCAGTCGTCGAGCTCGGCGCCGATCTCGCCCCAGTCCTGTGGCGAGGTCCACAGATGCGACGCCTCGACGCCACGCGCGTTGAGCGCCTTTTCCAGCGTGGCGATCGAGGCCACGTCGATCAATTGCGTCGGCTTGCCGTCCGGCCCGGGCACCGGCATCGAGCCCAGCGCGCCGGCATTGCCGGTTGGGCCGCCAAAAAGCCGGCCGTTCAGCACGATGCCGCCGCCGGCAAAGGCGCCGATGTAGAAATAGACGAAATCGCGCGCCGCACCCGCCGCCTGGCCAAACACGAGCTCCGCGCCGCAGGCCGAGGTGGCATCGTTCTGCAGATAGACTGGAAATTCGCATTGCGCCTGGATGTCGGCGCGAATATCGCGATGGCGCCATTCGTCCATTATTTCGAGCGGCGCGCCGGCGGTGTCGGCCCAGTTCCACAGTTCGAACGGCATGGCGATGCCAAGCCCGGCGATGCGTTTGTCCTGCGCCGGGGTGAGTTCGCCGCGCATCTTCTTCATGCCGCTCGTGACGAATTCCACCGTCTCGCGCGGCGCCGGATAGCGGTAGGAATGCTGCAGCATCGAGCGTACGTTGCCGAGGAAATCGATCAGCACCAGTTCGGCGCTGCGGCGGCCGATCTTCAGGCCGATGAAATAGGCGCCGTCGGGATTGAGCGCCATGGGTATGGAAGGCTGGCCGATCTTGCCGCGCAACGGCGCCTGGCGGACGAGCAGGTCGTCCTCCTCCAGCTCGCGCATTATGACCGAGACCGTCTGCGCCGAAAGGCCCGTCATGCGCGCAATGTCGGATTTGGCCAGGCTGCCGTGCTGACGCACCAGCGACAGCACCAGCCGCTCATTGTGGTCCCGCATGCCGCTTTGATTGGTGCCGCGGTGCAGACGGCTTTCGGCCGCATCGGGCGAGCCGTGCCTCGTAATGCCGGTCTCCACCCTGTTCCTCCCGTCGGTTCCCCTCAATGCTTTTGGTCTAGAGTGAGTGAACAATCCTGCGTTGTCAATAATAAATAAGAGTGATTTAATTATTGACAGTGCTGGCGGACTGGTGTCTCTTGCGATCGGCGTCGACACTGGGAGATTTCGTCGGACGCGCTGCAGATGCCGGTTGGCCGGCATCCTAAATGGTTCCATGGGAGGAAAATCGTGACCACGTCAAAACTGTTGAAATCCACCGTGTTTGCCGCGGCCGGACTGAGCCTGATGGCCTTTGCGTCGACGGCATCGGCCGCCGGGGTCGGCGCCTGCTTGATCACCAAGACCGACACCAATCCCTTCTTCGTCAAGATGAAGGAAGGTGCGACGGCCAAGGCCAAGGAGCTTGGCGTCGATCTCAAGACTTACGCGGGCAAGATCGACGGCGACAGCGAGAGCCAGGTGGCTGCAATCGAGAGCTGTATCGCCGACGGCGCCAAGGGTATCCTCATCACCGCGTCCGACACCAAGGGCATCGTGCCGACCGTGAAGAAAGCGCGGGACGCCGGGCTGTTGGTGATCGCGCTCGACACCCCGCTTGATCCGATCGATGCGGCTGACGCGACCTTCGCGACCGACAATCTGGAAGCCGGCAAGCTGATCGGCGCATGGGCCGCCGCGACGCTTGGCGACAAGGCCAAGGATGCCAAGATCGGCTTCCTCGACCTGACGCCGTCGCAGCCCACGGTGGATGTGCTGCGCGACCAGGGTTTCATGACGGGCTACGGCATAGACGTGAAGGACCCCAACAAGATCGGCGACGAGGACGATCCGCGCATCGTTGGCCACGACGTGACGAACGGCAATGAAGAGGGTGGTCGCAAGGCGATGGAGAACCTTCTGCAGAAGGATAACACCATCAACGTCATCCACACCATCAACGAGCCCGCAGCTGTCGGCGCCTACCAGGCGCTCAAGGCCGTCGGTCTCGAAAGCCAGGTGCTGATCGTCTCGGTCGACGGTGGCTGCCCCGGCGTGAAATCGGTGGCCGAAGGCGTGATCGGCGCTACCTCGCAGCAATATCCGCTCCAAATGGCGGCGCTCGGCATCGAGGCGATCGCCACTTTCGCCAAGGACGGGACGAAGCCGAAGCCGACCGAAGGCAAGAACTTCTTCGATACCGGCGTCAACCTAGTCACCGACAAGCCCGCCAACGGTGTGAAGTCCATCGACACCAAGGAAGGCCTCGCCAAGTGCTGGGGCTGAGCCTGGCCTGACCGGCAACAGATCGCGGTCGGCCGGGGCTTGATCCCCGGCCGCTCCGGGTGGACGATGTGCCGATCTAAACGCAAATAGTGCCGGCGGCAGACCGGAAGGCGTGGATGGCGTCGGCGGTTGGCCGAAGCCCAGGGGAGGAAACATGGCTCAAGCACAAGAATTCGAAAAAGTTCTATCGAGCAGCGACACAAGCGTCGCCGCGTTCGACGAGCATAAATCGGCCGTCAAGCGTGCCCAGCATTTCCTGCATTCCACGCCGGCAGCGGTGCCGCTCATCGTGCTGGTTCTGGCGATCATTATTTTTGGCATCACCATCGGCGGGCGTTTTTTTTCATCCTATACGCTGACGCTGATCCTTCAGCAGATCGCGATTGTCGGCATTCTGGGCGCCGCGCAGACGCTGGTGATCCTGACCGCCGGCATCGACCTGTCGATTGGCGTGATCATGGTGATTTCGGCTGTGATCATGGGCAATTGCGCGGTCAGCTACGGTATGCCGGCCGTGCTCGCGGTGGCGATCGGGCTTCTCGCCGGTGGCGCATGCGGCCTGCTCAACGGTGTGCTGGTCGCCTACATGAAGCTGCCGCCCTTCATCGTGACGCTCGGCACCTGGAACATCGTCATGGCCACCAATTTCATCTATTCGGCCAATGAGACGATCCGCGACACCGACGTCGACGTCCAGGCGCCTCTGCTGCACCTGTTTGCCCTCAGCTTTAAGGTCGGCACGGCCGTGTTGACGCTTGGCGTCATTGCCATGGTCGTTCTCGTGTTGGTCCTCTGGTACGTGCTCAACCACACCGCGTGGGGCCGCCATGTCTACGCGGTCGGCGACGATCAGGAGGCTGCGAAACTGTCGGGCATCCAGACGAAGAAGGTGCTGATGACCGTCTATGCCCTTGCCGGGCTGATCGCCGCCTTCGCAGCCTGGGTCTCCATCGGCCGCAATGGCTCGATCTCTCCTTCCGCCGCGGTCACCGACTACAATCTTCAGGCCATCACCGCGACGGTGATCGGCGGTATTTCTCTGTTCGGCGGGCGCGGCTCGATCCTCGGCACGCTGTTCGGCGCCATGATCGTCGGCGTCGTCTCGATGGGCCTCAACATGCTGGGCGCCGACCCGCAGTGGAAGGTGCTGCTCACCGGCGTGCTGATCATCGGCGCCGTGGCGATCGATCAATGGATCAGAAAGGTTTCGGCATAGCCATGACCCAGGAACCCATCCTCATCGCGCGCGGTCTGGTCAAGCGCTATGGCCGCGTCACCGCCCTCGACAACGCCGATTTCGACCTCTATCCGGGCGAAATCCTTGCCGTCATTGGCGACAACGGCGCCGGCAAGTCGTCGCTTATCAAGGCGATTTCCGGCGCGGTCGTGCCCGACGAAGGTGAGATACGACTTGAAGGCAAGCCCGTTGCGTTCAAGTCGCCGATGGAGGCCCGGGAGGCCGGCATCGAGACGGTCTATCAGAACCTGGCTCTGTCGCCGGCGCTGTCTATCGCCGACAACATGTTCCTCGGCCGGGAGATCCGCAAGCCGGGGTTCCTCGGCGAATGGCTGCGCATGCTCGACCGCCCGGCGATGGAAAAGCGCGCCCGCGACAAGCTCACGGAGCTTGGCCTGATGACCATCCAGAACATCAGCCAGGCCGTGGAAACGCTTTCCGGCGGCCAGCGTCAGGGCGTGGCGGTGGCGCGCGCCGCCGCCTTTGGCAGCCGGGTGGTGATCATGGATGAGCCGACGGCCGCGCTCGGCGTCAAGGAGAGCCGCCGCGTCCTCGAACTGATCCTCGACGTGAAGAAGCGAGGCCTGCCGATCGTGCTGATTTCACACAACATGCCGCATGTTTTCGAGGTGGCGGACCGCATCCACATTCACCGGCTCGGCCGTCGCCTGTGCGTCATCGATCCGAAGCAGTATACGATGTCCGACGCGGTCGCCTTCATGACCGGCGCCAAGGTGCCGCCGGAAGCGGCGCTGGCGGCTTGAGCAAGAACTTGAGGCCCATCGCCGAGGGCCCAAACGCGCTGTTTCCAAATGCCAAATTGCCGCAGGGCAACCCGGCTTGCGATCACCCGAATCGATTGAACATCCGGTGGGATGCACTAGCATTGGCAGAGATGGTGAAAGCCGCATGATCCTGGCAACGTCACGAGAGGCAGCATGACGCGCGCGATGACAACCGAAGCTCCTCTGCCCACGCTCAAAAACCCGGATCCCAAGACGCTCGCCGAGGAAGTCTTGCAAGCCCTCAAATACAGGGTCGGCAAGGGCACCAACGTTGCAACCCAGTACGATTGGCTCACCGCCTCAATCAAGGTTGTACGCGACCGCATAGTCGATCACTGGATGCAGGCGACCCAAGAGGCCTACGCCCAGCAGGAAAAGCGCGTCTACTACCTGTCACTGGAATTCCTCATCGGCCGCCTGATGCGCGATGCCTTCTCCAATCTCGGCCTGATGGACAATATGCGCGAGGCGCTGTCGTCGCTTGGCGTCGACCTCGACATCATTGCTACGCTCGAACCGGACGCTGCCCTTGGCAATGGCGGTCTGGGCCGGCTCGCCGCCTGCTTCATGGAAAGCATGGCGACCGTCAATATCCCCGCGCATGGCTACGGCATCCGCTACGCCAACGGCATGTTTCGGCAGGAGATCCATGACGGCTGGCAGGTGGAGCTGCCCGAGACATGGCTCGATCACGGCAATCCCTGGGAGTTCGAGCGCCGCGAACGCTCCTTCGAGGTCGGCTTCGGCGGCTCGGTGGAATCGGTCACGTCGAACGACGGCCGGCTCGAGCGCCACGTCTGGAAGCCGACCGAACATGTTCTGGCAGTCGCCTATGATACGCCGGTTGTCGGCTGGCGGGCCAACCGCGTCAACACGCTGCGTCTGTGGTCCGGCATGCCGGTCGACCCGATCCTGCTCGACAAATTCAACGCCGGCGATCACATCGGCGCGCTCGCCGAAAGCAACAAGGCCGATGCGTTGTCGCGCGTCCTTTACCCGGCCGATTCCCACAAGGCCGGCCAGGAGCTGCGGCTCAGGCAGGAGTATTTCTTCTCCACCGCCTCGCTGCAGGACATCGTCCAGCGTCATCTCAGCCAGTATGGCGACCTGCAATCGCTGCCCGACAAAGCGGCGATCCATCTCAACGACACCCATCCGGCGATCGCCGTAGCCGAGCTGATGCGCCTGTTGATGGATGTCCACGGCATGGATTTCGACCAGGCCTGGAGCATCACCAAGCGCACCTTCGGCTACACCAACCACACGCTGCTTCCCGAAGCGCTGGAAAGCTGGCCGGTGCCGCTGTTCGAGCGGCTGTTGCCGCGCCACATGCAGATCGTTTACGCCATCAACGCCGAAGTGCTGCTCGAGGCGCGCGCCTCCGACCAGTTCTCGGACGAGCAGATCAGCCGCATCTCGCTGATCCAGGAAAATGGCGATCGCCGCGTGCGCATGGGCAATCTGGCCTTTGTCGGCTCGCACTCGATCAACGGCGTCTCTGCCCTGCACACGGAATTGATGAAGGAGACGGTGTTTGCCGACCTCCACAGGCTCTACCCGGATCGCATCAACAACAAGACCAACGGGATCACACCGCGGCGCTGGCTGATACAGTGCAATCCCGGCCTCACTGCACTCACCCGAGAGGCGATTGGCGACGGCTTCCTCGACGACATCGACGAGATAAAGCGGCTTGATCCTTTCGCTGAGGACGCCGCCTTCCGCGACAAGTTCGCCGCCGTCAAACGGGCGAACAAGGCGAGGCTTGCCAAGCTCGTTGCCGACCGGCTCGGCATC
The DNA here is from genome assembly GCF_040321085.1 of Mesorhizobium sp. M0522. Classification (NCBI taxonomy): domain Bacteria; kingdom Pseudomonadati; phylum Pseudomonadota; class Alphaproteobacteria; order Hyphomicrobiales; family Phyllobacteriaceae; genus Mesorhizobium; species Mesorhizobium sp. M0522. The sequence continues at coordinate 106,864 of NZ_JAMYQW010000013.1, forward strand.
AAGGTCGACCCATCGGCGCTGTTCGACATCCAGGTCAAGCGCATCCACGAATACAAGCGCCAGCTCTTGAACATTCTCGAAGCGGTCGCGCTTTACGACCAGATCCGCTCGCATCCGGAGCGCGACTGGATGCCTCGCGTCAAATTCTTCGGCGGCAAGGCGGCGCCCAGCTATCACAACGCCAAGCTGATCATCAAACTTGCCAATGACGTCGCCCGGGTCATCAACCGCGACCCGGCGGTGCGCGGCTTGCTGAAAGTGGTGTTCGTGCCGAACTACAATGTCAGCCTTGCCGAGATCATGATGCCGGCCGCCGATCTTTCGGAGCAGATATCGACCGCCGGCATGGAAGCGTCCGGCACCGGCAACATGAAGTTCGCGCTGAACGGCGCGCTGACCATCGGCACGCTCGACGGCGCCAATGTCGAGATCAAGGAATGCGTGGGCGACGACAATATCTTCATCTTCGGCCTGACCACCGATGAGGTCGCCGAACGACGCAACAATGGTTACGATCCGCGCGCTGTGATCGAGGGATCGCCTGAATTGGCGCAGGCGCTGGCCGCGGTTTCATCCGGAGTCTTTTCACCTGACGATCCGGATCGTTATCGCGACCTGATCAACGGTCTTTACCAGAGCGACTGGTTCATGGTCGCCGCGGATTTCGATGCCTACGCCGCCACACAGCGCGACGTCGATGCCGTCTGGCGCAACAGCCCGGACTGGTACGCCAGAGCCATCCGCAATGTCGCGCGCGTCGGCTGGTTCTCGTCCGATCGAACGATCCGCCAATATGCGAAAGACATATGGCACGTGCCCGCCTGATATGATTGCATGAGGCCACGAACAATGTGGTCCTAGTGGAGTGGATTTGACCCTCGCATCCCTTGGAGGGTTAGGCGGCATGCGAATGTCGAATTCAAAACTCCACTAGAAACATACACTTGGTGCCCGGGGAGGGTCACTGCCTGATGAGCAAGCCGCGCGCGACCGTTGCGACAAGCGGGCCGGACGGACTGGCGCCAGCCGGCGATGTCGCGGCGATTGTCGCCGGCACGCACGGCGATCCGTTTGCCGTGCTTGGCGTGCATGAGGCGGGAAAGGGCTTTGTCGCCCGCTGCTTCGTCCCTCATGCCGAGTTCGTCACCGCCTATACGCTGACCGGCAAGAAGGCCGGCGAGCTGTCGAGACGCGACGACCGCGGTTTCTTCGAAGGCAAACTGTCGCTGCGCAAACGCCAGCCGCTGCGCTATCACGCCAGGAATTCCGGCGGTGACTGGTGGCTGACCGATCCATATTCCTTCGGTCCCGTGCTCGGCCCGATGGACGATTATTACATCGCCGAAGGGTCGCATCTCAGGCTGTTCGACAAGCTCGGCGCCCATCTCATCGACCATGAAGGTGCATCGGGTGTGCATTTTGCGGTGTGGGCGCCCAATGCAAGGCGCGTCTCGGTGGTCGGCGACTTCAACGAGTGGGACGGCCGCAGGCATACCATGCGCGTCCGCCGCGACACCGGCATCTGGGAGCTGTTCATTCCCGACATCGGCGCAGGCCGCCCATATAAGTATGAAATCATCGGGCCGGATGGCGTGAGATTGCCGCTCAAAGCCGATCCGTTCGCCTTCAAGTCCGAACTGCGCCCGGCCACCGCCTCGGTGACGGCACTGCCGCCGGCGCATGAATGGGGTGACGAGGCGCACCGGAACTACTGGCGCAATGCCGACCACAGGCGCGAGGCCGTATCGATCTACGAGGTCCATGCCGGGTCATGGCGGCTTCACGACGACGGCAGCTTCCTGTCGTGGGATGAGCTCGCCGACAGGCTGATCCCTTACGTGGTCGAGAGCGGTTTTACCCACATCGAATTCATGCCGATCTCCGAACACCCTTATGACCCGTCCTGGGGCTACCAGACGACGGGTCTTTATGCGCCGACTGCCCGCTTTGGCGATCCGGACGGTTTTGCCCGCTTCGTCGACGGCGCCCACCGTGCAGGCATCGGCGTCATCCTCGACTGGGTCCCGGCGCATTTCCCGGTTGACGAACACGGTCTGGCAAAGTTCGACGGTACCGCGCTCTACGAACATGCCGATCCGCGCAAGGGCTTCCATCCCGACTGGAACACCGCGATCTATAATTTTGGGCGCCGCGAAGTGATTTCGTTCCTGGTCAACAATGCGCTGTTCTGGGCCGAGAAATATCACGTCGACGGACTGCGCGTCGATGCGGTCGCCTCGATGCTTTATCTCGATTATTCTCGCAAGGCCGGTGAATGGATTCCCAACGAGAAGGGCGGGCGGGAGAACCTCGAAGCGGTCAGCTTCCTGCAGCGTATGAACAAGGAGGTCTACGGCCACCATCCAGGTGTGATGACCATCGCCGAGGAATCGACCTCGTGGCCGAAAGTCTCGCAGCCGGTGCATGAAGGCGGACTGGGCTTCGGTTTTAAATGGAACATGGGCTTCATGCATGACACTTTGGAGTATTTCTCCAAGGAGCCGATCTTCCGCAAGCATCACCACAACGACATCACCTTCGGTCTGGTCTACGCCTTCAGCGAGAATTTCGTGCTGCCGCTGTCCCATGACGAAGTGGTGCACGGCAAGGGCACGCTGCTCAACAAGATGGCCGGCGACGACTGGCAGAAATTCGCGACGCTGCGCGCCTATTACGCGTTCATGTGGGGTTATCCCGGCAAGAAGCTGTTGTTCATGGGCCAGGAGTTCGCACAGCGCCGCGAGTGGAGCGAGGGGCGGGCGCTCGACTGGAACCTGCTCGATTTCCGGCTCCACCGCGGCGTCTGGCAGACGGTGCGCGATCTCAACTATCTCTACCGCTCGCGCCCCGCGCTGCATGCCCGCGACTGCGAGCCGGAGGGCTTTTCCTGGCTGATCGTCGACGACAGCGCGAACTCAGTATTTGCCTGGCTGCGCAGCGCGCCGGGCGGCAACCCGATCGCGGTCATTTCCAACTTCACGCCGGTGCCGCGCGACAATTACCGCGTGCCGTTGCCGCACGCCGGAAAATGGCGCGAGATCATCAACACCGATGCCACGGATTATGGCGGTTCCGGCAAGGGCAATAGCGGCGGCGTCGAGGCTCAGGCGGAAGGAGGAGGCATTTCGGCGACGATGCTTTTGCCGCCGCTGTCGACGATCATGCTCGAATTCGTCCCGGACTGAGCTATGTCTGGAGCATCTAACCTGGGAGGATAGGAATGGCTGAAATAAAACGAACACAGCCGCTGGCACGCGACGCCATGGCTTATGTGCTGGCCGGCGGCCGTGGCAGCCGGCTCAAGGAACTGACCGACCGCCGCGCCAAGCCGGCGGTCTATTTTGGCGGCAAGACCCGCATCATCGATTTCGCGCTCTCCAATGCGCTCAATTCCGGTATCCGCCGCCTCGGCGTCGCCACCCAGTACAAGGCGCATTCGCTGATCCGCCATCTGCAGCGCGGCTGGAACTTCCTGCGGCCCGAGCGCAACGAGAGTTTCGACATCCTGCCTGCCAGCCAGCGTGTATCGGAAACGCAATGGTATGAGGGCACCGCCGACGCCGTTTACCAGAACATCGACATCATCGAGGCCTACGGGCCGGAATACATGGTCATCCTGGCCGGCGACCACATCTACAAGATGGACTACGAAATGATGCTGCGCCAGCATGTCGAGGCCGGCGCCGACGTCACCGTCGGCTGCCTCGAAGTGCCACGCATGGAAGCCACCGGCTTCGGCGTCATGCATGTCGATCCCAAGGACACCATTATCTCCTTCATCGAAAAGCCCGCCGATCCGCCGGGCATTCCCGACAAACCGGATTTCGCGCTCGCCTCGATGGGCATCTATGTGTTCAAGACCAAATTCCTGATGGAGCAATTGCGTCGCGATGCGGCGGAGCCCGGCTCGAGCCGCGACTTCGGCAAGGACATCATCCCCTACATCGTCGAGCACGGAAAGGCGATCGCCCATCGTTTTGCCAAATCCTGCGTGCGCTCGACCGCCGAGAACGAGGCCTATTGGCGCGACGTCGGCACGGTCGACGCCTATTGGGAGGCCAATATCGACCTGACCGACATCACGCCGGAACTCGACCTTTACGACCGCGATTGGCCGATCTGGACCTATGCCGAGTTGAAGCCGCCGGCAAAATTCGTGCATGACGAGGATGGCCGCCGCGGGTCGGCCGTGTCGTCTCTCGTGTCGGGCGATTGCATCGTTTCGGGCGCTTCGCTGAAGCGAAGCCTGATCTTCACCGGCGCCCGCATCAATTCCTATTCGACGCTGGAGGAGGTCGTCATGCTGCCGGACGTCCATGTCGGCCGCAACGCCAGGCTGAAGCGCGTGGTCATCGATCACGGCGTCAGGATCCCGGAGGGTCTGGTGGTCGGCGAGGATCCCGTCCTCGACGCCAAGCGTTTCCGCGTTTCGGAAAAAGGCATCTGCCTCGTCACGCAGGACATGATCAACAGGCTGGGATCGTAGTGCATGCAGGTTCTGTCGGTGGCGCCCGAGATCTTTCCGCTGGTCAAGACGGGCGGGCTCGCCGACGTGACCGGCGCCTTGCCCGTGGCATTGGCCGGCAAGGGCGTCATCATGCGCACGCTCGTCCCCGGCTATCCTCAGGTGATGGGCGCCTTCAGGAAAAAAAAGCCGGTTCAGCAATATCCGTTGCTGCAGGGCGGCAAGGCCTCGGTGCATGCCGTCCAGATCGCCGGGCTCGACCTGTTCGTGCTTGACGCGCCGCATCTTTTCGACCGTCCCGGCGGCCCATACGGCAACGCGACCGGCGCCGACTGGCCGGACAATTGGCGGCGGTTCGCGGCCTTGAGCCAGGTAGGCGGTGATATTGCCGGCGGCGCAATCTCGGGCTACCTGCCCGATATCGTCCATGCCCATGACTGGCAGTCGGCAATGACGCTCGCCTACATGCGCTACGGCAAGGCGGTCGGCACGCCGTCGATGATCACCGTGCACAACCTCGCCTTCCAGGGTCAGTTCGGCGCCGGCATCTTTGGCGAGCTTGGCCTGCCGGCGGCGGCGATGGCGCTCGACGGCGTCGAATATTACGGCGGCGTCGGCTTCCTCAAGGCCGGCCTGCAGGCGGCGTGGGCGATCACCACGGTCAGCCCGACCTATGCGCAGGAAATCCGCTTGCCCGAATTCGGCATGGGCCTCGACGGCCTGATCAACATGCGCTCCGTCGATCTCCATGGCATCGTCAACGGCATCGATACCGAGATATGGAACCCGGAAACCGACAAGCATCTGGTTTGCAACTACACCGCAAAGACGCTCAAGGCACGGATGCCCAACAAGGCCGCGGTCGAGGACCGCTTCAGCCTCGATCGCGATGACAGCCCGATCGTCTGCGTCATCAGCCGTTTGACCTGGCAAAAGGGCATGGACATATTGGCGGCGGCCGTCGACGGCATCGTTGCAAGAGGTGCGCGGCTGGCGATCCTCGGCTCCGGCGATGCCGGGCTCGAAGGCGCATTGCTTGCCGCCGCAGCCCGCCATCGCGGCCGCATCGGCGTCGTCGTCGGCTATGACGAGGGACTCTCCCACACCATGCAGGGCGGCAGCGACGCCATCATTATCCCATCGCGCTTCGAACCTTGCGGGCTGACACAGCTTTACGGCCTGCGCTATGGCTGCGTGCCGGTGGTCGCGCGCACCGGGGGCCTTGCCGACACGATCATCGATGCCAACGAAGCCGCCATCTCTGCCGGCGTTGCGACCGGTTTCCAGTTTGCGCCCGCCAATGCCGGCGCCTTGCTGCACGCCGTCCGCCGCCTTGTCGAGGCGCATGCCAATCCCGCAGTGTGGACGTCGATGCAGCGGCAAGGCATGAAGGCCGACGTTTCGTGGGACAAAAGCGCCGAAAAATATGTCCAACACTATCGCTTGCTGCTTTCGAAAAGGGCTGCCTGACTGATGATCCGCACCGTCGCCACCAAACCCTATCCCGACCAGAAGCCCGGCACCTCCGGGCTGCGTAAAAAGGTCCCCGTGTTCCAGCAGGAGCACTATGCCGAGAACTTCATCCAGTCGATCTTCGATGCGCTGGACGGGTTCGAGGGCAAAACCCTGGTGATCGGCGGCGACGGCCGCTTCTATAACCGCGAGGTCATCCAGAAGGCCATCGCCATGGCCGCGGCAAACGGCTTCGGCAAGGTGATGGTCGGGCAGGGCGGCATCTTGTCGACGCCGGCCGCTTCGCATGTCATCCGCAAATACAAGACCTTTGGCGGCATCATCCTGTCGGCCAGCCACAATCCGGGCGGCCCGCATGAGGATTTCGGCATCAAATACAATGCCGGCAATGGCGGCCCAGCGCCGGAAAAGCTGACCGACGCGATCTTCGAAAAAACCAAGGCGATTTCAAGCTTCAAGATCGCCGATATCGGGCAGGTCGACATCGACACGATCGGCACGGTCAAGACGGGGGACATGACCGTCGAAATCATCGATCCTGTCGCCGACTATGCCGAACTGATGGAAAGCCTGTTCGATTTCGACGCATTGCGGGCGCTGTTCAAGTCGGGCTTCCGCATGCGCTTCGACGCCATGCATGCGGTGACCGGCCCCTACGCCAAGGAGATCCTCGAAAACCGGCTCGGCGCGCCCAACGGCACCGCCCGCAATTTCATTCCGCTGCCGGATTTCGGCGGCCATCATCCCGATCCCAATCTGGTGCATGCAAAACACCTCTACGACGAGATGATGGGGCCGGATGCGCCAGACTTTGGCGCCGCCTCGGATGGCGACGGCGACCGCAACCTGATTATCGGCAAGGGAATTTTCATCACCCCGTCTGATTCGGTGGCGATGCTCGCCGCCAACGCCCATCTGGCGCCGGGCTACAAGGCTGGGCTGAAAGGCATCGCCCGCTCGATGCCGACCAGCGGTGCTGCCGACCGGGTCGCCGAAAAGCTCGGCATCGGCATCTACGAGACGCCGACCGGCTGGAAATTTTTCGGCAATCTGCTCGATGCCGGCATGGCAACGATCTGCGGCGAGGAGAGTGCGGGCACCGGCTCCAACCATGTCCGCGAAAAGGACGGCCTGTGGGCTGTGCTTTTATGGCTCAACATCCTTGCCGTGCGCGGCGAAAGCGCCAAGCAGATCGTCACCCAGCATTGGGCGGCCTATGGCCGTAACTATTATTCGCGCCACGACTACGAGGAGGTCGAGATTGATCGTGCCAACGCGCTTGTCGACGAGCTGCGCGCCAAGCTCGGCTCGCTGCCTGGCACCAGCGTGCGCGGCATGACGATCGCCAGCGCCGATGATTTCGCCTATCACGATCCGGTCGACGGCTCGGTCAGCAAGAACCAGGGCATCAGGGTGTTGTTCGAAGGCGGCTCACGCGTCGTCTTCCGCCTGTCCGGCACCGGCACCTCGGGCGCGACGCTGCGGCTTTATGTCGAGCGCTACGAGCCGGACAAGAACCGCCACGATCTCGACACCCAGGAGGCACTTGCCGATCTGATCGTGGCGGCCGACGACATTGCCGGGATTCGCCGCCATACCGGCCGCGCCAAACCGAGCGTCATCACCTGATGTCGTCGGGACTATCCGCCGGCTATCGTCCGCGATTTGGCGGGCTTGCCGGGGAGGGCGGCATCCGCTTCGCCGCATGGTCCTCGTTGGCTCGGCGCATCTGGGTTTCGATTTTCGACGAACACGGCAACCGCGAAATCGACCGGCTGGAACTCCAGTCGGAAGGCGAGGGCGTCCACGCACTTTTTGTTGCCGGTCTCGCCGCTGGCACCCGATACGGGTTCCGTGCCGATGGCGACTACGCGCCGGAACACGGTTTCTGGTTCGATCCCGACAAGCTGCTGGCCGATCCCTATGCCGTCGAGATCGACAGGCCCTATGCCTATGACGGCCGGCTAGCCGCGCGCCGGGGTGAGGGGGCCGACACGGCGCCGCTGATGCCGAAAGCCATTGCTGGCGCCTTGCCGGAACCCTTGCCTGCCTTGCCGCCTCTGTTTCGGTCCGGCGGCCTCATCTACGAAGTGCCGGTACGCGCGTTCACAAAGCTGCATAAGGACATTCCCGAGAAGCAACGCGGCACCATTGGAGCGCTCGCTCACCCCCTCGTTGTCGAGCATCTGCAAAAACTCGGCGTGGCAGCCATTGAGTTGATGCCGGTGACTGCATCGATCGACGAACGGCATTTACCGCCGCTCGGTCTGCGCAACGCCTGGGGTTATAATCCCGTGACCTTCATGGCGCTCGATCCGCGACTGGCGCCCGGCGGTCTGGCCGAGTTGCGCGGAACGGTCGCCGCGCTGCGCGAGGCCGGCATCGGCACCATTCTCGACCTGGTGTTCAACCACACCGGCGAAAGCGACCGGCTCGGCCCGACATTGTCGCTGCGCGGGCTCGACAATCGCGCCTATTACCGGCACGAGGCCGACGGCGCTCTGGTCAATGACACCGGAACCGGCAATACGCTCGCCTGCGAACATCCGGTCGTCCGGGAAATGGTCCTCGACACGCTTCGCCACTTTGTCCAGCGCGCCGGTGTCGACGGATTCCGCTTCGACCTGGCGCCGATCCTCGGCCGCGTCGACGGCGTTTTCGACGCCGATGCGCCGCTGCTGAACGCCATTCGCAAAGATCCTGTTCTTGGCGACCGGGTGCTGATCGCCGAGCCTTGGGATATCGGACCGGATGGCTATCAGCTCGGCAATTTTCCGCCACCCTTCCTCGAATGGAACGACAAATGCCGTGACGATATCCGCCGTTTCTGGCGCGGCGACGGCGGCATTATCGGTGCCTTGGCGACGCGGCTTGCCGGTTCGTCCGATGTCTTTGCCAAACCAGGCCAGACAACGAGCCGCAGCATCAACTTCATCGCCGCGCATGACGGCATGACGCTGGCCGATATCGTTGCCTATGAGCACAAGCACAATGAGGCCAATGGCGAACAGAACCGCGATGGCCACGACGACAACCTGTCCTGGAACAATGGCCTCGAGGGCGAGACCGGCGACCAGTCAATCGTTACGGCCCGTTTCGATGACCAGTGCGCGCTGCTGGCGACGCTCTTTGCCTCGCGCGGCACGATCATGCTGACGGCCGGCGACGAGTTCGGCCGCACGCAGCGCGGCAACAACAACGCCTACGCGCAGGACAATGACATCACCTGGCTCGACTGGGCCGGGCGCGACCGGGCGCTGGAGCTGTACACGGTTCTGCTCGCCAAGATGCGTCGTGCCGTGCCGGCGCTTTTGGACACAACATTCCTGACCGGAGAACCGCCTGCGGGCTCGGAAATCCCAGACGTAGCCTGGCTGACGGAAACCGGCATGCCGCTCGACGAGGCCGCCTGGCACGATGCCAGGCGGCACCGGCTGGTCATGGTTCTCGGGAGCGGTGAGAACAGTCGCCTTGCGGTGGTCATCAATGGCGACCGCCGGGCCTGCATGTTCACGCTGCCGGAACGGGCGGGTTTTCATTGGCGCCCTGCCATCGAAACGGATACTGGCGACATCTCACGGCCGGTGCCTGGGCGAACGGTCATGTTCATGATCGAACGCGGGGCCGCGCGGGTGGGCGCAGGGGAGAGCCACGATGGCTGACAATGCCGAATGGTGGCGCGGCTGCGTCATCTACCAGATCTACCCGCGCTCCTACCAGGACACGACAGGCGACGGCAGCGGCGATCTCAGCGGCGTCACCTCGAGGCTGGCCCATGTCGCATCGCTGGGTGTCGACGCGGTTTGGCTGTCGCCTTTCTTCAAGTCGCCAATGGCGGATATGGGTTACGACGTTTCGGATTACTGCGCCGTCGATCCGATGTTCGGCACATTAGAGGATTTCGACGCACTGATTGCAGAGGCGCACCGGCTCGGCCTGAAGGTGATCATCGATCAGGTCTTGTCGCATTCGTCGGATCGGCACGAATGGTTCGTCGAAAGCCGCACGAGCCACGACAACCCCAAGGCCGACTGGTACGTCTGGGCCGATGCGAAGCCCGACGGCACCGCCCCCAACAACTGGCTGTCGCTTTTCGGCGGCCCGGCCTGGGAATGGGACGCAACGCGCAGGCAATATTACCTGCACAATTTCCTCGCCTCGCAGCCGGACCTGAATTTCCACAACCCAAAGGTGCAGGACGCCTTGCTGGAAACGGTGCGGTTCTGGCTCGAGCGCGGCGTCGACGGTTTCCGGCTGGATACGGTCAACTATTACGTCCACGACCGCTGGGTGCGCAGCAACCCGCCTTTGGCGGAAAGCGTCGCCGGCACCAATACGGCAACCAGCCCCTATCTCTATCAGGAGCATCTGTTCGACAAGAGCCAGCCGGAAAACCTTGCTTTCCTCAGGCGCTTCCGGGCCTTGCTTGACGAATATGAAGGCCGCGCCGCTGTCGGCGAGATTGGCGACGAAACGCGTTCCTTGCAGACACTCGCCGCCTATACCGGCGGTGGCGACAAGCTCCAAATGTCCTACACGTTCGACCTGCTCGGCCCGCAATTCTCGGCGTCGCATGTGCGTGGCTGTGTTGAGGCCTTCGAGAGTACGGTGTTCGACGGCTGGGTTTGCTGGGCGTTCTCCAACCACGATGTCGTGCGCCATGTCAGTCGATGGACAAGGCCGGGCGGCGATCCGGACAGGGTGGCGAAATTCTCGATCGTGCTGCTTTCCTGCCTGCGCGGATCGATCTGCCTCTACCAGGGCGAAGAACTCGGGCTGGAGGAGGCCGAACTGGCGTTCGAGGATTTGCGCGATCCCTTCGGCATCCGCTTCTGGCCGGCAATCAAGGGACGGGATGGGTGCCGAACGCCGATGGTCTGGGAGGCTGGCGCCGACAATGCCGGCTTTTCGACCGGCAAGCCGTGGCTTCCGGTCCCGGCAAGCCATCGTGCCCAGGCGGTCGACGTCCAGGACGGCGAGCAAACCTCCGTCCTGGCGAGCTACCGGGCGATGCTGGCCTTGCGCAAGCAGCATCCGGCGCTGGCTCGAGGCTCGATCCGGTTCCTCGATGCCGAAGGCGACGTCCTTGCTTTCATTCGCGAAGGCGGTGACGAAAAGCTGCTCTGTGTCTTCAATTTCGCCGACGAGCCGGCCGGCTGGCAATTGCCACCGGATCTGGAAGCGATAGAGCCGATAGACCTTGGCGGTGCTGCCGGCGTCTTGCAGGAAAGAACTCTGTCGCTGCCGCCGCTGGGCTGCTTCCTCGGCCGGATCGGCTGAGCTCTATTTCATTATCTCATTGAACGAGCACGGAGCGCCCGCAAGTCGCGCCGACAACCCGCACATCGGCCTCGCCGACATGCACGCCGACAGCTGCAAGCACGTTATAGACCAGTTCGTCGACCGGCGCCGTCACGCCGTTCAGAACCGTTACCACCGCCGGCTTAACCGTTCCGAGCAGGGCCGTCACGTCCAGCCCGAGGCCCAGTGCATTGACCGAGAGCGAGAGGCCGCTGACCAGCGATGTCGTGAGTGATTGCGTCAGGTTTTTTGTGGCGACAGTTTTTATCGTCTTGTTGGCGATATCGGTGCTGTCGAACGTCAATGCGGTCGGATCGTTGTTGGTGATGGCAAGTGATGACGAACCCTTCACATCGAGCAGATTGAGGGTGAGCAGCAGAAGCTTTACGCTTACCTGTGCAATCGTGGCATCGGAGAACGATTGCGGATTGCTGAAATCGGCGAAGGCCGATGGGTTGTTGTCGGCGTCGCTGGTGGCAAGGTGCAGCGAGGCCACGCCAGGCTGCGCGGCGATCGAGACCTTGATGCTATCCGGCCGGCCCGTCGGGCAGCTGATGTCGGTTAGCTTGGCTTCCGCATAGGCGACTTCGACATGCAGAGGCAGGTTGACGGACAGCAGACTGATGCCGCCGCCGAGATTGGAATTGCCGATGCCAACTGTGGTGACCAGCTTGATGCGCGTCTGCGCGGTGCGCACCACGGTGCCTTTTTCCCCGACGGCCAGCCAGGGTGAATATTGCATTGGCTCACCGATGGCGATGGCGAGCGTGGTGGCGGTAAGTCCCGGAATAGTGGCGCCGAGATCGACCTGGACCTGGTTTGAGCCATTGGCCAGCGAGGCGGCGGCACCCAGCATGCCCATCGCGCTTGCGTCGACGGAAAAGCCGGGAGACTTTTGTCCGAGGCCGAGCTTACCGATCGAGCCAAGATCGATAAGATGACTGAGGGGTATCTTGACTGTGTTGGTGGCCCTCGACGCGATCGTCTGCAGCACAAGTTTGCTGGCGCTGCCCGACCCGGACGCATTGGCCATGGCGGTCGCGATCTGGCCTACCGTCGCTTTTGACGCCAGCACGTCGGAATAGCTGACACCTGTCAGTTGCAACTGTACGGCAAGGGCATCGACGAACGAAAGCACGTTTACATCGGCCGAGATCAGCGCGTTGTAGTCCATGACGCTGAGCGAAATGTTGGCGCCCAGCAACTTGCTGAGAAGCGCGTTGAGGATGCCGCCATTGACGCTGAGGAGCCTGGACCCGACCGAGAACATCGCTTGCGGGGTCACACTGGCAATGGCTTCGGTGCCGACAACCGGAGTAGGGATGAGCGAACTGGCGAAATACCGGGCGGGGATTTTTTGCAGAGTGACGCGAACGGCGTTGTAAGGCGCTTTACCGGCTTCGAAGCGCTTGTCGACGCCAATGGAGGACGCCGCTGAGTATCGGCCGCCGGTCACCGACACGACGGTTTTGCCAACCGTGGGAACGATTGTCTGACCTGGCTTTTGAACAATGATGCCGGGCATTCGGTTGTCACTGAGCGTGGTTACCGCCGCGGCTTCCATATCTTTGATGTTCGACGCCGCGGTGATCGCCGCCAGGTCGGTCATCGCCTGGGCCTCCCTGCGCTCCGTGTAGATCGAACCTTCGTCGACAGCGAAGGCCGCCAGCCCCAGCGCGAATGGCGCTGTCAGCGCCGTCATGACGGCAAAGTTCGCCCTCTTGTCGCCAACCATCGAGCGAGCGATCCGCCCGATGCTCCTCAGCAAGAACTGCGACATTTCAAATGCCTCCAATCCTGATGGTAGATCTGCGCGAGATCGTGGTTTGCGGCATCGCAAGGCTTGGTAACAGGTTCCAGATCGGCAGGTTGCTGGCATCGTACTGGATTGACACGACAAACTGATTTCCGTCGGCCGTGCTGTCCGTCGCCTGGTAGGTCAGCTTGCCGGAATCGACGAACGGGTATCCAGTGGCATTGTTTTTGACGAAACTCGCCACCAGCGCCTGGCGCTCGGTTTGATTCAATCCGGCAATTGCGGTGCGGGCGGCATCGGCGGCGATTTGCTGCAAGGAGTTGCTTGCACCAAAATAGATACCATATGCAACCATTCCGAGCACGAGCAGGATAAAGATCGGCGAAAGCAGGGCAAATTCGACCGCGGAAGTTCCGGACTCATCTCCAATTTTGCGTAGATTCGCCCGTATTTGGCGCAATATTTTACGCTTTAATGCGACAGTGTTACTGTCTATCTTGTTCATTGCCCTTGCCCGTTGGAACTCAAGGTCGATGTGCCGATCCCATTGAAATTTGTAACCCTTGGTTGCTAAGAACCAATTAATACATTCCGGTAAACTGAAATGATCGGCCAGATTATTTCCCAGATCGGCGTTCTGGCCAGGAAACCCAGTCAAACTCATGGCTTTGACCATTGATTGGCCGCTCGCAAGGCGACTGTCCCGGCCCCTTACTTTGCGTGACCCCGAGAGTCTGTTGAAATAAAAAATCTCCACGTTACTGTTTGGCCACCAGCTGCCGGAAAGGGAACCGGCTGCGCGCTCGAAAGGAACCAACCAATCGGTTTCGGGGGCGTCAACACTTAGAGACGTGGCCGAAGGGCGACGTCATTAGGGAGAACTCCATGCTGAAACATGTGCTGAAGGCGACGGTACTCGCCACGACCATGGTCTTGGCCGCCGGTACGTTCTACACGCCGGCTTTCGCCGAGACCGTCTACAACCGCGGAGCCGCCGCCGAAGCGGAGACGCTCGACCCGCACAAGACCTCGACGGTCTACGAAGCCGATATCATACGCGACCTGTTCCAGGGCCTCGTCATGCATGACCAGAAGACGAATCTCATTCCGGGCGCCGCCGAAAGCTGGACGGTGTCCGACGACGGCACTGTCTACACCTTCAAGCTGCGCAAGGACGGCCTCTGGTCGGATGGCAGCCCGGTGACGGCGGACGACTTCGTTTATTCGTTCCGTCGGCTGGAAGATCCGGCCACCGCTGCCGAATACGCTTCCATGCTCTATCCAGTGAAGGGTGCCGAGGAAGTCAACACCAAGAAGGGCAAGCCGGAGGATATGGGGGTCAAGGCGATTGACGCAAATACCCTGGAAGTCACGCTCAAGGCGCCAACGCCTTACTTCCTGGAGATGCTGACCCATCAGGCGACCTATCCGGTCAACAAGGCGTCGATCGAAAAGCTTGGCGCCGACTGGATCAAGGCAGGCAAGCTGGTCTCCAACGGGGCCTTTACAGCGGCAGAGTGGGTTCCCAACGACCATCTGAAGCTGGTCAAGAATCCGAAATTCTGGGATGCCGCGAGCGTCAAGTTCGACGTGGTCAACTACATCCCGACCGAGGATCGTTCGTCGGCGATGAAGCGCTTCGAGGCTGGCGAACTCGACAGCTACGGTGACCTGCCGACGGAACAGCTCGGCGACCTCAAGGCCAAATTCGGCGACCAGGTCCGTGTCGGGCCATATCTCGGCACCTACTATTATGCGATCAAGACCGATAAGGCGCCGTGGGACAATGTCGAACTGCGCAACGCCATCTCGATGGCGATCGATCGCGACTTCCTCGCCGAAAAAGTCTGGCAGAATTCGATGCTGCCCGGCTATTCGATGGTGCCTCCGGGGATCGAGGGCTACACGCCGGCACTGGCCAAATACGCCGACATGCCGCAGATCGACCGGGAAGATGAAGCCAAGAAAATCCTGGAGAAGCTCGGCTATACGCCCGAGCATCCGTTGAAGATGGAAATCCGCTACAACACCTCGGAAAACCACAAGAACACCGCTGTCGCCATCCAGGAACAGCTGAAGCCGCTTGGCGTCGAGGTCACGTTGCTCAACACCGATACCAAGACTCACTACTCTTTCCTCGAGCAGAAGGGCGACTATGATGTCGCGCGTGCCGCCTGGATTGCGGATTACAAGGATCCGGAAACTTTCCTTGGGATCTCCCGCAAGGCTAGTGGCAATAACTATTCGAACTACAACAGCCCGAAATACGAAGAGGCCATGGACAAGGCCGCCGCCGCCGGCGGCAAGCCCGAAGAGCGCATGAAGGAACTCGCCAAGGCCGAGCGCATCCTCGTCGATGAGGTCGGCAACATTCCGATCCTCTACTATAGCTACCACGACATCGTTTCCTCGAAGCTGCATGGCTTCGACGACAATGTGATGGATATCCATCCGTCCCGCTTCATCAGCAAGGACTGATCCCTTAGCCAGGCCGCGGCGCAACTCAATGCGCGGCGGCTCTGGTTTGCCATCGCATCGGCCCGGGAACCGGATTCGATTTTCGACAATGTCGGTGCGAAGATTTGAAGGCTAGAGCGCAATCGTCCAGCCGGACGCGCGCTGCTCTGGATCAAGCGGGGCATCGATGCTGCGTTACGTATTCCGGCGGCTGTTGACCGCCATCCCGACGCTGTTCGTCATCGTGACCATGGCGTTCTTCCTGATACGCGTCGCACCGGGCGGACCGTTCAACCAGGAGCGGGGCCTGAGCCCCGAGATCAGAGCCAATCTCGAAACCCAGTTCGGCCTCAACGACCCGCTCTGGCTGCAGTACCTCCATTATCTAGGCAATCTTCTGCGCGGCAACTTCGGTCCCAGCTACAACATGCCGGATTTCACCGTCGGCGAGCTGTTCAGGGAAGGCCTGCCGATCTCGATCCAACTCGGCGCTTCGGCGCTCGTTCTGGCGCTGCTCCTGGGCACCGTGCTCGGCACTGTTGGCGCGCTCAACCAGAACAAGCTTGCCGACTATTCGGTGATCGCGCTGGCGACCGCCGGCAGCACCATACCGACCTTTGTCATCGCCCCAGTAATCCAGCTTGTATTCGGATTGACCTGGAAGCTGCTGCCGATCGGTGGCTGGGGCGATGGAGCCCTCATCAATAAGGTCGGCCCGGTGCTGACGCTCGCTCTGCCGCAGATCGCCATCGTTGCCCGCCTGATGCGCGGCTCGATGATCGAATCGCTGCACTCGCATCACATCCGCACCGCGCGCGCTCTCGGCCTGTCCGACTGGTCAGTCGTCGTCAAGCATGCACTGCGCGGCGCCATCCTGCCGATCGTCTCCTTCACCGGTCCGGCAGCTGCAGCCCTTCTCACCGGCTCGATCATCGTCGAGACCATCTTCTCTATCCCGGGCATCGGCCGCCATTTTGTCGTTGCCGCGCTCAACCGCGACTACACACTGGTGATGGGGACGGTGGTGGTCATCGCGCTCTTCACCATCGTTTTCAACCTGATCGTCGACGTCCTCTATGGGGTCGTCGATCCGAGGGTGCGCTATGACTGATATCGCAGTTGCCGCACCGGTCGTCGGCCGGTCCCTGTGGGGTGACGCCTGGGCGCGCCTCAAGGCCAATCGCGCGGCCATGTTCAGCCTCTATTATCTTGCCTTCATCGCCGTCATCAGCGTGTTTGGGCCCTATTTCGTGCCGCACCAATACACCACCATCTATGCCGACTATGTCCGTACGCCGCCGAGCTTCTCGGCCTATCCGAAGGCCGACATGATCGAAGGCGCCCTCGATGAGGCGATCAGGCGTATGCGCGTCGACATCAAGGAGTGGCGGCAGGAGGACAGCCGTGTGTTCGTTACCGTCAAATCGTCCAAGCCGATCGATGACCGCAACATTCGCTACCTTGATCGTTCCGATACTTTTGATGACACAAAGATCGAGAGCAAATCGCCGGACGGTCTCGAAATGGTGATGAGTGCCTCGATCAAGCAGCAATATTTCCTGTTCGGCACCGACAATACCGGCCGCGATCTCCTGTCCAGAACGCTGATGGCCGGGCGCATATCGCTAGCCATCGGCCTGCTTGCCGGCATTGTGGCCGTGCTCATCGGCGTGCTCTACGGCGCCACCGCCGGCCTTGCCGGCGGCAGGGTCGACGAGGTGATGATGCGTGTCGTCGACGTGCTTTATTCTTTGCCGTTCATCTTCTTCGTTATCATGCTGGTGGTGTTCTTCGGCAGGAACTTCGTGCTGATGTTCCTGGCGGTCGGAGCGGTGCTGTGGCTCGACATGGCGCGCATCGTGCGCGGACAAGCGCTGTCGATCCGCCGGCAGGAATATGTCCAGGCGGCGGAGGCGATGGGCGTCGGCCAGCGCGGCATTCTGCTGCGCCATGTGATCCCCAATTTGCTCGGGCCGGTTGTGATCTACATGACGCTGCTGGTGCCGCAGGTCATTATCCTGGAGAGTTTTTTGTCGTTCCTCGGGCTCGGTGTCCAGGAGCCGATGACCAGCTGGGGCGTGCTGATCTCGGTCGGCGCCCAGAACATCGGCTCGGCCAACTGGCTGCTTCTGTTCCCGGCCTTCTTTCTCGTCTCCACGCTGTTCGCGCTGAATTTCGTCGGCGATGGGCTGCGCGATGCGCTCGACCCGAAGGATCGTTGAGATGGCCGCTTCCGAAACCATCCTCAGCGTCAAGGACCTTCGGGTCCGCTTCCGCACCCTCGACGGTGTGGTGGAGGCGGTGAAGGGCATCAATATCCACGTCAAATCAGGCGAGACCGTCGCCGTCGTCGGCGAATCCGGTTCCGGCAAGAGCCAGACGATGATGGCGGCGATGAGCCTGCTCGCCTCGAACGGCGAAGCCACCGGCACAGTCGATTATCGCGGCCGCAATCTTTTGACCTTGAGCAAACCCGAGCTCAACAAGATCCGCGGCCGCAAGATCAGCATGATCTTCCAGGAGCCGATGACGTCGCTAGACCCGCTCTATTCGATCGGCAACCAGCTGATCGAGCCGATCCGCAAGCATCGCGGACTTGGCGCCGCCGCGGCGCGCGAGGAGGCGCTCAAGCTGCTGCGGCTGGTCCATATTCCCGATCCGGAGCGGCGGATGAAATCCTATCCGCACGAGTTGTCGGGCGGTCAGCGCCAGCGCGTCATGATCGCCATGGCGCTGGCCAACGACCCCGACATACTGATCGCCGACGAGCCGACGACCGCGCTCGACGTCACCATCCAGGCGCAGATTCTCATGCTGCTCGCCGAATTGCAGCGCAAGCTCGGCATGGCGATCGTCTTCATCACCCACGATCTCGGCATCGTCCGGCGCTTTGCCGACCGGGTCTATGTGATGCGCTACGGCGAGGTGGTGGAGGAGGGCGAGGCGGAAGCGATCTTCGCCAACCCGCAGCACGGCTACACCAAGATGCTACTTGCCGCCGAACCGACCGGCACCAAGGCGCCGCCGCCTCCGAATGCCCCTGTCCTGCTTGAAGGCAGGAACGTCGAGGTGACCTTCAAGATCGGCGGCGGATTTCTTGGCGGCGAGCCGCTGCTGCTGCGCGCCGTCGATCGCATTTCGATACGGCTGAAGCGCAACCAGACGATCGGCATCGTCGGCGAATCCGGCTCGGGAAAATCGACGCTCGGCCGCGCCTTGCTGCGGCTCCTGCCCAGCGACGGTATCATCCGGCTTGGTGACCGCGACATTTCCCACGCTGACCGCCAGGCGATGCGGCCGCTGCGGCGCGAATTACAGCTGGTCTTCCAGGATCCATTCGGCTCGCTGTCGCCACGCATGACCGTCGGCCAGATAATCACCGAGGGGCTTCTGGTCCACGAGCCCAATCTGTCGGGCAGGCAGCGCGATCTCCGCGCGGTCGATGCCTTGCTCGAAGTCGGGCTCGATCCGAACACGCGCAACCGCTATCCGCACGAATTCTCCGGCGGCCAGCGGCAGCGCATCGCCATTGCGCGCGCCATGATCCTCAAGCCGAAAGTGGTGGTGCTGGACGAGCCGACCTCGGCGCTGGACCGCTCGGTGCAGAAGCAGATCGTCGAATTGCTGCGCAAGCTGCAGGCCGACCACGAACTGTCCTATCTGTTCATCAGCCACGATCTCACCGTTGTGCGCGCCATGGCCGACTACATCATCGTCATGAAACAGGGCAAGATCGTCGAGGAGGGGCCGGCCGAGGCGATCTTCAGCAACCCGCAGGCAACCTACACACAGACACTGATGGCCGCGGCCATCGATGTCACGCGATTTCGCCTGAGCGCATAGCCTTGCTGGCGATCCGCCACATGTCGACGTCGCACAGCACAGGCCACATGGCGCGGGTGTAGCGAAGCACATTCGGGGTGACATCGTCGCCGAGCCCGGCTTCCACGCGGCAGGTGCGGAACGCCTTCTCGATGCGCTTTGTCGGTTCGCCCAGGCTGTCATGGACGACCGGCCCGCAGTCGCAATCGATACGCTTCCAGCGGCGCATATGGGCGATCAGCCGTGACGGCAGTCGCGCCGGCGGACGCCATTTCTTGCTTTTTTTCGCGTGCTGATCTTTGCAATAGAGCACGCCGCGGCCTAGGTCCGGCCAAGCTTCTGCGGCCTCGCCATCCCAATTGAGTTGCAGGATTGAACGATGTCGGCAGCCAGTGTAGAGCCCCACAATGATAAAGCGGCAGAGATGAGCGTACTGACCGTGCTTCCGGCGCAGCCGCAATGCCGCGCGCAGCAGTCCCGCTGCTTCCTCGCGCGTCAGCCAGCGCTCGCGCGCTGCTGGTTTGTCTGGCAAGGTGACGGACGGCTTCGGATCGAGACCGTATTCCTTGGCCCAAAAGTTGATCGCCGAGCGGAGGTCCTCAAGATCGCGACGCGGGCCTGATGTAAAGTCCTTGTCTCGCCACGCCGGGAGTAACGCACGGCGGGTCTCCATCGCCGCAGCGTTGAGCTTGGCGATTCGCTCACGCTCTACCCGATTGCGCTCGCGCGAACGGTGCTCGACATAGGCGCGGCAGCGATCTCCATTGATGTTGGCGACCGGCTCGGTGCCGAAGAATTCGTTCAGAAAACGCATCCTGGCGAGAAATTCCTTGCGACCGGCAATCTTGGCCTGGCGTCCTTCGGTATAGGCGGCGAGGATGTCACCGACAGTCAGGCGGCGGGCATCTGCCCGGAGATCGGGGGCTGATATTTGCCGGCGGCGGCAGGCCCGAGTTGAGGGCGCAGCATACCTGAAGCGCTAGACACCGCTCCCGTGCGGGCATGATGATGGGTCGTCACAATGGTCCCCTTTTTTGCTCCGAAGTTGTTCGTCCTGCGGACGGGGATCACTAGAAGAGGCAACAAGACCGGCTTTGCAACAAGCAAAATGGGCGATAGTGCCGTGAGATGCAAAGACTTGCGAAAGGCGGCGCAGAATCGCGCCGGCTTGGCTTTCCCGCCGGACGACGAGTCTTGGTGCATTCCCGGAGGGTAGCTGACAGCCGCATCAAAATGGTGGCTCGGGCTATCCCATGTTCCGGTTGCAACTGAGGTGTAAATCTCACGCCGGCCTTCACGGGACGATTTGGCGTTTCGAAGCGGGGGAGGTTTCCGGTGCCTTGGAAATCTCGCTTTTTCGGTGACGAACATGCGTTGGCAATAGCCGCGATCCGATGCCACTGCGGGCACCGCGTAGCCTCTCCTCGGCCAAACCTCTTTTTGTCGAATGTACAGGCGCAACTTGGAAGAGCCCCTACGAGCCCTGAGCCATTGCCTCCCGGGTTGGACAATGTTTTTTCTGGTCGGAGTGGCAGGATTTGAACCTGCGACCCCATCGTCCCGAACGATGTGCGCTACCAGGCTGCGCTACACTCCGTGACCAGACCGCGGGCTTATAGCCGCCGAGTTTGGTTACTGCAAGCGCCAATGGCAGCGCTTCTGTCGCATTTCTTTCGCTTTAGCCGCCACGTCATACAGGTTTCAGTTTCCTGTCGCACGAACACGGCTTAAAGGGCATCTGGGTAACCGTCCACTTGCCTCGAAGCACCTGATTCAGCCGCCTGGAGTTTGCAGCCTTGTCGATGAAGATCGTTAGCGATGTCAGACCAAACACTTTTGAGTTTGAAACCTCGGCGCTGATCAAGCCGTCCGGGTTTCGCGAATATGATGCGCGCTGGTGGTTCGGCCATCCCGGCTCGAACGAAACGCCGGAACTCAATCTGATCGGCGTCCAGGCGCTCGGCATGGGCCTCGGCACGCTGATCCGTCGCCTGGGTGCCGGGCCCGACATCGTCACCGGTCACGATTTCCGCTCCTATTCGCTTGCCATAAAGCTGGCGCTGGTTTCCGGGCTGATGGCGGCCGGCGCACGGGTCAAGGACGTCGGGCTGGCCCTGTCGCCGATGGCTTATTTCGCCCAGTTCGCGCTCGACACGCCGTCCGTCGCCATGGTCACTGCCTCGCACAACGAGAATGGCTGGACCGGCGTCAAGATGGGCGCGGCGCGTCCGCTGACCTTCGGTCCGGAGGAGATGAGCGCCCTGAAGGCGATCGTGCTGTCAGGCGATTTCGACCTTGTCGGTGGTGGCTCCTACGCCTTCGTTGCGGATTTCCACAAAACCTACCTTGACGATCTGACAGCGGGAAAGCGTATCTCCAGGAAGCTCAAGGTGGTGGCCGCCTGCGGCAACGGCACCGCCGGGGCTTTCGCTCCCGAGGCACTGGAAAGGATCGGCTGCGAGGTCATCCCGCTCGACGTCGAGCTCGATCATACGTTTCCCAATTACAACCCCAACCCCGAAGACATGCAGATGCTGCACGCCATTCGCGACAAGGTGCTGGAAACGGGCGCCGATGTCGGGCTCGGCTTCGACGGCGACGGCGACCGTTGCGGCGTGGTCGACAATGAAGGCAACGAGATCTTCGCCGACAAGGTCGGCGTCATGCTGGCGCGCGACATTTCGCACCTCTATCCCGGCTCGACTTTCGTCGTCGACGTCAAGTCGACCGGCTTGTTCATGACTGACAAGGTGCTGCAGGAGAATGGCGCGGTCACCGACTATTGGAAGACCGGTCACTCCTATATCAAGCGGCGGGTGGCCGAACTCGGCGCCGTTGCCGGTTTTGAGAAATCGGGCCATTTCTTCTTCAATCCTCCGATCGGCCGCGGCTATGACGATGGCCTGGTCACGGCTATCGCCATCTGCCAGATGCTGGATCGCAGCCCACAAAGCAGCATGGCCGACCTCTATCGCGATCTGCCGCTGACCTTCGGCACGCCGACCATGTCGCCACACTGCGCCGACGAGCTCAAATACGGCGTCGTCGAGCGCGTCGTAGGCGACTTTCGCAAGATGAAGGACGAGGGCACGGTCTTCGCCGGCCAGAAGATCGCTGAACTGATCACCGTCAACGGCGTCAGGGTCGTGGCGGAGGATGCTACATGGGGGTTAGTGCGGGCATCATCGAACAAGCCGGAGCTTGTGGTGGTGGTGGAGAGCCCGGTATCGTCCGAGCGGCGCCGGCAGATGTTCGAAGCCGTCGATGCGGTGCTGCGCCGCAGCCCCGAAGTCGGCGCCTACAATCAGACCTTTTGAACGCGGGGCTTGTTTTCATGACCGAACGGATCGTCAGTTTTGTGATGAGCGGCGGCGTCGGCTCGCGGCTGTGGCCGTTGTCGCGCGAGGACAATCCCAAGCAGTTCCATGATTTCTCCGGCGACGGCTCAATGCTGGCCAAGACGCTGCGCCGGCTGACCGCGCGGCCGGAAGGCGAAACGCCGGTTTTCCTGATTGCCTCGGAAAGGCATGCCGACCGCGTTCATGCCGACATTGCCGGTCACGAGCTTTCCGGCGGCGGCCCGCTGTTCGAGCCGACCGGACGCAACACCGCCGCGGCCGTCGCCTTGGCAAGCCTGCGCACGCTGTCGGAATTCGGCGACAGCCTGGTGCTGGTGGTGCCGTCCGATCATGAGATCGCGACGCCACAGCAATTCTGGCGGAGCATCGAGGCCGGCACGGCGGCCGCGCGCCAGGGCAGGCTGGTGGTGTTCGGCATCAAGCCCGCCCAACCCGAGACCGGTTACGGCTACATTGAGGTGGCCGGCGAGCGCGATGGCATCTGCGATGTCTCGCGTTTCGTCGAAAAACCCGATCTCGCCACGGCGCAGAGCTATCTCGAGGCCGGCAATTTCTACTGGAACACCGGCATCTTCCTGTTTCGCGCCAGTGCCATGCGCGACGCGTTCATGGCCTTCCAGCCCGACATCTGGAGCGCCACGGAGGCTGCCTACCAGGCTGCGACATCGGATCTTTCCGGCCTCTACATGCCTCTAGATCTCTATGCCGCCATCCCATCGACATCGATCGACTATGCGATCATGGAGCGCGCCAGCGGCATCGCCATGGTGCCGGCCGGCTTTCGCTGGAACGATCTCGGCTCCTGGCAATCGCTGCTCGACGTCGGCCCCTCCGACACGCAGGGCAATGTCATCGTCGGCGACGTCGTCGCCATCGATTGCGAGAACTCCTATATCCGCAGCGACGGCCGCCTGCTGTCGGCCATAGGCCTGAAGGACGTCGCCATCGTGTCGACCGCCGACGCCACTTTCGTCGCCCCGGTCAGCCACAGCCAGAACGTCAAGAAGATCGTCGAGCAGCTCGAAAAAAGCGGCCGCCTTGAGACCAGGTTCACGCCCGCCGACGACCGTGTCATCGAAAGCGGCGCCTGGCAGCGCCGCGTGCACCATTGGCTGTTCGAGGAGACGGTGCCGTTGTGGTCGACGGTCGGCGTCGATGAGCGCCACGGCGGTTTCCACGAGGCGCTCGGCTTCGATGCCGCCCCGCTGATGAAACCCAAGCGCATGCGCACGCAGGCCAGGCAGATCTACGCCTTCGCCGTCGCCAAGGCGCGCGGCTGGAACGGCCCGGCCGATCGGCTGATCAGCCACGGCCTCGAATTCATGGCCAGGCACGGACGTACCGACAATGGCGGCTGGGTACGTACGCTCAACGTCGACGGCAGTGTCGCCGACGCCGCCGAGGATGCCTATGACCATTCCTGCGTGCTCCTGGCGCTGGCGCATGCCCATATGTGCGGCAATCCCGATGCGTTGCGGCTTGGCCAGGAGACCTTTGCGTTCATCGACGCGCATCTCGAGGACGAACGCCTGACCGGCTTCCGCGAGACCTCGAGCGGCGAGGGCGAGCGCCGCTCCAACCCGCACATGCATCTGCTCGAGGCATTCCTGGCCTGGCATCAGGCGACCGGCGAGCGCGCCCATCTTCGTCGCGCCGCGCGCATCGTCGATCTGTTTCGCAGCCATTTCTTCGACCCGGAAAGCTGGACGCTGGGTGAGTATTTCGACCATGAATGGCGGCCGACCCCTGGTGAGAAGGGCACGTGGACCGAACCCGGCCATCATTTCGAATGGGCCTCGCTGCTGGTCGACTTCGCCGGCCGCAGCGGCCAGAGTGGCTTGACCGGCCTTGCCCGGAAGCTCTACGCGTCGGCGATCGCCAATGGCCTGAACCGCGCCACGGGCCTCGCCTACGGCGCCGTCTCGCGGCAAGGCCTGCCGCTCGACCGCGTCTCGCGCAGCTGGCCGCAGGCCGAAGCGATCAAGGCGGCGATCGCGCTGGACGGTTCGGGCGGTCCCGACCTGAAGCCGGAGATCGAAGCACGGGTCGGCCGGCTGTTCCGCTGGCACATCAATCCGGCACCGCTCGGCCTGTGGATCGACCGCATCGACGAGCGTGGTCGCTCCTTGGCGAGCGAGGTGCCGGCCAGCATCTTCTATCATCTCGTCTGCGCGCTGACGCAGTATCTGGACGGCACGGCGCCAAAGGATCAGTACGGGCTGGCGACATCCCCGGTCTCGACATAGACCGACTTCAGCTGCGAATAGAGCGCCAGTGCCGCGAGCGAATTCTCGCGGCCGATGCCGGACTGCTTGAAGCCGCCGAAGGGGATTTCGACCGGCGTCAGATTGTAGGCGTTGATCCAGCAGATGCCGGCCTGCAGTTCGGCGATGACACGATGGGCGCGCGCCAGGTCGCGCGTGAACACGCCGGCGGCGAGGCCGAATTCGGTGTCGTTGGCGCGCTCGATCACCTCGTCCTCGCTGTCGAATTTCAGCACGCTCATGACCGGCCCGAAAATCTCCTCGCGGGCGATGCGCATCGTGTCGACGACACCGGTGAACACCGTCGGCTCGACGAAGAAGCCGCCCTGAAAACCCTGCAGCGAAGGCACGTTGCCGCCGCAGGCGAGCACCGCGCCATCCTGCTTGCCGGCCTCGATGTAAGAGACCACCTTGTCGTGCTGCGCCTTCGAGACCAGCGGCCCCATCTGCGTGTCCGGATCGAGTGGATCGCCGATGCGGATTTTCTTCGTCCGTTCGGTCAGCCTCTCGACGAAATGGTCATGGATGCCGCTCTGCACGAAGACCCGCGTGCCGTTGGAGCAGATCTGGCCGGTCGAATAGAAATTGCCGAGCATCGCGCCGCCGATGGCATTTTCGAGGTTGGCGTCTTCGAAGACGATCAGCGGCGACTTGCCGCCGAGCTCCATCGTTGCGTGCTTCATCTTCGAGCCGGCGAGCGACAGCACTTTGCGGCCTGTCGGCACCGAGCCGGTCACCGAGACCTTTGCGACAACATCATGGCCGACAAGGCCGGCGCCGACATCGCCAAAACCCTGCACGACGTTGAACAGCCCGTCGGGCAGCCCGGCCTCGGTGTAGATTTCGGCGAGCGCCAGCGCTGAAAGCGGCGTGTTTTCCGATGGTTTGAAAACCATCGCATTGCCCATGGCGAGGGCGGGTGCGGATTTCCAGCCGGCGATCTGGATCGGATAGTTCCAGGCGCCGATGCCGACGCACACGCCGAGCGCCTCGCGCCTGGTATAGGCAAAGGGTCCGCCGAGATCGACGGCCTCGCCATTAAAGGTGGTGACGGCACCGCCGAAATATTCGAGGCAGTCGGCCGCCGACGGGGCGTCCGCAACCAGCGTCTCCTGGATCGGCTTACCGGTATCCAGCGTCTCGATGCGCGCCAGATCGGCATTGCGCGCGCGCAAAATGTCGGCGGCACGGCGCAGGATGCGGCCGCGCTCGACCGGCTTCAGCCGAGCCCAGGCCGGCTGTGCCGCACGCGCGGCCTCGATCGCGAGTTCCAGCACGTTCGGCGTCGCCGAGCGCAGCATGGCGATGGTCTCGCCGGTTGCCGGATAGATAACCGGCAGCGCTGCGCCGCGCTCGTCGTCGATATAGCGGCCGTTGACATAATGCGATGCCGTTGGCTGGGCGCGCATGACTGTTCTCCAAATCGTCTTGTCGCGGCATGCGGAATATGCGTCCGCCGGATCATGGCCTATCTGTCCGACACCTGCCAGCGCGGATTGATCCATGGTTCCTGGTTGGACGGTGGCAGCGGCGTACGCCCGAGAATGTGGTCGGCGGCCTTCTCGCCGGTCATGATCGACGGCGCGTTGAGATTGCCGTTGGTGACGCGTGGAAAGATCGAGGAATCGGCGACCCGAAGCCCTTCGACGCCAATGACGCGGCATTCCGGATCGACGACGCTCATCGCATCATCGGCACGGCCCAACTTGCAGGTGCCGCAAGGGTGGTAGGCGCTTTCGGCGTGGTCGCGAATGAAGGCGTCGAGCTCTTCATCCGATTGTACATGCGAGCCCGGCGACAGTTCCTTGCCTCGGTACGGATCGAAGGCCGCTTGCCCGAAGATCTCGCGGGTCAGCCGGATGCAGTGGCGGAACTCCGTCCAGTCGTCCGGATGCGACATGTAGTTGAAGCGGATCACCGGCTTCGATTTGGGATCGGGCGAGCGCAGCGTGACCGAACCGCGCGACTTCGACCGCATCGGCCCGACATGCGCCTGGAAACCATGCGCCTTGGCCGCCGCCTTGCCGTCATAGCGGACCGCGGCCGGGATGAAGTGATACTGGATATCCGGATAGTCGACGCCGGCGCGCGAGCGTACGAAGGCGGCCGCCTCGAAATGATTGGTGGCGCCGAGGCCGGACTTGAAGAACAGCCATTGTGCCCCGATCAGCGCCTTCGAGAACGGGTTCAAGACGGAGTTCAGCGTGATCGGCTTTGTCGATTCCTGCTGGATGTAAAGTTCCATATGGTCCTGCAGATTGCGGCCGACTCCGGGCCGGTCGGCGATCACCGGGATGCCGTTCTCCCTAAGGTGCTGGCCGGGGCCGATGCCGGACAGCATCAGGATCTTGGGCGAGTTGATCGAGGACGCGGCAACGATCACCTCGCGCCGCGCTCTGACCACCTGAATCCGTTTGCGCACTTCGATCTCGACGCCGGTGGCGCGTTGATTCTCGACGATTACCCGCCGGGCGAAACCTTTGACCAGGCTGACATTTTTCCGCCTCAGCGCCGGCCTCAGATAGGCGCTCGCCGCGGACCAGCGACGGCCGCCGCGAATGGTCTGCTCCATCGGCCCAAAGCCTTCCTGCTTCGCGCCATTATAGTCGTCGGTCAGCTCGAAACCGGCCTGACGGCCTGCCTCGACGAAGGCGCCGTAGAGTGGGTTCGTCCTCGAGCCGCGCTGCACAGTCAGCGGCCCGCCATGGCCGCGCCAGCCATTCTCGCCGCCATTGCTGTCCTCCATGCGCTTGAAGTACGGGAGCACATCGGCAAAGCCCCAGCCGGTCGCGCCCTGTTCGGCCCAATGGTCGAAGTCGCGGGCATGGCCGCGCACATAGACCATGCCGTTGATCGACGACGAGCCGCCGATGACCTTGCCGCGCGGCGTCGCCAGCACGCGGCCGCCGAGGTGCGGCTCCGGCTCGCTGGCAAAGCCCCAGTCGTAGAGGCTCATATTGAGCGGGATCGACAGTGCCGACGGCATCTGGATCAGCGGGCCGATATCGCTGCCGCCATATTCGATGACGATCACCGAATGCTTGCCGTCCTCCGAGAGCCGGTAGGCCATGGCCGAACCGGCCGAGCCGGAGCCGATGATGACGAAATCCGCTTCAAGCATGGTTCATGCGCGCCCGTGGTTCATATGCGCAATGAAATCGGCCAGCGAGACGTTGCCGCCGGTTGCCATTACGAGAACGGTCTTGCCGGTGACGTCGACCTTGCCGCCGAGCAACGCCGCCAGCGAAGCAGCGCCGGATGGCTCGAGCACCAGCTTCAGCCGCTCGAAGGCGAGGCGCATGGCGCGCCGCACCGAAGCATCGTCGACGGTGACGCCGCGAACGCCGGCGGCCTTCACCGCTGCGAACGGCGCGTCGCCGGGCCGCCGCGACATCAGCCCGTCGCAGATCGATTTCGGCCCGATCGGCATGGTTTCGATGGCGCCATGCGCCAGCGACGAGCCCATGCCGTCAAAACCTTCCGGCTCGACGCCGATGATCTTCGTGGCTGGCGACAGGTAGTGAAAGGCCAGTGAAACACCGCCGATCAGGCCGCCGCCGCCGACCGAGCAGAACAAGAGATCGGCCTCCGCTTGCCTGGCGGCGATCTGGTCGAGTGCCTCCAGCCCGGCACCGGCCTGGCCGGCGACGATCTCCGGATCGTCGAACGGGTGCAGCAGCGCCAGGCCTTCGCTCGCAGCGATCTCGCGCGCCTTGGCGGCGGCGACTTCCTCACGCGCGCGCTCGCCATGGTCAGTCAGCACCACGCGCGCGCCGTAACCCAATGTGGCGTCGCGCTTGGCGGCCGGCGCGTCGATCGGCATGACGATGGTGACGGGAATGCCAAGCGCTTGGCCAGCCGCCGCTAGCCCCTGCGCAAAATTGCCGGAGGAGTAGGCGACGACGCCCTTTTTGGCTTCGTCAGGCGAGAGCTTCTTCAGCCGCCAGTAGGCGCCGCGCACCTTGAACGATCCTGCCCATTGCAGCGATTCGGCCTTGACGAAGACGCGGGCGGCGCCGGTCTCGCGCGCGAGTGCCGCCGATTCCAGCAGCGGCGTGACCTGCGTCGCCTTGGAGGTGACGGCATAGGCGTGCCTGAGATGGTCGAGCGAGGGGACGAGACTATCTGCCATCATTCGCCTCGCGGAAAGCGCTTCTGCTCTTCGAGCAGGTCGAGGTTCATGTGGTTGCGCATGTAGCGCTCCGATGCCTTCTGCAGCGGCTGGAATTCCCAGGGATAATGGGTGCCGTTGCGCAGCGCCGGGTAGACCACCCAGCGGCGTGCCTGGCTGGCACGCACCGCCGCGTCGAAGGCCGCCATGTCCCAGCGCGCCCGCACCTTGTCGGTGAAAGCGGCCACCAATGCCGCATTGGCCGGATCGGCGGCGAGATTGGTCAATTCTTGCGAATCCGATTCAAGATCAAACAGTTGCGGCGGATCGATCTCGCAATGGATGAATTTGTAGCGGCCCTCGCGCATCGCCACCATCGGCGCGTTGGAGCCTTCGGCGGCATATTCCATCAGCACCGGCGCGGAGCGTTTCTTTCCGTTCAGCAACAGCAGCAGCGACTGGCCGTCAGTCCACGGCGCAATCGCGCTGATGTCGATGCCGGCGAGGTCGCAAAGCGTCGGCGTCACGTCGAGATTGGAGACCGGCGTGTCGATCAGGCCGGCGGCGATGCCCTTGCCGGCGACCATCAGCGGCACCCGCGCCGAACCTTCGAAGAAGCACATCTTGAACCACAGGCCGCGCTCGCCGAGCATGTCGCCGTGATCCGAGCAGAACAGGATGACCGTGTCGTCGAGCATGTGTGTGTGCTCGAGCACCGACATCAATTCGCCGAGCTTGTCGTCGAGATAGGAGATGTTGGCGAAATAGCCGCGCCGTGCGCGGCGTATCTGCTCAGCGGTGATGTCGAACCTGTCATAGTCGCTGGCGCGGTAGAGCCGCTGCGAATGCGGGTCCTGCCTGTCGTAAGGAATGAAGCCGACCTCGGGCTCGAGCGCCGGGCAATCCTCGTAGAGGTCCCAGTATTGCCGCCGTGCGACGTAAGGATCGTGCGGATGGGTGAAGGAAACCGTCAAGCACCAGGGCCGATGTGCGGCATCGTCGGAGACGCGGGCAAAATCATAGAGCTTCTGCACCGCATGGAAGGCGACCTCGTCGTCATATTCCAGCTGGTTGGTGATCTCGGCAGTACCGGCGCCGCTGACGGAGCCGAGATTGTGATACCACCAGTCGATGCGCTCGCCGGGTTTGCGATAGTCGGGTGTCCAGCCGAAATCGGCCGGATAGATGTCGGTGGTCAGCCGCTCTTCGAAGCCGTGCAACTGGTCCGGACCGACGAAATGCATCTTGCCGGAAAGGCAGGTGTGATAGCCGGCGGCACGCAGATGATGAGCAAAGGTCGGGATCGACGAGGTGAATTCGGCGGCATTGTCATAGACCCCGGTGCGTGACGGCAATTGGCCGCTCATGAATGCGGCCCGGCCTGGCGCGCAGAGCGGTGACGCGGTGTAATTGTTGCAAAAACGCGCCGAACGCGCGGCGAGCGCCTTTAGATGCGGCGCGTGCAGGAAGTCCGCCGGCCCGTCCGGAAACAGCGTTCCGTTGAGCTGATCGACCATGACGATCAGGATGTTGGGTCGCTTGGATGTCACTGCTTCTGCCGTCCGCTGAGCTTCGTTTCGAGATAGTCCTCGACCAGTGCAATCGCGGTCGCGGCATCGGGAACACCGTCCTTCAGGGCGCGCCTGATATAGAGCCCGTCGATCAGCGCCGCGGTCGCTTCGGCGACCCGGTCGGCCTCGCTTCTCGGCAGGATGCCGGCCAGCCCGCTGAGCAGATTGGAATGCAGCCGGCGCGCATAGACCTTGAGCAGCCGGCGGAGTGCTGCCGATTTCTGCGCCTCGACATAGAAGGCGAGCCAGGCGGCGATCGTTTCGGGCTGGAACTGGATGTCGGAGAAGTTGACCGCGACCACCGCCGAGACGCGCTGGCGCGCCGTGCCGGCCGCGCGAAGTGCACGGCGCGTATCGGCGGTGAGCTCGCTCAGGATGTGCCGCATCGTCGCCAACAGCAATTCGTCCTTGGCGCCGAAATAATGGTGGGCAAGCGCCGAGGACACGCCGGCGCGGCCGGCGATTTCCGACATCGTCACATCAAGCGAACCGCGCTCGCCGATCGCCGAGATCGTTGCGTCGATGAGCGCCCTGCGGCGCAACGGCTCCATTCCGAGTTTCGGCATTCCTGCTCCGGCCTGTTGCGACAAGATTATTTTTTATTGACGCATCAATCAACAAAAATCCGGCCTGATTTGCTGGCAAAAGCCAGGCACTATGACCAGATGATCAAGATCAAGCGATTGTGCGGTTCTGGCCCCTTCACGAGGCCGGCGAAACGGTTCATGCTTGAACAATGCTGATGCGCGCGCAGTATCGCGTAGCCTCGGTCCACAGGATGGAGATCGCCATGACAGCATGCATCGTCGGTTGGGCGCATTCGCGCTTCGGCAAGCTCGAAGGCGAGACGCTGGAGGGCCTGATCACCAAGGTGGCAGTCGAGGCGCTCGATCATGCCGGCATCGGTCCGGATGACGTCGACGAGATCGTGCTCGGCCACTTCAACGCCGGGTTTTCCGGCCAGGATTTCACCGCGAGCCTGGTCCTTCAGGCCGACGACCGGCTGCGCTTCAAGCCGGCGACCCGCGTCGAGAACGCCTGCGCCACCGGCTCGGCGGCGGTCAGGCAAGGCATCCGCGCCATCGACGCCAATGCCGCCCGTATCGTGCTGGTGGTCGGCGCCGAGCAGATGACGACGACGCCCGGTCCCGAGATCGGCAAGAACCTCCTCAAGGCCTCGTATCTGCCGGAGGACGGTGACACGCCGGCAGGCTTCGCTGGCGTCTTCGGCAAGATCGCCCAAGCCTATTTCCAGCGCTACGGCGACCAGTCGGATGCGCTGGCGATGATTGCCGCCAAGAACCACAAGAACGGCGTCGACAATCCCTACGCGCAGATGCGCAAGGATTTCGGCTACGAGTTCTGCAGGCAGGAAAGCGAAAAAAACCCCTTCGTCGCCGGTCCGCTGAAGCGCACAGACTGCTCGCTGGTGTCGGACGGTGCCGCCGCGCTTGTCCTTGCCGACACGGCCACGGCGCTGAAGATGCGCCGCGCCGTCGCCTTCCGCGCCAATGAGCATGTGCAGGATTTCCTGCCGATGTCGAAGCGCGACATTCTCGCCTTCGAAGGCTGCGAGCAGGCGTGGAACCAGGCGCTGAAGCAGGCGGGCGTGACGCTCGGCGACCTGTCCTTCGTCGAGACGCATGACTGTTTCACCATCGCCGAACTGATCGAGTATGAGGCGATGGGCCTGGCCAAGCCGGGCGAAGGCGCCAAGCTGGCCCTGGACGGCGAGACGGCGAAAGATGGAAGGCTGCCGGTCAATCCGTCGGGCGGGCTGAAGGCCAAGGGCCACCCGATCGGTGCCACCGGCGTATCGATGCATGTGCTGAGCGCCATGCAGCTTGTCGGCGAGGCGGGCGGCATCCAGGTGCCGGGAGCAAAACTCGGCGGCATCTTCAACATGGGTGGTGCCGCGGTCGCCAACTACGTTTCCATTCTCGACCGGATCAGATAAACCCGCCCGCATTGCGGGAGGTGACATGGCAAATCCGGTTCTGGTCGAAGTCTTGCGCGGCGCAATCGTCGAGAGTGCCCATCGCGGCGCTGTTGCCGTCTTCGACGCCGACGGCAAGCCTGTCTGGGAGATCGGCGACACGGCACAGCCGGTGTTCCCGCGCTCGGCGGTCAAGGCGATCCAGGCGTTGCCGCTGGTCGAGAGCGGCGCTGCCGATGCCTACGGCTTCGGTGACCGGGAGCTGGCGCTGGCCTGCGCCTCCCATTCCGGCGAGCCGCCGCATGTCGAGCTGGCGCGCGCCATGCTGGCGAAAGCCGGCCTCGACGAGACGGCACTCGAATGCGGCGCGCACTGGCCGTCGAGCCACGGGGCGACGCTGGCGCTCGCGCGCGCCGGCCGTGCGCCGAACACCTTGCACAACAATTGTTCCGGCAAGCACTCAGGCTTCCTATGCACCTGCGTTCACAGCGGCATCGCCCATCGTGGTTACGTCAAGGCTGGCCATGCTTCGCAGGAGATGGTGCGCGAAGCGATGCAGGCGGTGACCGGTGCTGCCCATGACGCCGATCACCGCGGCACCGACGGCTGCTCGATTCCGACCTATGCCGTGCCGTTGCGCAGCTTTGCGCTTGGCTTTGCTCGCATGGCGACAGGTGCCGGCTTCGAGCCGGTGCGCGCCCGGGCGGCGAAGCGGCTGCTTTCTGCCTGCATGGCCGAGCCGTTTTTCGTCGCCGGCACGGGCAGGCCCGATGTAGCGATGATGGAGGCCGCGCCGGGCGGGATTTTCGTCAAGGGAGGCGCCGAAGGTGTTTTTTGCGCCGCCCTTCCGGAGCTCGGCCTTGGCATTGCGCTGAAATGCGACGATGGCGCCGGCCGCGCCGCTGAAGTGATGGTCGCGGCCGTGCTGGCAAAGCTGCTGCACGCCGACCAGGCGCTCGCTGCGAAATTGATCGAACAGGCAAATCCGCCCATCGAAAGCCGGATCGGTGCCAAAGTCGGCGCGCTCCGGCCGACGGCCACCCTCAACTGACGTGGTTGCGCTCGACGGTCAAATGCGCGTAGCCGGCATTGCCTGATGCGGCGAGGTCGCCGGTCACCGGCTCGGCCCAGCGTTGGCCGACGATCGCGCCGTTCTGGACTCCGTCGATGACATTGTCGGAGATGATTGCCGTCCCGGCACCTTCGACCACGGTCACGACGATGCCGGTCCCCGCCTTGCGGATGACGTTTCCCGTGGCGACCACATTGCGCATGAACGGTCCCCAGCCGATCTGCATGCCGTAGAGCGGTGCATTCTCGACGACATTGCCGGAAACTGTGGTGTCTGCCTCGACGCTGATGCCGACGCCGAAGCCGGGCGCGTCGGCAGGGTAGGGGCCGCTGGTCGGCAGGTTGCGGACGACGTTGCCGGAGCAGACGCCCATGCGCCCACCTTCGTTGAAATTGACGATCGAAATACCGTTCGCAGCACCATCGACGATGTTGTTGCCGATGATCGCCCCTTCGAACGAGAATTCGGAATACACGGCCGTCTCGCCCGAACGCGAGCAGGTGTTGCCGGTGATCTGCAAATTGCTGGCACTGTTGGCGCGGACCGCCGAGAACGCGCAATCCGAGACAATATTGCCGGAGATAATGACGTTGCCGGCGCGGAAGGCATTGATGCCGTTGCCGTTCTGGCCGGTTCCGCCGCCGCGCGCCTGGATGCGTTCGATCCGGTTGCCGCTGACGATGGTGCCGTCTTCCGCTGCCCGCCAGCGGTGCACGAGGATGCCGCCATTGGCGCAGTCGGAGACGCTATTGCCTGATATTTCCAGGCCATCGGCCTCGACCGAATAGATGCCGGCATCGGCCGCACCGGATATCTCCGAGCGCTGGATGCGGCCCGAGGCGTGTTCGAGCGCCAGACCGTTCTTGCCGCTGCCGGTCATCTGTCAGTTGTCGACGACCAGATGGGCGATGCGGCGCAGATCGAGCAGGCCTTGCGTGTAGTCGCCCATCCAGCGGTTGCTGCCATCGAACACCAGCCCGCTGAGTTCGATATGCTCGGCCCGTTCGGCCATGATGAGATGGCCATTGCCGCCATAGACGATCCGCGATGCGCCCGGCACGCCGGACAGGCGCACCCGTCCGGGCAGCGACAGGTTGGAAACGATATAGGTCCCCGGCGGCAGGAACACCGGCATGTCGCGGTCGTGCGCATCGCGCAGCAGCTTGGCGAAAGCCTTGCTCTGATCGTCTAGCGCGCCGGGCCGGACGCCGCGCTCGGTCGCGTTGATCGCGCCACGCATTGCGGCTTTCTCGATGCCGGGAAGGTTTTTCGCCGCTGCCTTGCCGAGCGAAAGCCGCATGACGGCAAAGCCGGCGGTCTGCGCAAGCAGCGTTCTTCTGTTCAACATCGGCACAGATCCCTTGCGTTCAACGGCCACGCCGCAGGATTCGTGCCAGACTAGCCCGGTCGAACTCGTGGTGAAAATCTGACGCTTGGCCCCTATTCGATCCTCGTTGGCTCAGCGATCACCGCATTTACCCCGTTGAAGGCAAGTTGCAGGAATGTCTGGTCGATCTCCGCGGGAGACAGCTTCGTATCCCTCTCAAGCCACCAGTGCATCACTTCAAAGAACGCGCCAACGATGAAGCGTGTGGCGATCTCAAGTCTGACTCCGCCTTCATCACCTTGGATATTCGCCAACTCATGGCGAACCTGCCTGCTTATCCAGCCGCGGATCTCTTCTGGCATTTCGCGCTTTTTCCCGCCCATCAGCGCACGGTGCATCTCCCGCGTGGCAAGAGCATGCTCGAACACCGGACCGCTGAAGGAAAAGCCCTTGGCATTTCTCTGCGAATGGCGTTCGGCACCACGTGCCTGCAAGCCCTTCATATGCTCGTCGATCGTTGCTTTCCTCAAGTAGTCCTTGTCGGGATAGTGCGTGTAGAAAGTCGAGCGGCCGACATCGGCTTCCCTGCAGATGTCCTCGACCGTGATCGCCGTATATCCCTTCTCGGCGGTCAATCTGAAAAGCGCCTGCTGCAGTCGGCTGCGGGTCCTGGCGACCCGACGGTCGATCGGTCCGGCTGGCATCGGCAACATCCTTTTCCGGCCAAAGGACACCAAATCGTCCAGTATTGGGCGCGTCGGTGCGATGTGGCCAGTAAAACTGATACTGGACACACTGTCCAGTATCCTATGCTCTTGCGGAAGGCCCAGCGCGATGCCCGGCTGGCCGGAGATAAAGCAATGCACCAACATCTTTTCGGAACAATAGTCAGAGGGCATGCGTTAGTCGCGCTCGTCAAAGTGGCCGTGGTGCTCGCGGCATTTTTCTCGTTGGGACAGGCAAATGCGGTCTTTTCCTTGGGAGTTCCCGTCCTCCTGCTTCATGCTGGTGCACTCGTCGTAGTCGCGAGCTTATTGATATGGCAAAGCGCTCACGGGCGGCTGTCCGCCAAGGACCGCAGACCGGCCGCCGGCGAGGAGAAGGCGCTGCATGTCGGCATCACGCTTCATTCCGCCGCCCTGTACGATATGCTGGCGTGGCTTCTGACCTTCGGTCGCGAACGTGCTTTTCGCGAAAGGATATTAAGCTTTGCGGAGCTGAAACCGGGAGAAGTGGTCCTGGATGTCGGGTGCGGCACCGGCACCACCGCGCTCCTTGCCAGACAAAAAGTGGCGCCGGAGGGGCGCGTGCACGGCGTCGACGCCTCCGCCGAAATGGTTGCGCGCGCGACGGCAAAGGCCCGGCGAGCCGGGCTACAAGTCGGGTTCTCGACCGCCACCGCTCAGGAACTGCCTTTCAAGGATGGGGAATTTGATGTCGTCCTCAGCACGCTGATGTTCCACCATCTTCCAAAGAAGGGCCGCGAGGAATTCGGCAGAGAGGCCTTCCGCGTCCTGAGGCCGGGCGGTCGTGTGCTTATCGTCGATTTTGCAAAACCGCCGCGCCGGAAGAGCACCTTTCGGCTCCACCGGCATGGTTACGTCGATTTGGACAAAGTTGCAGCGGATCTCGGCCGGCACGGCTTCAATATCGTTGAGCAAGGCGACGTCGGAACCAAGGGGCTCCGCTATCTAATTGCGCAGCCGGACCCCAAGCGGCTGTTAAACGTCGGGTATTGAACCCAGATTTCCGTCACCATCCTCTTCTTCAGCAATGGCTTGTGGAGTCGTCGCGCCGGGCCTAAGTTCGTCGGATGAGCAGGGCCTTCACCCGCGAGGAAGACAGCGAAAACGCCATTGCCGGCATCGGCGAGCGGCCGATCAGCCATCACCGCAATCTGGTCACGGAACGCGGCATGGCGCTGATCGATGCGGAGGTGGCCGCCCTGCGCGACGAACTGGGCAGAGCCGAAAAGAGGGCCGACCGCGAGCGCATCGCGCTGGTCTCGCGCGATCTCCGCTATTGGACGGCGCGGCGGGAAAGCGCCGAGCTTTCCGTGCCGGAACCGGGCAGCGACCTGGTTCGCTTCGGCATGGGCGTCACACTGGAAAGCGACGACGGAAAGAAGGTGCACTGGAAGATCGTCGGCGAGGACGAAGCCAATCCGGGCAAAGGGACAATTTCCCATATGTCGCCGATGGCGATGGCGCTGTTCGGCAAGAAGATCGGCGAAATTGCCGTGGTCAACGGCAAGGAATGGGAGATCGTCAAGCTCTCCGACAGTTAGTCTTCGAGCTTGACGACATGATCGCGGAAGAACGCCGCGGCACCAGCTTCGTCGATTTCGCCGGCGGCGACGCCCATGACGAATTCGTAAAGCATGCCGTCATTGGCCGTCAGGGCATAACCATTCACAATCAGAAATGCGCCGGCAGCGACAATGGCCGTGCGTTTGTTGCCGTCGACAAAGGCATGATTTCTGGCAATGCCGAAGACATAGGCGGCTGCGAGTTCCTCAACCGACGGGTCTCCGTAGTTGGCCTTGTTTTCGGCGCGAGCGAGCGCCGATTCGAGGGCATTTTCATCCCTCACGCCTTGTGCTCCGCCGTGTCGGCGCAACTGCTCCGCGTGCATCGCTTCGATTGCACGCCGCGTCAGAAACTCCCAGCTCATTCGGCGAGCTTCTGAAGCGCGACCTTGTATTTATCCATGACCTCGCGGGCAGCTTTCATTTGCCGCTCGAAGCTGTCGTCCACCGGCTTCAGCGCAAGACCGTCACCTGTTTCAATGATTTGAAGCTGGTCGCCGGCCTTCAGGTTCAGACGATCGAGAAGCTCCCTCGGCAGGATCACGCCTTCGGAATTGCCGATCTTGCGAATGGTCGTGTTCATGGTGAGGCATCCTGTTGCAACGCTGATTATAACTCAGCGTGTTTCTCGTTACAACAGACATTATAACAAAGCGTCAGCCGGCCTGCAGCAGCCGGTCCATCAGCCGGTCCGCCGCTTCCGGGATGACCGTGC
The DNA here is from genome assembly GCF_040321085.1 of Mesorhizobium sp. M0522. Lineage (NCBI taxonomy): Bacteria > Pseudomonadati > Pseudomonadota > Alphaproteobacteria > Hyphomicrobiales > Phyllobacteriaceae > Mesorhizobium > Mesorhizobium sp. M0522. Next base: position 144,801 of record NZ_JAMYQW010000013.1, read on the forward strand.
CGGGCGGGAAGATTTCAGTGGCGCCTGCCTGCCGGACTGCGTCGTAATCCTGCGGTGGAATAACGCCGCCGGCGACGATCAGCATGTCGTCGCGGCCCAACTTCTTCAGTGCAAGCCTGAGTTCGGGAATCAGCGTCAAATGGCCTGCTGCCAGCGACGAGGCGCCGACGATGTGCGCGTCATGCTCGACCGCCAGCCTGGCGATCTCGTCCGGAGTCTGGAACATCGGCCCGACGGTGACGTCGAAGCCTAGGTCGGCAAAGGCGGTGGCGATCACTTTCTGGCCGCGATCATGGCCGTCTTGCCCCATCTTGGCGACCAGAATGCGCGGCTTGCCGCCGGACTTCTCCTCGAACGCGACGATCTTGTCCTGCAGCCGGTCGACCACCGGATTGTCGCCGAGCGCGTTGCGATAGACGCCGGAGATCGTCTGCACCGAGGCGACATGGCGGCCGAAAACCTTTTCCAGCGCCAGCGAAATCTCGCCGACCGTGGCGTTGGCGCGTGCGGCCCGGATGGCGAATTCCAGCAGGTTTGCGTTACTCCCGGCAGCACGGGTAAGCGCATCGAGCGCGCTCTCGACGGCGGCGACGTCACGCGTGCCTTTCAGCCGCTGCAGCTTCGACAATTGCCGCGCCCTGACTTCGGCATTGTCGATCTTCAGCACGTCGACTTCGATGTCCGTGCCGGGACGGTGAGCATTGACACCGACCACGATCTGTTCGCCGGAATCGATGCGCGCCTGGGTGCGCGCGGCAGCCTCTTCGATGCGCAGCTTCGGTAGGCCCTTTTCGATCGCCGCGGCCATGCCGCCGAGGCTCTCGACCTCCTCGATATGCGCAAGCGCACGCGCCGCCAGATCATGCGTCAGCCGTTCGACATAGGCGGAGCCGCCCCACGGGTCGATGATGCGCGTCGTGCCGGATTCCTTCTGCAGGATGAGCTGTGTGTTGCGGGCGATGCGGGCCGAATGGTCGGTCGGCAGCGCCATTGCCTCGTCGAAGGAATTGGTGTGCAGCGACTGCGTATGGCCTTGAGTGGCGGCCATCGCCTCGATCATGGTGCGGATGATGTTGTTGTAGGGATCCTGCGCCGTCAGCGACCAGCCCGAAGTCTGGCAATGGGTGCGCAGCGACAGCGAGCGCTCGTCCTTCGGCGAAAAGTTCTTCAGCATCAGGCTGGCCCACAAAAGGCGCGCTGCTCTCAGCTTGGCGACTTCCATGAAGAAATTCATGCCGATCGCCCAGAAGAAGGAAAGGCGCGGCGCGAAACGGTCGATGTCGAGGCCGGCCGCGACGCCGGCGCGGGCATATTCGATGCCGTCTGCAATCGTGTAGGCGAGCTCGAGATCCGCCGTCGCTCCCGCCTCCTGCATGTGATAGCCGGAGATCGAGATCGAATTGAACTTCGGCATGTGCTTCGACGTGTAGGAAAAAATGTCCGACACGATCCGCATCGAAGGTTTTGGCGGATAGATGTAGGTGTTGCGCACCATGAACTCTTTCAGGATGTCGTTCTGAATGGTCCCGGTGAGGTCCTTCTGCGCGACGCCCTGTTCCTCCGCCGCGACGATATAGAGCGCCATGATCGGCAGCACCGCGCCGTTCATCGTCATCGATACCGTCATCTCGTTAAGCGGGATGCCGTCGAACAGCTGGCGCATGTCGAGAATGGAATCGATGGCGACGCCGGCCATGCCGACATCGCCGGCGACGCGCGGATGGTCGCTGTCGTAGCCGCGGTGCGTGGCGAGATCGAAGGCGACCGACAGGCCCTTCTGGCCGGCGGCAAGGTTGCGACGGTAGAAGGCGTTGGACTCTTCGGCCGTCGAGAAGCCGGCATATTGCCGGATCGTCCAGGGTTGCTGGACATACATCGTCGGATAGGGGCCGCGCACGAAAGGCGTGAGGCCTGGATAGGTATCGAGATGTGGCAAGCCCTTGAGATCGCCCTGGTTGTAGAGATGCTTGACGGCGATGCCTTCCGGCGTCATCCGCTGGCCTTTGATCTCGACCGGCGCCCGCCGGGGCGGCGACCAGGCGATCTGGCTGAAATCCGGGATCATGGCACGGCTCCGATCGACTGATCGATGCGGATCGGAAATAGCGGCTCGCATACTGCAACGCCTTCGGTGAAGGCAGGCCGCCGCTCCGCCGCCAGCGTCTCGACCGGACGCTCGGTCTTCGACGGGTGCAGCGTCGTGCCGACGATCGCGCGTTCGCCCGCCTGGTAGGCTGCGTTGCGGCGGGCGGAAGCTGCTTGGACGCGCCTCTGGATGTGGCCTTGCTCAAGGCTGGTCAGCACGCCGCCTTCCGCCTCGATCTGCTGGAACTCTTGCCAGGCCGCGGCGCAGAGCTCCGCAGTCAGCGCTTCGACGGCGCCCGAACCGCAAACCGGATCGGCGACGTGGTCGATATGGCTTTCATTGGCCATGATCAGCTGCGCGTTGCGGGCAACGCGGCGGGCAAAGCCCGCGGGCAGGCCGTGCGCGATCGTGTGCGGCAGGATGGCGATCGAATCCGCGCCGCCGGCGGCAGCGGCAAAAGCGGCAATGGTGGTGCGCAGGATGTTGGTTTCCGGATCGGCCGCCGTCATCATCCGGAAGGATGTTTCGGCATGGATGCTGGCGGTGGAGGGCGGTATCGAGCAGGCCTCCTGGACACGCGCCCACAGCCTGCGCAACGCCCTGACCTTGGCCGTCGAAACGAACTGGTCCTGGTCGACGCTCAGCGCAAAACCGATATGCGGCGCCGCGTAGACGAGCGGCTGGCGCGCCTTCTCGAACAGCCTCAGATAGGAGACGGCCGAGGCGAGCATGGTGCCAAGCTCCTGCGCCTCGCTGGCGCCGGCATTGTGGAATACCCGCCCGTCGGCCTCCAGCAGCACGCCGGGCACACCCATCGAAAAGAAATGCGCCAGCGACTGCGGCATCGAAGCCTGCAAAGCCTCGATCGACATGCGCAGCCTGCCGGTCCCGGCAAAGATCGCCGCCGGATCGATGCCGAAGGAGAGGTTGAGCTTTGCCGGGTCGGAACGGCGCTTGGTCAAAAACGCCACCAGCCAATCGGCCACGGCGCGGCTCCAGGGATGGGCGTCGATGCGGATCTGGATGCGGTTGAGCGGCACGCCGTCGAGAACGGTCTCCAGCGCCTCCGCCGTCCTCGGCAAGCCATAGCCGAAGGCGTTCGGCGCACCCTCGAAGACAAGCGACAGTCCGGTGGCACCCTGCGCGACGTCTTCCAGCGCCTGCGCACTGGCGCGGCCTATGTCCGGATCGTCGATGCGCTGGCTGACGATCCACGGTGATCCCGGGTTGGCGCGCACGACAGGCTCGGCGGTTACCGAACGCTCGTAGAGCGGCTCGATGCGGATGGCGTCGTCCGTATGCGAGACGAGCTTTTCCTCGAAGGACCCGCCGGCCAGCGCCTTCTCCGCCAGCGCCAGCCATCGTTGCCGGTCGACGTTCGGAAGTTCGGCATCCTGGGTCAAGGCACCGGCGCCCATCGGTTCTCCTCGTTCTAGCGGCCGCAGCGGCCGACTATGTCAGTCTACGGTCCCCGGCCCGATATCACAATGCAGCACACATGCCGTGCAACACGCCTTCCGTGATGGTGACCGTCAACCGATTGCCAAACATGGGCAGGTTCCGCAAGCTCCAAAAGCCATTTTCGACAACGCCCATTGTCGCTGCGCAATGGCCTCACTATACCTGCGGCGGGGCTCCCTTTTCTTCAAGGGATCAGGGCATTCAACCCTATAGGTTTGCGGAGACCGGACACATGGCCGACGATACCAGTATCTTCATAGGGGCCAGCCGCAAGCCGGACGACAGCTATCAGCGGCCCGAACAGCTTTTGCTGCAGTATGGCAATCGTCACGGCCTGGTCACCGGCGCGACCGGCACCGGCAAGACGGTGACCCTGCAGATATTGGCCGAGGGTTTCTCCAATGCCGGCGTGCCGGCTTTCTGCGCCGACATCAAGGGCGACCTGTCGGGTATCGCCATGATGGGCACAGCGCAGGATTTCCTGGTCAAGCGGGCCGAGCAGGTCAAGCTCGATCCCTATGAATTCCAGGAATTCCCGGTCATCTTCTGGGATCTGTTCGGCGAGCAGGGCCACCCGATCCGCGCCACCATCTCGGAGATGGGGCCGCTGCTTCTGTCGCGGCTGATGAACCTTTCCGAGGCACAGGAAGGCATCATGAACATCGCCTTCCGCATCGCCGACGAGGAAGGCCTTCTGCTGCTCGATTTGAAGGACCTGCAGTCACTGCTGGCCAATATCGCCGACCGCGCCGAAGAGATCGGCGCCCGCTACGGCAATGTGACGAAGCCTTCGGTCGGCGCGATCCAGCGCACGCTGCTGGTCCTGGAGCAGCAGGGCGCTGCCAATTTCTTCGGCGAGCCGGCATTGCGGATATCCGACATCATGCGCACCACGCGCGATGGACGCGGCGCCATCAGCGTGCTCGCCGCCGACAAGCTGATGATGAATCCCAGGCTCTATGCGACGTTCCTTCTGTGGCTGATGTCGGAACTGTTCGAGGAACTGCCGGAAGTCGGCGACCCGGACAAGCCGAAGCTGGTCTTTTTCTTCGACGAGGCACACCTTCTGTTCGACGACGCCCCGAAGGTGCTGGTCGACCGCGTCGAACAGGTGGTCCGGCTGATCCGTTCGAAGGGCGTCGGCGTTTATTTCGTCACGCAAAATCCGCTGGATATACCTGAAACGGTGCTGGCCCAGCTCGGCAACCGGGTGCAGCACGCACTCCGTGCCTATACGCCGCGCGAACAGAAGGCCGTCAGGACGGCGGCCGAGACGTTCAGGCCCAATCCCGATTTCGACTGCGCGACCGTGATCACGCAGCTCGGCACCGGCGAGGCGCTGGTCTCGACGCTGGAAGCCAAGGGCGTGCCCTCCATGGTGCAGCGAACGCTGATCCGCCCGCCGTCCTCGCGGCTTGGCCCGATCACGCCCGAAGAGCGCCGCAAGCTGATCAATGAGAGCCCGGTTGCGGGACAGTACGACCAGACCGTCGATCGCGAATCGGCTTTCGAGATCCTGCAGAAAAAGGCTAAGGACGCCCAGGAGGCACAGGCGCAGCAACAGGACGCAGGCCGTTCGCGCTGGACTATTCCCGGCTTCGGCAATGACGATCCCCAGCCGACCGGCGGCCGCCGCGCGCCGCGCCCCTCCAACCGCCAGACGGTGGCGGAGGCGGCGATCAAATCAGTCGTGCGCTCGGTCGGGTCGTCGGTCGGACGGGCGATCGTCCGCGGGATTTTGGGGAGCTTGTCCAGGGGCAGGTGAGGGGGCATCGGACCCGAAGGCGGGCGTCGGTGTTGGTAATTCTGTCTTACACATCAAGCGCCAGTAGCCAGATCTGGAGGACAGCGGACGGCGGCTATGCGCCAGGGAACGAACCCGCTCGCGGGAGGGGCGCGGGGTTTGAGGCGTGAGCTTCGTTGGCAGCGTCGGTGAGGCTTTAATCGATCAGGGGT
>NZ_JAMYQW010000014.1:0-143884 GCF_040321085.1 Mesorhizobium sp. M0522
GCGGGTTCCTTCCCTGGAGGCTTCCGGACGCCGGCCTCGAGCCACGCCATCTCAGTAGACGGCCGGCATCCGAAACCCATCACAAATGCCGAATTTGGTCCGCTGTAACATAGCTCCGACTTCCTTGCGCGCCGAGCACGAAATACCACCGATCCTGCCGACATCATGGCACACCTCGAGTAAAGCCTTCGTCTCGAGCCCCTCGCCCCGATTTTGTTCGCGCGATAGAAGCGGCGGTTGGCGATTAAGCAGCATGGAATCGCCGAATTCATGCGCGCGGTAGCGGTAGGCGGCAAAGGCTGTGGAGGCCTTGGCGAGCAGAGCATCGTCGGCAAAGGCGCGCAGGAGCTCGAAATGGCTTTCGCCGGGCTGGTGGACGCCTGTAAAAATCGCATCGACCACGCGAAGCGGCGTGCCGCGCGCGATGCGCCCTGTCGCAATGCCTTTTCCGGCACGCACACCGCCATCGGAATTGGCGGCTGCCTCAAGGGCGCGCACTACGCTCGTGCCGATCGCGATGATGCGGCTGCCGCGGAGCTTCGCCCGCACGACCTGCGCTGCGGTGCGCTCGGGAATGCGGTAGGGCTCGTCGAAGGGAAGACGCGAATCGAGTGCGGGATCGCCGGTGGAAGAAACGCCGGCGGCATGCGTGAGCGTTGCGAAGCCAACGTCGCGCCGACGCCAGACCTGGAGCGTACGCCAGTCGAGCGCGAAGCCTGCCGATGGCGCCTCGAACGCGGCCGGCTCGGCGGCAATATTCGTCCAGACATCCCACAGTGCCAACGGCTCACGAACATGCGCGTATTGGATCGGTCGGCCGTGCTGCGCCAGTGCTGCAAGCACCGCTGCGCGGTTGCCTGGCAAACGCAGCTCAAGAAGGCGAGGATGGTCGAGAAGGCGCTCTACGACGGCGTTAAGCGGGCCGAGCCGGAGTCGATCGCCTGGTGACAGCGGAGGCGGAGGCGGCCGGTCTTCAGTGCGCGTGCCGTGATCGCCTGCACCGAAGGCAATCGCCAAGAAACGGGTTGGATCGGGAAACGACTGCCAGCCTGCCAGGCGGATCTCGATCGCCTCGTCGCTCGGGACATGCGTGCCGTGCAAGCTGGCAGGCAAGGTCGCGGCGTCATTGGCGACGACCAGATCGCCGGGACCGAATAGCGTCTTGATTCCAGCGCGCGGCAGGTCGCGCGTCGTGCCGTCCGCCTCGAGGACCAACAGCCTGGCAGCGCGCCGGTCGGGACGGTCGGCGGCAATCATGTATTTGCCCCGGCGTGAAGCGTAGCACGGACCTGCAACGCGCCGAGCATCTTTTCGATGATCTCGGCAGCGGACAGCTCGGGGCGTTTCAATGTAGACGGATCGGCGTCAGGAAGCGCCAGCGCGTGCAATGGGGTGTCCATATCACCGGGGTCTAGCGCGAAGAGCCGTATGCCGTCAGCCTTCGCCTCCTCGTCCCAAATCGCCGTCAGATGAGCAAGAGCAGCCTTGCTCGTGCCGTAGGCGCCCCAGCCGGGATAGGCGTTCACCGCCGCATCGCTGGAGATGTTGATCACCAGCGCGCCACGGCCCCCGCGTGCGGACGCGGCAAGTGCACCGAACGGGGCCTTCGTCAGCCGGAACGCGCCGACCAGGTTGACCGCGAGCGCCACCTCCAGTTCCTCGCACTCAGTATCGGCGAGGAGCGCCAGAGGGACAGGGCCGAGGCTCGAGGCATTGTTGATCAGGACGTCGAGCCCGCCGAGGCTCGCAGTTACCTGTAGCGCGATCGAGTAGGTGTCCTCCTTCTTGCCGACGTCGCCGACAATGCCGTGCGCGCCCGTCTCGTCAGCGATGCGTTCGACATTCGCGGCGGTGCGAGCGACGAAGGCCACGCACGCACCCTGCGCGGTCAGCTGCCGCACGAGCGCCATTCCGAGCCCGGAGGTGCCGCCCGTAACCGCCACGCGAAGTCCCTGAGGATCAATATTCGACTGCATTGCCGGTGCTCCTTCAAGCTTTATGGCGCCTTCTACAAGTTCAAGTTAACTTGAAGTCAAGCGGGAATCGTGCTTTCGTTCATGCATGGATTCCATGCTGACCATCGCCGACGTGTCGCGGCGTAGCGGCGTCGCCTCATCGGCCCTGCGCTTCTACGAGGAGCGCGGGCTGATCGCGTCCGAGCGGGCCGGCTCGGGACACAGACGCTATCCGCGATCCGTGCTGCGCCGGATCGCCTTCATCGTCTTCGCGCAGCGAATTGGGCTGACGCTCGAGGAGATCGGCGCCGAGCTCGCCAAGTTGCCAGCCGATCGCGTGCCGTCGCGTCGGGATTGGTCGCGGTTGTCGGGCCAGTGGACCAAGCGCATCGACCAGCGCATCGCCGAGTTGCAGCGCCTGAGGTCGGGGCTTACCGAGTGCATCGGTTGCGGCTGCCTGTCGATCGACCGGTGTAGCCTTGCAAACCCTACCGATATGGCAGGACGCAAGGGGCCGGGGCCGAGGTATTGGCTGGGGTGAGTTGGCAGCCAAGTGCGAGACGCTGCGGACCGGTAAGTATCGCCGCTGCACGATGCGGGAGGCAAACCGCTTTTCTCACCTGCGCCTGCTGCCATTATCTCGTCTGTGTCATCGCCGAACAGGAAACAGACGGGACAGACAATGACCTGTGTTCTGCCACAGGTAAGCACTGTTCCTGAGCCCGTGACCTTAGACAGAATTGACCGCGCTCTGGATACGCTCGCCCTAGCTATCCACAAGGCTGGCAACAAAGGACGAGCGTATCTCCCGATTTACGAGCGTCTTGAACGGGAGAAGAAGAAATTGATTGCAGAGATGGGCGCAATGCTGCGCGTCCAGGAACGGCTCAAACGATCTCGGGATCGAAAGGCAAAGCAATTTTTTTGAGTTCGTCTCGTCGCCATTGCAACGATCCGCCCGTACCATACTCTACACGCTCTATCGTATGGCCCATCAAGATTTTGCGAAGCTCGCTGTCGATACCTGCCTCCTTCATACGATCCTCGAAACTGTGCCGGAGGGAATAAATCTTGTGCTTCGGTGTCGGGAAAAGTTTGTGTGTTTTAAAGAATTTATTGAGGTTTGCAGAAAGCGCCTCTTCACGATTGCGGTAGCGCGGAAAGCCCTGCGGATTTTTCTTAAAAACTTCCAGCGCGACGCCTACCAGCGGTACATCTCGCACTGACCATTCGGTCTTGATCTCGCGCGGATCATCGGCGTCCTCTCGTGGGGTAATGCGAATATACGGAACCGGCGTGTCAAGGAAGATCACGGTCTCATCAAGATTGCATATCTCGCTTGGGCGTGTGCCTGTCTCGATCAGCGCCAGAACGCAGCGACGCGCTTGAGCATCCAGGGATGCTAAAGCGCCCGGCCTCATGATCTGATCGGTTATCCATTTGGGTTCGAATGACGGCCGTTTACGACGGCGCTTGCCACGCTCCGAAAAGCGGAGGTCATCGAATGGGGTGCCTTTTTGTTCCTCGCCCAAATGAGCGAAATAACGCCTGTAGAGATCCCGCATGTTGCCGAGGTCTCGATTGCCGGCAGACGCCGAATGTGTCGCGGCTCCGATGTCTGGCGGCGGCGCGATGCGCTTGAGCCAGAACCGGTAGAAGGTCAGTCCGTCTTCACGCGTGACGTCGCCGATCGGCTTGTCACCAACCAGGGCAACGAAATTGTTTACGGCTCTCTGCTTTACCTTCTTCCACATTCGGCGCTGCGACTGGCTCTTACCCGCGACTTCATGGGCCATGATCTCATCGGCGTAGAGATCAAAAGCTTTGGAGACTTTGACCGGCGGCACCTGCACCCCGCCGAGGAGAGCGTCGGCGACCGCGGGGGCCGCTTGAACGCGCTCCAGCGCCTCGACACGCTTTAAAATTGAATCGACATTCTGAAAGCCTGCCACCTGTCCATTTGAAAGGTAGGAAACGCCCATGGCTTCAGCCCGGCGAACGGCGTCGCGATACTGATCGAGTGCTGACCTTGTCTCGCCGCCGCAAAGAAGCACCGCCCACAGGGTCTTGTCCGCGTCTTCGAGCTTGTCGCGCATGGCACGTGCGAGGCGGCGTTCGTCCGTTCCCAGGGACTTGCGAATGAACCTGCCGCGATCGTCGATGCCGACCATCTTGGCGGGCATTCGCCGATGATAATAGAAAATTCCGTCGCGCTGGACGAGGTAGCGATCCGGGTCTCTGGCGGGCTCTGCGACGGCCTCTTTTCGCATGGGCCAAACTCGCGATGTATCTCAGTTTGTATCCCAAATTGTATCGCATTTCGGCAAGAACGCCAAGCGCCCTCATCAACGGGTGCTCTGCCGGACTGGAGTTTCAATGGCTTAGAGGGCCAAGTTCACGAATTTGATGGTGCGGTCGAGAAGACTCGAACTTCCACGGGTTGCCCCACAGCGACCTCAACGCTGCGCGTCTACCAATTCCGCCACGACCGCACGTGGTAGGAGCCGGAACCAACCGGCCCGCGGCGTGTAGCAAATCGTTTCCGGTGAAACAAGTGCGCGGCCAGCAATAATCGGCCGGACATCGGCATAACTCTTCAAGGGCCGAACGTGCCGGAACTGGACGTTCGTACCGATTGCCGCCATATGAGTGGCGAGACGAGATATCATGACAGAACGCAGCCAGATCGCCACGTCGTTCCTGCCCTTGCCCGGCTCGGCGCCGGTCGAATGGCGCATCGAGCCCGGGCTCACCGCCTATCCCGATGCGCTCGCCGTGATGGAGGCGCGCGCCGAGGCAATCCGCAGCGGCGCCGCCGGCGAGATGGTCTGGCTGGTCGAGCACCCGCCGCTCTACACCGCCGGCACCAGCGCCCGCATCAAGGACCTGATCGAGCCGGACCGTTTCCCGGTCTTTGCCGCCGGGCGTGGCGGCGAATACACCTATCATGGGCCGGGCCAGCGAGTCGCCTACGTCATGCTCGACCTGAAGCGGCGGCGCGAGGATGTCCGCGCCTTCGTCGCCGCACTCGAACAATGGATCATCGGCTCGCTGGCCGCCTTCAACGTACGCGGCGAACGCCGCGAGGACCGCGTCGGCGTCTGGGTGGTTCGGCCGGACCGCCCCGCTTTGCCCGACGGCTCGGCGGCCGAGGACAAGATCGCCGCCATCGGCATCAGGCTGAGGCGCTGGGTGAGCTTTCACGGCATCGCCATCAATGTCGAGCCGGACCTTAGCCATTTCAGCGGCATCGTGCCGTGCGGCGTCCAGCATCACGGCGTCACCAGCCTTGTCGACCTCGGCCTTCCCGTGACCATGGCCGACCTCGACCTGGCGCTGAAATCCGCTTTCGAGGACGTGTTCGGGCCCGCCGCGGTGTCGCCTGTCGAAGTGTCCCGCAAGGCCGGCTGAAACACTCGCCCAATGCCTGCGCCAATATGCGAAGGCGGCCCTCGCTCATCAGCATCGAGCCCGCCCTCGAGCTAAATTCTCACATCGCGCCGATCCAGATTGCCATGGAAATGAGGAACGTGCTCATGCACACCAGCGAGACGACATCCTGAACAAGATCGGTCATAACTCTCTCCTGTTGTTAGTATGTTCGTATTTTGTTCTAATTTTGTTCGAATGTCAACGATCGCAGTCCGGGCGTCACCCGAATTGCGCTCGGTCATTTCGACAGGGTTAAGAAAGGGTTGAGAAGGAGATGCCGAGCGTTTCGGGGCCGACAGGCGCGCGAAAGCGGCGGGACGGCGCACGGCAGCTCGCGGGCCGTCATCGCCTCAATTGCAGCGCACCCTAAAGCGGCACAACCTTGCCGTCGGACAGCGTCACGCGGCGGTCCATGCGCGAGGCGAGCTCGTGATTGTGGGTGGCGATGAGCGCCGCCAGGCCCGATTGCCGGACCAGTGCTGCCAGCGCCTCGAACACATAGGAAGCGGTCACCGGGTCGAGATTGCCGGTCGGCTCGTCGGCCAAAAGCACCAGCGGCGCATTGGCGACGGCACGCGCAATGGCGACCCGCTGCTGCTCGCCGCCGGAGAGCTCGGAGGGGCGATGCTGTGCCCGCTTGCCGATCTGCATATAGTCGAGCAATTGCGCCGCCCGCTCGGCCGCCTCCTTGCGCGGCAGCCCTTTTATCAGCTGCGGCATCATGATGTTTTCCAGCGCAGAAAACTCAGGCAACAAATGATGGAACTGGTAGACGAAGCCGACATCGTTGCGGCGGATCGCCGTGCGCTCGTCGTCGGAAAGCCGGCCGCAGGCGCGCCCCGCCAGGATCACGTCGCCGGCGTCCGGTCGCTCCAGCAGCCCGGCCGTGTGGAGCAGCGTCGACTTGCCGGTGCCCGACGGCGCCACAAGCGCCACCATCTCGCCACGCTTCAGCGAAAAATCGGCGCCGTTCAGGATGGTCAGCTTGCGCGGCCCCTGTACATAATGGCGTTCGACGCTCTTCAGCTCGATAATGGCCTCGGCCATCATTCGTACCTCAGCGCTTCGACCGGATCGAGCCTGGCAGCGCGCCACGCCGGAAACAGTGTCGCCAGGAACGACAGCGCCAAAGCCATGAGAACGACCGAGATCGTCTCGCTGGCATCCATGCGCGCCGGCAGCTGGCTCAGGAAATAAAGCTCGGGATTGAACAGCCGCTCGTTGGCCAGCCAGGAGAAGAACTGGCGGATGCGCTCGACGTTGAGGCAGATCACGATGCCGAGCAGCACGCCGGCGATGGTGCCGACAACGCCGATCGCAGCCCCGGTCATCAGGAAGATGCGCAGGATCGCGCCGCGCGTGGCGCCCATGGTGCGCAGGATGGCGATGTCGTGGCCCTTGTCCTTCACCAGCATGATCAGGCCCGAAATGATGTTGAGCGCCGCCACCAGCACGATCAGCGTCAGGATCATGAACATGACGTTGCGCTCGACCTGCAGCGCGTCGAAAAACGTCTTGTTACGCTCCCGCCAATCGACGAGGGTGATCGGCCGTTGCGCCGCCTCTTCGACCTTCGGCTTCAGCGCGTCGATATTGTCGGGATTGTCGGCGTAGATCTCGATCGTCTGCGCCCTGCCGTCCATGTTGAAATAAAGCTGCGCTTCCGAAAACGGCATGTAGACGATGGAGCTGTCATATTCCGACATGCCGACCTCGAAGATCGCGGTTATCGGATAGCCTTTCATGCGCGGCGTCGTGCCGAGCGGCGTGACGTCGCCCTCGGGCGAGATCAGCGTGATGGTATCGCCGAGCACAAGGCCGAGATTCTCGGCCATGCGGCTGCCGATGGCGACTCCCTCGCCGGTGTCGAAGCCGACGATCGAGCCCGCCTTGATGTTGTTGGCGACGATCGTGATCTTGCCGAGATCCTCGCCGCGTATACCGCGCACCAGCGCGCCGGTGCCGCCGCCGACATTGCCTTGCGCCAGCACCTGCCCGTCGATCAGCGGAATGGCATATTTGACGCCGGGCACGCCGTTGATGCGGCCGGCGACCTGGTCATAGTCCTCCAGCGGCATGTCGAGCGGCTGCACGATCAGGTGCCCGTTGACGCCAAGGATGCGCGTCAGCAGTTCGGCGCGAAAGCCGTTCATGACCGCCATGACGACGATCAGCGTGGCAACGCCCAGCATGATGCCGAGGAAGGAGATCGAGGCGATCACCGAGATCACCGTCTCCTTGCGGCGCGAGCGCAGATAGCGCCACGCCACCATGCGCTCGAAGCCGGAAAAGGGTCCTGCCGCCGAAGGTTTGGCTGCTGCCGCTTCACTCATACGGCGGCACCGAAACGCTTTTTCACGTCGCCGATCGGCAGCGTCTCGCGCTCGCCGGTCCTGCGGTTCTTGATTTCGACCTCGCCGGCGGCGACACCACGCGGCCCGACGATCACCTGCCACGGGAGCCCGATCAGGTCGGCGGTGGCGAACTTGCCGCCCGGCCGCTGGTCGGTGTCGTCGTAGAGCACCTCCTTGCCGGCGGCGGCAAAGGCGGCATTCAGCTCGCGGCAGACGCGGTCGCATTCGGCATCGCCAGCCTTCATGTTGATCAGGCCGACATCGAACGGTGCCACCGCCTCCGGCCAGATGATGCCGTTATCGTCATGGCTGGCCTCGATGATCGCCGCGACCAGCCTGGACGGGCCGATGCCGTAGGAACCGCCAGAAACGAAATGATCCTTGCCGTCCGGCCCGGTCACCTTGGCGCCCATCGGCTTGGAATATTTGTCGCCGAAATGGAAGATATGCCCAACCTCGATGCCGCGCGCCGAGACCCTGTCGCCTTCGGAGAGCTTTTCCCATGCCGCCTCGTCATGCATTTCGTCGGTGGCGGCATAGGGCGTCGTCCACGTCTTGACGATGCCGCCGATCTCGGCGTCGTTCGAAAAATCGGTATCCGCCCCCGGCACCTCAAGCGAGAGATAGTCGCGATGGCAAAACACCTGGCTCTCGCCGGTGTCGGCCAGGATGATGAACTCATGGCTGAGGTCGCCGCCGATCGGCCCGGTGTCGGCGCGCATCGGAATGGCCTGCAGCCCCAGGCGCGTAAACGTCCTGAGATAGGACACGAACATGCGGTTATAAGCGGCCTTGGCGCCTTCATAATCGAGGTCGAAGGAATAGGCGTCCTTCATCAGGAACTCGCGCGAACGCATGACGCCGAAGCGCGGGCGCACCTCGTCGCGAAACTTCCACTGGATATGATAGAGGTTGAGCGGCAGGTCCTTGTAGGACTTGACATAGGAGCGGAATATCTCGGTGACCATCTCCTCGTTGGTCGGCCCGTAGAGCATATCGCGGTCTTGCCGGTCCTTGATGCGCAGCATCTCCTTGCCGTAGTCTTCATAGCGGCCGCTTTCGCGCCACAGCTCGGCCGATTGGATGGTCGGCATCAGGATTTCGAGTGCGCCGGCGCGATTCTGCTCCTCGCGAATGATCCGGCAGACCTTGTCCAGCACCCGCTTGCCGAGCGGCAGCCAGGAAAAGCTGCCCTGCCCCTGCTGGCGGATCATGCCGGCGCGCAGCATCAGCCGATGCGAGACGATCTCGGCCTCGCGCGGATTTTCTTTGAGAATGGGCAGGAAATAGCGCGACAAACGCATGGACTGGTCCGTGAGAGAGGATGGCGGCGCCGGAATCGGCGCAGCGCAGGCTTGCTTGCCCCGGCTTCATAGCCATTTCATGGCGGAATGGAAACCCGGCCCAAGCGCTGCACAGGCGCCGCAATTGCCGCACGCGGCTTGCTGGGCGTTTCGCAAGCAACGCCTGCCGTACTATTGTGCACTGCAGCACGAGATTGCCTGTTTCCGGGCAAAATTCTTCGTGACATTTTCACCCGCCTTAGGCTAGTGTGCCCCCATAACCGAGAGGGTAGAGAAAAATCTGCCCTCCTACGCGGTCAAAGTCTTGGGAGGATGCGATCTAGGCGCGGTAACTCGCTGCCGCCGGACACCGGAAACAGATCGGACGCGTTTAAATTGCAAGGCCTCGCGCCTTGCATTTTTTTTGTGCAATCATCTGGTTAGCACGACAGATTACCAAACTACATGACGTTGCGTCAGCCCAAACCCGCCCCGGCCTTTACTTTGGATTGACCTTGCTGGCTCAGCTTGATTTCAGAGCCTCGGCTAGGCTGGGATAGTCGGACACGGTAGGTAGCCGGCTAATGCGCTAGGCTCTGGTTGAAATCCGGCACGATGTGCGGGATGTCGTCGATACCGAGGCCAAGCCCTCTCGTGATGCCGTAGAAGATACCCATGAGGACCAGCGTGACGATCGTCGTGCGCAGCGCCGCGCGCAGCATGTGCGGTCCGCGCGGTGCGCTCGGAACCGTGCCAAGCGTCACGTCCCGATCCTCGTCCTGCGTCCGCATGCTGAACGGCAGGACGGCGAACAACACCACCCACCATGTGGCGAAGAACAGGGCGACAAACGAAACCCAACTCATGCTTGCTCCAGTTCGACCAGCGTGCCGAAGAAATCCTTGGGGTGCAGAAACAATACCGGCTTGCCATGTGCGCCGATCTTCGGATTGCCGTCGCCCAGCACGCGCGCGCCGCTGGCCTTGAGACGGTCGTGCGCCGCAACAATGTCGTCCACCTCATAGCAGACATGGTGCATGCCGCCGGACGGATTCTTCGCGAGGAATGCGGCGATCGGCGAGGCTTCGCCGAGAGGCTCGAGCAACTCGATCCTGGTGTTGCCGACGTCGACGAACACCACCGTAACGCCATGCTCCGGCAGCGCCTGCGGCGCGGTCACGCAAGCGCCAAGCGTATCGCGATAGACCGCCGCAGCCGCGGCCAGATCCGGCACCGCAAGCGCGACATGGTTGAGGCGTCCGAGCATAGGGTGCTCCAGGTCTGGGGTAGTGAGTAGTGAATGGTGAATGGTGAATGGTGAATGGAATATTGCGCATTGCAAAACCGCTAACCCACAACATCCTATTCTCTATTCACTATTCACTATTCACTTACCTTGTGACGAACACCGTCACCAGCGGCTTCTTGCCCCAGGCTTCGTTGGCCGCGCCGCGCACCGCGCGCCGCACTGCCTCCTGGACCAGGTCGAGGTCTTTTCGGCGCTGGCGGGGGATGGAGTCCACGGCGCCGATTGCCGCATCGATCATCAGGTCTTCCAGGCTCTCGCCGCTGCCGTCGGCCTCGGCGACGCCGATGGCGACGAGATCGGGATCGCCGGCAAGCGCGTATTTGTCGTCGAGCACGACATTGACGGCGACATGGCCGGCAAAGGACAGCTTGCGGCGGTCGCGAATGCCCATCGCCTGGTCGGTGCCGATCAGCCTTCCGTCCTTGTAGATGCGGCCGAACGGCACCTGGTCGATGATGGCGGCGGCACCCGGATACAGCCTGAGCATGTCGCCGTCGCGCACCTGCGCGACCTGGCCGATGCCGGACGTCGACATCAGCGAGCCCTGCGCCACCAGATGCGCCGCTTCGCCATGCACGGGAACGCCGATCTGCGGCCGCACCCATTCATACATCTTGCGCAATTCGCTGCGGCGTGGATGGCCGGAGACATGCACCAGCGCATCGCCGTCCTCGATGATCTTGATGCCGAGATCGATCAGGCGGTTCTTGATTTCGAGGATCGCCTTCTCGTTGCCGGGAATGGTGCGCGAGGAAAACACCACCGTGTCGCCGGCCGTCAGCGCCACCGACTTCATCTCGTCGCGCGACAGCTTGGCAAGTGCGGCAAGCGGCTCGCCCTGGCTGCCGGTGCAGATGATGACGAGGTTTTCGCGCGGGATGAAGCCGTAATCCTCCTCGGCGATGAATTCCGGCAACCCGTCCATATAGCCGAGTTCATCAGCCACATCGATGACGCGCTTCATCGAGCGGCCAATCACCAGGCACTGGCGGCCGGCATCCCGCGCCGCCTTGGCGATGGAGACGATACGCCCGACATTGGAGGAGAAGCTGGTGACGGCGACCCGGCCCTTGGCGTTCTGGATGACGCTCTTGAGGCCCTCGCCCACCGCCACTTCGGACGGCGATTCCCCTTCCCGCATCGCATTGGTGGAATCGCAGACCAGCGCCAGCACACCCTTGTCGCCATAGGCTCGGAAGCGCGCCTCGTCGGTCATCGGCCCGACCGTCGGCGCCGGATCGATCTTCCAGTCGCCGGTATGGATGACGACGCCGGCCGGCGTCGTGATCGCCAGCGACATCGGTTCGGGAATGGAGTGCGCAACAGGGATGGCCTCGATCTCGAACGGGCCGACGGTGAATTTCTCGCCGGCCCGGTAGATCGTCACCGGGATCTTCGGCGCCCCTTGCTCGCCCTGCCGCTTGGCTTCCAGCAGGCCGGCGCTGAACGGCGTCATCCACACCGGCGCCTTGAGCTTCGGCCAGATGTCGTGGAGCGCGCCGTAATGGTCCTCATGCGCATGGGTGATGACGATGCCGCGCAGATTGGCGACATTCTCCTCGATGAAACGCGTGTCGGGCAGAACCAGGTCGACGCCGGGCAGGGTTGCATCGGGAAAAGTGACGCCGACGTCGACCACGATCCATTCGCGCGCATTGGCCGGCCCATAGCCGTAGAGGGCGAAGTTCATGCCGATCTCGCCGACACCGCCGAGCGGCACGAAGACAAGTTCGGCGTTTTCCGCTATCGCCATGGTCTTTCCTTCCTTGCCGGTCAAAATTGTGGGCCGGTCAAAATTGTCGGCCGGTCAAAATTGTCGGCCGGTCAAATTCAAGCTGGTCAAATACCTGGCCAGTCAAACGTATTGGCCAGTCAAACGCCGGCCGAGGCAACCGCGCCGAAATGCACGTCGCCGGCGGCGATCGTCAGAACCGAACCTTGATCGTCGCGGATCACGAAACGGCAGTCCTCGTCAATGGTCTCGAAGGTGCCGCGCACCACATTACCGTCAATTCTGACAGCAACCTGCCCGCCAAGCCCCGCCGCACGCGCCAGCCACCGCCGCCTGACGGCGGCAAGCCCGCGCCCTTCGTTCCACAGCCGCGCATTCTCGCTCCATGTATCCGACAGCGCCAGGAACAGCGTCTCGGCATCGCAAGCAGACCCCAGCGCGCTGAGCGACGTCGCTGGATAAGGCAAATCCTCAGGGTATGCCACCACGTTGACGCCGACACCGACAGCCACCGCGGAACGGCCACCATCCAGCATCGCCGATTCCAGCAGGATGCCGGCGAGCTTGGCGCCCGAGGCAAGCACATCGTTGGGCCATTTCAGTTCGAAACGGTTCTTGCCTTGGCTCGCACCATCGAGGCCGATCGCGATCCTGCCCTTCGGCACGACAGCGTCGAGCGCGTCGGCCAGCGCCAGTCCGGCAACGAAGCCGAGCGTCGCGGCAAGCCGAAGCTCGGTGTTGGTGATCACCAGCAACGTCGCTGCCAGATTGCCCTCGGGCGTCGCCCAGGCGCGGCCACGGCGGCCACGCCCGGCTTCCTGCTTTTTGGAGACGACCCAGAGTTTGCCCGGATCGCCGGCCCGTGCATGCTCCAGCGCCAGCGCGTTGGTGGAGCCGACCGTGTCGTGCGCCTCGAGCCGGAACCCGTCCGAAGCCGCGGTTGGAGCCAGCCTGAAAGTCATTCCGTCAGAAGAAGGTCTTGGCCGCGGCTGCGGCGTAGGTTCCGATCGGGCCGCCGATCAGCACGTAGAACAGCACGAAGGCGCCACAGACACCGAGCACGACGCGCAGTTCGGACGCCATCGGCACGAAGCCGCCGACCGGTTCGTCGAACCACATGATCTTGATGATACGCAGATAATAGTAGGCGCCCACCACAGAGGCGAGCACGCCGATGATCGCCAGCGCGTAGAGGTTGGCATTGATGGCGGCGAGGAACACGTACCATTTCCCCCAGAAGCCGGCGAGCGGCGGGATGCCGGCCAGCGAGAACATCAGGATGGTGAGGATCGTCGCCATGATCGGATTGGTCGCCGACAGGCCGGCGAGATCGCTGATCTGCTCGACATTGCCCTCCTTGCGCCGCATGGCGAGGATGAAGGCGAAGGTGCCGAGCGTCATCACCAGATAGATCAGCATGTAGATGGCGACGCCGCGCACGCCATCCTGGCTGTTCGCGGCAAGGCCGACCAGCGCATAACCCATATGACCGATGGAGGAATAGGCCATCAGCCGTTTGATGTTGGTCTGGCCGATGGCCGCAAAGGCACCAAGCGCCATCGAGGCGATCGAGATGAAGACGATGATCTGCTGCCAGTCGGCGGCGATCGGCTTGAAGGCGCCCATGGTGACGCGCACCATCAGCGCCATCGCCGCCATCTTCGGTGCCGCCGCCAGAAAAGCCGTCACCGGCGTCGGCGCGCCTTCATAGACGTCGGGCGTCCACATATGGAACGGCACCGCCGAGATCTTGAAGGCAAGGCCGGCCAGCACGAAAACCAGGCCGAAGACGAGCCCAAGCTGGCGCTCACCGCCGCTCAGCGCCGTGGCGATCTCCTGGAAGCCGGTGTTGCCGGTGTAGCCGTAGACCAGCGAGATACCGTAAAGCAGCATGCCCGACGACAGGGCGCCAAGGACGAAATACTTCAGCCCGGCCTCGGTCGAGCGCAGATTGTCCCGGTTGATCGCCGCCAGCACGTAGATCGCCAGCGATTGCAGCTCGAGGCCGAGATAGAGCCCGATCATGCCGTTGGCCGAGATCATCAGCATCATGCCGAGCGTGCAGAGCAGGATCAGCACCGGATATTCGAACTTGTCGAAACGCTCCGCCTGGGCAAAGCGGACCGACATGACCAGCGTCACCGCCGAGCCGACGAGCGCCAGCACCTTCATGAAGCGGGCGAACGGATCCTGGATGAAGGCTTCGCTATAGGCGTTGCCCTGTCCCGGCGAAAAGACCAGCCAGGCGCCGGCGATCACCAGCACGGCGACGGCAAGGCCGCTCACCGTGACAGTGGTGTTGGCGCGCGAATAGGCGCCGAGCATCAACAGCGCCAAGGCGCCGATGGCGAGGATCAGCTCTGGCGTCGAGAGCGACAGGCTTGAGAGAAGGTCCGGCGTCATGGTTCGCAAAACCCCCAGTCAGTTCGCCGCCGCGGTCTGCGCGGCGCCGATGGATGCGGTGACATTGGTAACGAGCGCCTTGACCGATTCGGCGGTCGCGTCGAAGATCGGCGCCGGATAGACGCCGAAGAAGATGACCAGCGCGACCAGCGGATAGATGATCACCTTCTCGCGCGTCGACAGGTCGAGCAGGCCTTTCAGGCTTTCCTTGGTCAGCGCGCCGAAGATCACCTTGCGGTAGAGCCAGAGCGCATAGGCCGCCGAAAGGATGACGCCGGTGGCGGCGAAGAACGCTACCCAGGTGTTGACCCGGAACACGCCGAGCATGGTCAGGAACTCGCCGACGAAGCCGCTGGTGCCGGGCAGGCCGACATTGGCCATGGTGAAGATCATGAACACGGTTGCATATTTCGGCATGTTGTTGACCAACCCGCCATAGGCGTCGATGTCACGCGTATGCATGCGGTCGTAGACGACGCCGACGCAGAGGAACAGCGCGCCGGAGACCAGGCCGTGCGACAGCATCTGAAAGATCGAACCCTGGACGCCTTCCTGGTTCATCGCGAAGATGCCCATGGTAACGAAGCCCATGTGAGCGACCGACGAATAGGCGATCAGCTTCTTCATGTCCTCCTGCATCAGCGCCACCAGCGAGGTGTAGATGATGGCGACAACGGAGAGCGTGAAGATCAGCGGCGCGAACATTTCGGATGCGATCGGAAACATCGGCAGCGAAAAGCGCAGGAAGCCGTACCCACCCATCTTGAGCAGGATGGCGGCCAGGATCACCGAGCCGGCCGTCGGCGCCTCGACATGCGCGTCCGGCAGCCAGGTGTGCACCGGCCACATCGGCATCTTCACCGCGAAGGACGCGAAGAAGGCAAGCCATAGCCAAGTCTGCATATTGGCCGGGAAGTTGTGGGTCAGAAGCGTCGGGATGTCGGTGGTGCCGGACTGGAAGAACATCGCCATGATGGCGAGCAGCATCAGCACCGAGCCGGCCAGCGTATAGAGGAAGAACTTGAACGAGGCATAGACGCGCCGCTTGCCGCCCCACACGCCGATGATGATGAACATCGGGATCAGGCCGGCTTCGAAGAAGACATAGAACAAGACGATGTCGAGCGCGCAGAACACGCCGATCATCAGCGTCTCGAGCAGCAGGAACGCAATCATATAGGCCTTGACGCGCTTCTCGATCGATTCCCACGAGGCGAGGATGCAGAGCGGCATCAGGAAGGTGGTCAGGATGACGAACAGCATGGAGATGCCGTCTACGCCCATATGATAGGAGATGCCGGAATCCAGCCAGGCAAACTTCTCGACGAACTGGAAGCCGGGCTGCGAATTGTCGAAGCCGGTCCAGATGAACAGCGAAATCACAAACGTGAACGCGGTCGTGAACAGTGCTATGGCGCGGATGTTGCGGCGCGCGTTCTCGCTGTCGTCACGCACGAAAAGGATGAGCAGCACACCAACCAGCGGCAGGAAGGTGACCAGCGATAGGATCGGCCAGGCGGTCATCAGAGCATCATCCAGGTGACGAGTGCGGCAACGCCGATCAGCATGGCGAAGGCATAGTGGTAAAGATAGCCGGTCTGCAGCTTGACGACCCGGTTGGTGACGTCGACGACGCGCGCCGAAATGCCGTCCGGCCCGAGCCCGTCGATGACGGTGCCGTCGCCGGTCTTCCACAGGAAGCTGCCGAGGCGCTTTGCCGGCCGCACGAACAGGAAGTCGTAGAGCTCGTCGAAATACCATTTGTTGAGCAGGAAGGCGTAGAGCAGGCGATGGTTGGCGGCGACGCTCCGAGGCATTTCCGGCGCGCGAATATAGAACTGCCAGGCAATCGCAAAGCCGATCAGCATGGCGATGAACGGTGACAGCTCGACCCACAACGGCACTTCGTGGATTTCGTGCAGGATGTGGTTGTCCGGCAGCGTGAACAGCGACGCCTTCCAGAATTCGGCATAGCCCTCGCCGAAGAAGGCGCCGTGGAAGATCACGCCGGCAAACAGCGCGCCCGCCGCCAGGATGAACAGCGGCACCAGCATGACCGGCGGCGATTCATGGACATGGTGCATGACCTCGTGGCTGGCCCGCGGCTCGCCGTGGAAGGTCATGAAGATCAGCCGCCAGGAGTAGAAGGAGGTGAAGCAGGCAGCAATGACCAGCAATATGAAGGCAAACGCGGCGACCGCATTGTGGCCGGCGAAGGCCGCTTCGATGATGGCGTCCTTGGAAAAGAAGCCGGCCGTGCCGATGATCGTTACCGGGATGCCGACACCGGTCAGCGCCAGCGTGCCGATCACCATCATCCAGTACGTTTTCGGAATGAGCGTCCTCAGGCCGCCCATCTTGCGCATGTCCTGCTCGTCGGAGACGGCGTGGATGACCGAGCCCGAGCCGAGGAACAGCAGCGCCTTGAAGAAGGCGTGCGTGAACAGATGGAAGATCGCCGCGCCATAGGCGCCGACGCCGAGCGCCACGAACATGTAGCCGAGCTGCGAACAGGTCGAATAGGCGATGACGCGCTTGATGTCGTTCTGGACGAGACCGACTGTCGCCGCGAAGAAGGCGGTGAAGGCGCCGATGAAAGTGACCACGGTCAATGCCGAATGCGACAGCTCGAACAGCGGCGACAACCGCGCCAGCATGAACACGCCTGCCGTCACCATGGTCGCGGCATGGATCAGTGCCGAGACCGGCGTCGGGCCTTCCATGGCATCCGGCAGCCAGGTGTGAAGCGGCACCTGCGCCGACTTGCCCATGGCGCCCATGAACAGGAGCAGGCAGACAACCGTCATCGCAGCCTGCTTGTCGAGCGCATAGCCGAGGAAGGTCAGCACGGCCGGGCCTTGCGGCGCGCCTTCCGCCGGAATGAACGTCGCCGCATTGGCGAAGATGGTGCCGAGATTGACCGAGCCGAACAGCACGAACACGCCGAATATGCCGAGCGCAAAGCCGAAATCGCCGACGCGGTTGACGACGAAGGCCTTGATCGCAGCCGCATTGGCCGACGGCTTCTTGTACCAGAAGCCGATCAGCAGATAGGAGGCAAGGCCGACGCCTTCCCAGCCGAAGAACATCTGCACGAGGTTGTCGGCCGTCACCAGCATCAGCATGGCGAAGGTAAACAGCGACAGATAGGCGAAGAAGCGCGGCCGGTCCGGATCGTGATGCATGTAGCCGATCGAGTAGATATGGACCAGCGACGACACCGTGTTGACAACTACCAGCATCACCACCGTCAGCGTGTCGATCCTGAGCGCCCAGGACGCCTCCAGCCCGCCCGACTGGATCCAGCGCATCACCGGCACGGTGAACACCTCTCCGCCGCCGAAGCCAACCGAGAAGAAGGCGACCCACGACAGCACGGCCGCGATCACCAGGAAGCCCGAGGTGATGTATTCGGAAGCCTTGGCCCCGAGCGAGGTGCCGAACAGGCCGACGATCAGAAAGCCGAGCAGCGGAAGGAAGACGATGGCCTGATACATGGTGGTTCCGTCAACCCTTCATCATGTTCACGTCTTCGACCGCGATCGAGCCGCGGTTGCGGAAGAAGACGACGAGAATGGCAAGGCCGATCGCCGCTTCGGCCGCCGCGACCGTCAGCACGAACAGTGCGAACACCTGGCCGACCAAATCGCCGAGCGCCGCCGAAAAGGCGACGAAATTGATGTTGACCGCAAGCAGGATCAGCTCGATCGACATCAGGATGACGATGACGTTCCTGCGGTTCAGGAAGATGCCGAACACGCCGAGCGTGAACAGGATCGCCGATACGGTCAGGTAGTGCGCGATGCCGACGACCATCTCAGACTCCTTCGCCCGTCTTGACCTTGCGGATTTCCACTCCGGTTGCCGCCGTGCGGCCGACCTGGGCGGCGATCGACTGCCGCTTGACGCCCGGCTTGTGGCGCAGCGTCAGCACGATGGCGCCGATCATGGCGACCAGCAGCACCAGCCCCGCTACCTGGAAGTAATAGAGGTAATCCGTATAGAGGATGTCGCCGAGCGCTGCCGTGTTCGACCGCGCGGCCAGGTCCGGAATGGGTTTCGCGACCGTCGCCGCCAGTTTCGGCGCGAATGTATAGCCGCCGAGCACCACGATCAGCTCCGCCGCCAGGATCAGCCCGACCAGCGCGCCGATCGGTGCATATTGCAGGGCGCCTTCCTTCATTTCGGCGAAGTCGACGTCGAGCATCATGACGACGAACAGGAACAGCACCAGCACCGCGCCGACATAGACGACGAGCAGGATCATCGCCAGGAACTCGGCGCCGGTCAGCATGAACAGGCCGGCGGCGTTGAAGAAGGTCAGGATCAGGAACAGCACCGAATGCACGGGATTGCGCGCCGAAATGACCATGAACGCCGATGCCACCGCGACAAAGGCGAAGAGGTAGAAAAAGGCCGCCTCTAGTCCACTCAGCATGGGTTCCCCCGGGTTTCCTGTCAGAACAGGACGTTCGTCCTGTTTTTTGCCACCGCCTCCGGTCGGCAAGTTGCGTGTTCCTTAAACCAGGCCCCTCGCCCCGTCCATGCGTCAAATATCAGCGGTAAGGCGCATCCAGCGAGATGTTGCGCGCCAGCTCACGCTCCCAGCGGTCGCCATTGGCCAGGAGCCTGTCCTTGTCGTAATAAAGCTCCTCGCGCGTTTCCGTCGCGAATTCGAAATTCGGCCCCTCGACAATGGCGTCGACCGGGCAGGCTTCCTGGCAGAAGCCGCAATAAATGCATTTCACCATATCGATGTCGTAGCGCACGGTGCGCCGTGTGCCGTCGTTGCGGCGTGGGCCGGCTTCGATGGTGATGGCCTGTGCCGGGCAGATCGCCTCGCACAGTTTGCAGGCGATGCAGCGTTCCTCGCCGTTCGGATAGCGGCGCAGCGCATGTTCGCCGCGGAAGCGCGGGCTGACCGGCCCCTTTTCATGCGGATAGTTGATCGTCTCCTTCGGCGCGAAGAACTGGCGCATCGACAGGAAGAAAGCGCTGACGAAATCCTGCAAAAGCAGTGACTTGGCGGCCTGGGATAATGCTGACATCAGGCAAACCCGGTGAGTTTGAGAAAGGCGGCGGTGGCGACCACCATGAACAGCGAGATCGGCAGGAAGACCTTCCAGCCGAGCCGCATCAGCTGGTCGTAGCGATAGCGCGGCACGAACGCCTTCACCATGGAGAACATGAAGAACACCAGGCAGACCTTGAGCACGAACCAGATGAGCCCCGGCACCCAGGTGAAGGGTGCGAAGTCGAAGGGCGGCAGCCATCCGCCGAGGAACAATATGGTGGCCAGTGCGCACATCAGGACGACGGCGACATATTCGCCGAGGAAGAACAACAGGAACGGCGTCGAGGAATATTCGACCATATGGCCGGCGACGAGTTCCGATTCGGCTTCCACAAGGTCGAAGGGCGGCCGGTTGGTCTCGGCCAACGCCGAGATGAAGAAGACGATGAACATCGGGAACAGCGACAGCCAATGCCAGTCGAGGAAGGTGTTGGGCAGGCCGAGCCGCGTGCCCAGCCCGTCCTGTTGCGACAAGACGATGTCGGACAGGTTGAGCGAGCCGACGCAAAGCAGCACGGTGACGATGACGAAGCCGATCGAGACCTCGTAGGACACCATCTGCGCCGCCGAGCGCAGTGCGCCGAGGAACGGGTATTTCGAATTGGAGGCCCAGCCGCCCATGATGACGCCATAGACCTCGAGCGAGGAGATGGCGAAGACATAGAGGATGCCGACATTGACGTTGGCGATCGCCCAGCCTTCATTGACCGGTATGACCGCCCAGGCGGAGATCGCCAGCACCGCCGACACCAAAGGCGCCAGCAGGAAAACGCCCTTGTTGGCGCCGGACGGGATGACCGGCTCCTTGAAGACGAATTTCAGCAGATCGGCGAAGGCCTGCAGTGTGCCCCATGGGCCAACGACAT
Organism: Mesorhizobium sp. M0522; assembly: GCF_040321085.1. Classification (NCBI taxonomy): domain Bacteria; kingdom Pseudomonadati; phylum Pseudomonadota; class Alphaproteobacteria; order Hyphomicrobiales; family Phyllobacteriaceae; genus Mesorhizobium; species Mesorhizobium sp. M0522. The sequence goes on from NZ_JAMYQW010000014.1 coordinate 20,409, forward strand.
TCGGGCCTCGGCGCAATTGCACCGCCGCCCAGATCTTGCGGTCGGCGTAAAGCACATAGGCGACGAAGATCAACAGAACGACGATCAGCACGACCGACTTCAAAAGGATCAGCAGCGCCGGCAGCACGTAGAAGGAGAAGAAGGTGTCCATGTCTACTCCGCCGCCTGCCTGAAGCCGTTCTTCGCCAAAGCCGAGCATTCGGCCATCACCGCGGAAGCCCGCGCGATCGGGTTGGTCAGGTAGAAATCCTTGACCGGCGAGGTGAAGGTGCCCTTGTTCAACCGCCCGCCGAGCTTGGCAACCCTGGCGATGTCGGCCGGGTCGCCGGCCGCGACATGATCGATGCGGGCAAGATGCGGGTATTCCGCATAGAGCTTTGCGCGTAGCTGCGGCAGCGAATCGAAAGGTAGCTTCTTGCCCAGCACATCCGACAGTGCCCGAAGGATCGCCCAGTCCTCGCGCGCTTCGCCGGGCGCAAAGCCGGCCCGGTTGGTCTGCTGCACGCGGCCCTCGGTGTTGACGAAGGTGCCCGACTTCTCGGTATAGGCGGCACCCGGCAGGATGACGTTGGCGCGATGCGCGCCCTTGTCGCCATGCGTGCCGATATAGACGACGAAAGCGCCGCCGGTCTTGGCCATGTCGATTTCGTCGGCACCGAGCAGGAACAGCACATCGGTCTCGCCGAGCATGCCGGCGACATTCCTGCCGCCCTCGCCCGGCACAAAGCCGACATCGAGGCCGCCGACCCGCGCCGCCGCGGTGTGCAGTACGGCAAAACCGTTCCAGTCGGCCCTTGCGGCATTGACGGCGACGGCGAGCTTCGCCGCCTGGCCAAGCACGGCCGCGCCGTCCGGACGCGCCAGCGCACCCTGGCCGACGATGATCAGCGGATGCGTCGCCTTCTTCAGTAGCTGGAAGAACTTGCCGTTGCCGTCGGCCAGATCCTTCAGCGATTCCGGCCCGGCGCCGAGCTGCTCATAATCATAGCGCGTATCGCCGACGTCGCCGATGACGCCGACCGGCAGATTGCCGGCCCGCCAGCGCTTGCGGATGCGGGCGTTGAGCAAGGATGCCTCGAAGCGCGGATTGGCGCCGATGATCAGCACCGCATCGGCCTGTTCGATGCCTTCGATGGTCGGGTTGAACACATAGCTCGCCCGGCCGAGCGACGGATCGAGTGCGGCGCCGTCCTGGCGGCAGTCGGTGTTCTTCGAGCCGAGCGAAGCCATCAGAAGCTTCAGCGCGTAGATCTCCTCGACGGCGGCAAGATCGCCGGCAATGGCACCGATCTTTTCGGGTGCCGCATTCGACACCGCTTCCTTGATCGCGGCAAAAGCCTCGGCCCAGCTTGCCGGGGCCAGTCTGCCATCCTTGCGCACATAGGGGCGGTCGAGGCGCTGCGTGCGCAAGCCGTCCCAGACGAAGCGGGTCTTGTCGGAAATCCATTCCTCGTTCACCGCCTCGTTGGTACGCGGCAGGATGCGCATCACTTCGCGGCCCCGGCTATCGACACGGATCGCGGAGCCGACGGCGTCCATCACGTCGATGGATTCGGTCTTGGTCAGTTCCCACGGCCGTGCCTGGAAGGCGTACGGTTTGGAGGTCAGCGCACCAACCGGGCAAAGGTCGATGACATTGCCCTGCAGTTCCGAAGTCATCGCGCTTTCGAGATAGGTGGTGATCTCGGCATCCTCGCCGCGGCCGATCAGGCCGAGCTCGGATATGCCGGCAATCTCGGTGGTGAAGCGGACGCAGCGCGTGCAATGGATGCAGCGGTTCATGATCGTCTTGACCAGCGGCCCAATATACTTGTCTTCGACCGCCCGCTTGTTCTCATGGTAGCGCGAGGAATCGACTCCGAACGCCATCGCCTGGTCCTGCAGGTCGCACTCGCCGCCCTGGTCGCAGATCGGGCAGTCCAGCGGATGGTTGATCAGCAGGAATTCCATCACGCCTTCGCGCGCCTTCTTGACCATCGGCGTGTTGGTGAAGATTTCCGGCGGCTCGCCGTTCGGGCCGGGGCGCAGGTCGCGCACGCCCATGGCGCAGGACGCCTGCGGCTTGGGCGGGCCGCCTTTCACCTCAATCAGGCACATGCGGCAATTGCCGGCGATCGACAGCCGCTCGTGGAAGCAGAAGCGCGGCACTTCTGCGCCGGCGTCCTCGGCCGCCTGCAGCAGCGTGTAATGGTCGGGTACAGTGATCTCTTTCCCGTCGACCTTGAGCTTTGCCATTTCGCCTCAAACCCCTGCGGACGTTCCGCAATCTTTCCTTCCGGGCGCAGCCGAGACCGCGCACGATATTGAATTCACTTTTTGGCCCCGGCCAACGCGGCCGCCTGACCGATCCAGCCGTCACGGCCGATGCGGCCCTTCAACGACAGGTAATCTTCGACCCAGGCGATCTCTTGCGGCGTCCACGCGGCGATCTGGGCGTATGTCCAGATGCCAAGGCCGTTCAGCACCTTTTCCAGTTTCGGCCCGATGCCCGATATCGCCTTGAGGTCGGCGGGCTTGGCTGGCCGATCCATCGGCCTGGGCTGCTTGAAATCTTCCGGCATCAGCCCGGCCGACGCATCCGCTGCAACGGTGCTCGCATTCGCCAAGCTCCGCGCCGCGGTGCTCGTCGCAATGTCGGTCACATCATTGGCGAAGGACTGCGCCTCGGCAATCAGGGTTTTGGTCGCTGCGCGCGCCTTTGTCGAGGAGCTTTTGCCGGTCGCGGAAAAGCGTTCCGTCCGGGCCTCGAAATCCTCGGCGACCGGCTGCCAAAGCCGCTGCGAGGTTTCGGCCGCGCCCGAAAGCACGCCCATCCAGATGCCAAAGGCGTGGTTGGCAAGACCGATGCCGAGTGCCGTCATCGCCGCCGCGCCCGCGACAGGATGCGCCAGGAGATTGACGGCATTGGCCATCTCCTTCGGCATCATCCTGGTCAGATCCTGGTTCATCTTCAACAACGGGTCCATATCGGGCGTAAAATCGTCGGGTGTCGAAAACAGCGACATAGGTGGTCTCCTGGTCGTTTCCGTCTGCCCCGCGCTCGTTTCCTCGTGTCGGACATTCGTCCGCATTTTGAATACTTCTATTCCGCCGCCGCCAGCACCGGTTCGGCACGGTGCGCGTTGCGCGAAAACTCGTCGATGCGCCGCTCCACCTCGCCGCGGAAATGCCGCATCAGGCCCTGGATCGGCCACGCCGCCGCGTCGCCCAGTGCGCAGATCGTGTGGCCCTCGACCTGCTTCGTCACGTCGAGCAGCATGTCGATCTCGCGCTTCTGCGCTTCGCCGCGCACCAGCCGCTCCATCACCCGCCACATCCAGCCGGTGCCTTCACGGCAGGGCGTGCACTGACCGCAGCTTTCGTGCTTGTAGAAGTAGGAAAGCCGCGCGATCGCTTTCACGATATCGGTCGATTTGTCCATGACGATGACAGCCGCCGTGCCGAGGCCCGATTTCAGATCGCGCAGCGCGTCGAAATCCATCGGCGCGTCGATGATTTGCTCGGCCGGCACCAGCGGCACCGAGGCGCCGCCCGGAATGACCGCCAGCAGATTGTCCCAGCCGCCGCGGATGCCGCCGCAATGTGTCTCGATCAGCTCGCGGAACGGGATCGACATCGCCTCTTCGACGGTGCACGGATTGTTGACGTGGCCGGAGATGCAGAACAGTTTCGTGCCGACATTGTTGGGCCGGCCGAAGGACGAGAACCAGGCGGCACCGCGGCGCAGGATGGTCGGCGCGACAGCGATGGACTCGACATTGTTGACTGTCGTCGGGCAGCCATAGAGGCCGACATTTGCCGGAAATGGCGGCTTCAGCCGCGGCTGGCCCTTTTTGCCCTCGAGGCTTTCGAGCAGCGCCGTCTCCTCGCCGCAGATATAGGCGCCGGCGCCGTGATGCATGTAGATGTCGAAATCGTAGCCGGATGTGTTGTTCTTGCCGATCAGCTTGGCCGCATAGGCCTCGTCGATGGCGCGCTGCAGCGCCTCGCGCTCGCGGATGAACTCGCCGCGCACATAGATGTAGGCTGCGACCGCGCCCATGGCGAAGCCGGCAAGCAGGCAGCCTTCGACCAGCGTGTGCGGGTCGTGGCGCAGTATGTCGCGGTCCTTGCAGGTACCGGGCTCGGACTCGTCGGCATTGACGACGAGATAGCTCGGCCGGCCGTCGCTTTGTTTGGGCATGAACGACCATTTCAGCCCGGTCGGGAAACCGGCACCGCCGCGGCCGCGCAGGCCCGATGCCTTCATCTCGTTGACGATCCACTCGCGCCCCTTGGCAACGATGCCGGGCGTGTTGTCCCAGGCGCCGCGCGCCATGGCACCGGCCAGCGACTTGTCGAAGCGGCCGTAGATGTTGTTGAAGATGCGGTCTCTGTCCTGAAGCATTGCTCGTTCCTCAGACCGGCTTCTTGCCGATCGGCCGGCTCCTGTTTCCGGGCGACGGCTTGGCCGCCTTGGCGGCAGCCTTCGCCGGTTTGACCTTGGCCTCCGGCGCCTTGAAAGCAGACGCCGGCTCGGCCTTGTTCTTTGGGCCCTTGCGCTGTTTCGAGACGTCCTCGACCTGCGGTTCGGCCTTGTTGGCATTGGCGGCCGAATGCAGAGGCGCTGCGACGCTCGCCGCCCTTTCCGCCGCGGGCGCGACTTTCGTCGCCGACGGCGATTTCAGCGCCGGGCTGGTCTCGACCGCATCGGTTTTCGGCTTGCTGGCATTCGAGGGCGCAACCGGCGCCGGTGCAGGCGCGGCCGAAGCCGCTGGCGGAACTGGTGCTGCGGCGGCAGCCGCCGGCTCTGCATCCTTGGCGGCCTTGGTCGCCGCCCTGGTTTCCCGGTCGCGGGTCGCCTTGAGGATCGCCTTTTCGCTCTTGAGGGTCGTCAGGCCGCTGGCCGGCTCCGAGGTGATGCGGCCGTTTTGCGGTCCTGGCGTCACCGAAGCACCTTTGCCGGCGTCATAGAGGTCGATGATCTCGGCAAGCCGCTCCGGCGTCAAATCCTCATAGGTGTCCTTGAATATCATCACCATCGGTGCGTTGACGCAGGCGCCGAGGCACTCGACCTCCTCCCACGACAGCGTGCCCTTGTCGTTGGTGTGGAATTGGTCGTGATGGATTTTCGAGCGGCACACATCCATCAGCGCTTCCGAGCCGCGCAGCATGCAGGGCGTGGTGCCGCAGACCTGGATATGCGCGCGGGTACCGACCGGATTGAGCTGGTACTGCGTATAGAAGGTCGCGACTTCGAGCCCACGGATACGGGGCATGCCGAGCATGTCGGAGATCGTCTCGATCGCCGCCTTGGTCACCCAGCCTTCCTGTTCCTGCGCCAGCATCAGCAAGGGAATGATCGCGGACTGTTCGCGCCCCTTCGGATATTTCTTGATCCACTGCTTCGCCGCCGCCGCATTCGCCCGGTTGAAGGCGAAGGAGGCTGGCTGGACGCTGGCTTCTGCGAGACGGCGGACTGACATTTAATTTTGAACTCTGTTGTAGCAGTCGAAATAAAGGCGAGGGTCGGACCTGGCCAAGATGGCGGTCTTCTCATCGCTTGCGATCTTTTTCCAAGTGGTATCGACATAGTCGCGATATTTACGGTACGGATCTGAGCAATCCGCGCCAAGTGCCACCTTCCAATCCGGATATGCCGTATCGGCGTACAGATACCAACCGGAATCCAGGCTCCAAAGCCTGCCCTTCGTCGTTACCCTGCACATGACATCTGTCTTCACGCCCTCAAGCTGGCAGGACACCCAATAGGCTTGCGGCGAACTGCCCCAGGCGGCAATTGCGCCCATGCCTGCCACTCCGGCTGCAAAGCCGGCAGCAACATGCAGGGCGCTCCGCATCTTCACCGATCCACCTCACCAAACACGATGTCGAGGGAACCAAGCACAGCGGTGACGTCGGCCAACATGTGGCCGCGACACAAAAAGTCCATGGCCTGGAGGTGCGCGAAGCCGGGCGCGCGCAGCTTGCAGCGATAGGGTTTGTTGGTGCCGTCGGAGACGAGATAGACGCCGAACTCGCCTTTCGGCGCCTCGACGGCCGCATAGACCTCGCCGGCCGGCACGCGGTAGCCTTCGGTGTAGAGCTTGAAGTGATGGATCAGCGCTTCCATCGAGCGCTTCATCGCCGCGCGCTTCGGCGGCACCACCTTGCCGTCGAGGTTGGACACCGGTCCGCTGCCTTCCTTGCCGAGCAACAGGTCGACGCATTGGCGCATGATCTTGGCCGACTGTCGCATCTCTTCCATGCGCACCAGATAGCGGTCGAAACAGTCACCGTTCTTGCCGATCGGAATGTCGAAGTCCAGCTCGGCATAGCATTCGTAAGGTTGCGATTTGCGCAGGTCCCAAGGCGCACCCGAGCCGCGCACCATGACGCCTGAAAAACCCCAGGCCCAGGCGTCGGCCAGAGACACCGTCGCGATGTCGACATTGCGCTGCTTGAAGATGCGGTTGCCGGTCAAGAGTGAGTCGAGGTCGTCGACCGATTTCAGGAACGGGTCGATCCAGCTGCCGATGTCCTCGATCAGCTTCTGCGGCAGGTCCTGGTGGACGCCGCCGGGGCGGAAATAGGCGGCATGCATGCGCGAGCCGCTGGCACGCTCATAGAACACCATCAGCTTTTCGCGTTCGACGAAGCCCCACAGCGGCGGCGTCAGCGCGCCGACATCCATCGCCTGCGTCGTCACGTTGAGGATGTGCGACATGATGCGGCCGATTTCCGAATAGAGCACTCGGATCAACTGGCCGCGCTTCGGCACCTCGATGCCGAGCAGCCGCTCGGCGGCGAGCGCAAAGGCGTGCTCCTGGTTCATCGGCGCGCAATAATCGAGCCGGTCGAGATAGGGCACGGCCTGCAGATAAGTCTTGGCCTCGATCAGCTTTTCCGTGCCGCGGTGCAACAGCCCGATATGCGGATCGACGCGATCGACGACTTCGCCGTCAAGCTCCAGCACGAGGCGCAAAACGCCATGCGCCGCAGGGTGTTGCGGGCCAAAATTGATGTTGAAGTTGCGAACGGAGGTTTCAGCCATGAGCGTGTTGCTCGCGCGCCACGTGAATGGTGAATGGTGAATGGTGAATAGTCATTGGCCTGAATCGACCTCCAGCGATCGAATGAACGAACGCATCATCTTCCCTAACTTCTCGAACCTGACCGACAACAGCCCTGCACTCTTCTCGTCCAACAGTCCCACGCTCATCGAAAGAAGCGTATGGGTTTCCAGTTCCTTCAACGAACCTTGCGCAATACGAAGGAACTGAACGAAGGGCTTGCGCTGACCGCGGCCGAAACCCTCGGCGATATTTGCCGGTATCGACGATGCCGCGCGCCGCATCTGGGATGTCATGCCGAACATTTCCTTTCGCGGGAATGCTTTCGTCGCGAGATAGATGTCCGCAGCCAATACCATCGAATCTTTCCATACGTTCAGATCTCGATAGTCGTTGATTTTCCCGGACGTTCCATCCCGCTTTTCCATTCACTATTCACAATTCACCATTCACTGCTTTGCCTTTTCATCCCCCGGAAGCACGTAATCCGTACCTTCCCACGGAGACAGAAAATCGAAATTGCGGAATTCCTGCTTGAGCTCCACCGGCTCGTAGATGACGCGCTTGGCTTCGTCGTCGTAACGCACCTCGACGAAGCCGGTCAGCGGAAAGTCCTTGCGCAGCGGATGGCCTTCAAAGCCGTAATCGGTAAGAATCCGCCGCAGATCGGGATGGCCCGAAAACAGCACGCCATAGAGATCATAGGTCTCGCGCTCGAACCAGTCGGCGCCTGGATATATCCCGGTGATCGACGGCACCAGCGTCTCTTCGTCGGCCTGGACCTTGATGCGGATGCGGATATTCTGTCTCGGCGACAGCAAATGATAGACGACGTCGAAGCGCTTCGCCCGCGACGGATAATCGGCGCCGCAGACGTCGATGATCGAAATGAACTGGCATTTCGGGTCGTCGCGCAGGAAGGTCACCACCTCGATCAGGTCGCGCGGCTCGACCGAGATGGTGAGTTCGCCATAGGCGAACACCGCCTCGCCGATCCGGCCGATCAGCTTCTCGCCGAGATAGGTCGAGAGGTCATTCAACGCCTGGGTCATGCCGCTCACCGCTCTATCGTGCCGGTGCGGCGGATCTTCTTCTGCAGCAGAAGGATGCCGTAAAGCAGCGCTTCAGCGCTCGGCGGGCAGCCGGGCACGTAGATGTCGACCGGCACGATGCGGTCGCAGCCGCGCACCACCGAATAGGAATAATGATAATAGCCGCCGCCATTGGCGCAGGAGCCCATCGAGATGACGTAGCGCGGCTCCGGCATCTGATCGTAGACCTTGCGCAGCGCCGGCGCCATCTTGTTGGTCAGCGTGCCGGCGACGATCATGATGTCGGACTGGCGCGGGGACGCGCGCGGCGCGACACCGAACCTCTCCGAGTCATAGCGCGGCATCGACGTATGGATCATCTCGACGGCGCAGCAGGCGAGGCCAAACGTCATGAACATCAGCGAGCCGCTGCGCGCCCAGGTGATCAGCGCCTCGGTCGAGGTGACGAGAAAGCCCTTGTCGGCGAGCTCGTTGTTGATCTCCAGGAAGAACGGGTCGTCAGACCCTACCGGCCTGCCGGTGTTGGGGTCGATGAGGCCCTTGGGCTTCGGCGCGACGAGCGTGCCGGAACTGTCGTTCAATCCCATTCCAGCGCTCCTTTTTTCCATTCATAGGCAAAGCCGATGGTCAGCACCGCCAAAAACACCATCATCGACCAGAAACCGAGCATGCCGATCTGGCTGAACGACACCGCCCACGGAAACAGGAAGGCCACCTCCAGATCGAAGATGATGAACAGGATCGACACCAGGTAGAAGCGGATGTCGAATTTCATGCGGGCGTCATCGAACGAGTTGAAGCCGCACTCATAGGCCGAAAGCTTTTCCGGATCGGGGTTGCGATAGGCCACCAGGAAGGGTGCGGCGAGCAGCGCCAGCCCGACGATCAGCGCCACGCCGATGAACAGGACGATGGGCAGGTACGAACCTAAAAGTGCGTTCATGCTGCAGTTTCCGTTGGCGGCCAATCCACTCTGATTACAGCACCGGACCCACTTGCGGAAGCGTGACAGTTTAACCACTGAACCGTTTTAAGGAGGCTCTATGCTGCAACGCGGCGAGGGTTAGCGCAGCGCTTTCGGCGAAGCAAGTCAAACCTTGTTCAAATCGCGGTGCTGGACGGCATATCCGGGAAAACTGGTCCGATCCGCTCCTGTTTGATTTCCTTCACTTTTTACTCCACTTTTCTCTCCTGACATGAATGCCGCCAAAACCCTGTTAGCATGGCACGGAATCGCAGGTCATTTTCTCTGTCTAAAATCGTCCGGATGCCGCCTTCATGAAGGAAAAAATCTCGCTTGCCATGGCCCGCCGCATTGCGCTCGCGGCACAGGGATTCAATGACCCGCGCCCCACCGGCACGCCTGACCGCCGGCATCTGGCCCGCGTGCTTGCCCGTACCGGCCTGCTGCAGATCGATTCCGTCAGCGCCGTGGTGCGCGCCCACTATATGCCGCTCTATTCGCGGCTTGGCCCCTACAAGCTGGCGCTGCTCGACGACGCCGCCGTAACGCGCAAGCGCATGGTCTTCGAATATTGGGCGCACGAAGCCTCCTTCTTGCCGGTCGAGACCTATCCGCTGATGCGCTGGCGCATGCAGCGGGCCGAGTGCGGCGACGAAATGTACAGCGGACTGGCCAAATGGGGCCGCGAGCACGCCGCCTATATCGAAGACATCTATCGCGAGGTCGCCGAACGAGGCCCGATCGCGGCGTCGGCTTTCGAAGGCCAGAAGGGTTCGGGCGGCTGGTGGGGCTGGAGCCATGCCAAGCACGCCTTCGAATGGCTGTTCTGGGCCGGCCGCATCACCACGGCGCATCGCCGCGGCTTCGAACGGTTCTACGATCTGCCGGAGCGCGTATTGCCGCCGGCGGTACTCGCGCTACCGGTTCCCCGTCCCGAGGATGCTCACCGCGAATTGCTGCGCATCTCGGCCCGCGCCCACGGCATCGCCACGGCAGGAGACCTGCGCGACTATTTCCGCCTCTCGCCCGCCGACATCAAGGGCCGCATCGAGGAGTTGGTCGAGGCCGGCGACCTGTTGCCGGTGAGCGTCGAAAGCTGGAACAAAACAGCCTATCTCCACAAGGACGCCCGTTTGCCGCGCAAGATCGAGGCGCGCGCCTTGCTCGCGCCGTTCGATCCTGTCGTCTTCGAACGATCGCGCACCGAGCGGTTGTTCGACTTCCACTACCGCATCGAGATCTACACGCCGGCCGAAAAGCGCCAGTATGGCTATTACGTGCTGCCGTTCCTGTTCGGCGACAGCATCGTCGGGCGCGTCGACCTCAGGGCCGACCGCCCGGCCGGCGTCTTGCGCGTCCATGCCGCCTATGCGGAGCCCGGCGCCTCGCTGCAAACCGCAGCCGAGCTTTTCGAAGAATTGAAGCAGATGCAGGGCTGGCTCGGCCTGGAACGCATCGAGGTGACCGCTGCCGGCGACCTCGGCCGGCCGCTCGCGGATATCGCCGCGTCATAGACGTGCGTTGACACGACTGCCTCCACAAGCCTAAATCCGTTCCAGACGGTCCCCTGCCCGCAACGGCAGGGGCCAAGAGGGAATGCGGTGCGAAATCTCGATTTCAAATCCGCGGCTGTCCCCGCAACTGTAAGCGACGAGCCTCGGCCGAAAACCACTGGGATATTCCCGGGAAGGCGGCACCCAGGCGATGACCCGCGAGCCAGGAGACCTGCCGTCTAGGACATAAGAATCCGATCGCCTGGCGGGTTTTCCGGGCAAGGAGCCTGATTTGGAACACGACAGCAGTTTTCCGGCTGAGACAGCGGATTTATTGTCCGGCCATGGTGATTCCCCGGCCGGCGTTACCGTCATCGTCTGCTCGTCCTGCCGTGACGAGACCGGTTCGGACGCTCATCCGCGCGCCGGCGAACTGCTCGCAGAGGACACGCGCCGCGCCGCTTCCAGCGAAAACATCAAAATCCGCACCGTCGAATGCCTCGGCAATTGCAAGCGCCGGCTCAGCGCGGCCATGCTGCGCGACGGCTGCTGGAGTTACGTCTTCGGTGATCTGACCACGACCAGCGGGGCCGATCTCGTCACCGGGGCAAAGCTGTTCGCCACCGCGACGGATGGGCTCATTCCATGGCGCGGCCGTCCCGATTGCCTGAAGCGCGGCCTGGTTGCCCGCATCCCTCCCCTTGACGTTTTGAAGGACCTGACATGACCGCTGCCTCCCTTTCGCGCGTTCCCTGCACCGTGGTCACCGGCTTTCTCGGCGCCGGCAAGACGACGTTGATCCGCCATTTGCTCGAAAACGCCAAAGGCAAGCGCCTGGCCATCATCGTCAACGAGTTCGGCGACATCGGCATCGACGGCGAGATTCTGAAGGGCTGCGCCATCGACACCTGCCCCGAGGAAAACATCGTCGAGCTGGCCAATGGTTGCATCTGCTGCACCGTCGCCGATGATTTCGTCCCGGCGCTGGACCAGATCCTGTCGCTGACGCCGAGGGTCGACCACATCCTGATCGAGACATCCGGCCTCGCTTTGCCCAAGCCGCTGGTCCAGGCCTTCCAGTGGCCGTCCGTGAAAAGCCGCGTCACGGTCGATGGCGTCATCGCCGTCGTCGACGGGCCGGCGCTGGCTGATGGCCGCGTAGCCAACGACATGGACGCCCTGCAGGCCCAGCGCGCGCAGGACGAGACGCTCGACCATGACGATCCGGTCGAGGAAGTGTTCGAAGACCAGCTCGCCTGCGCCGACCTGATCATCCTGTCGAAGAGCGACCTGATGGACACAGCCGGCGCGGCCCGCGCCAATGCCGTGATCGGAAAGCATGTTGCGCGGGCGGTGAAGATCGTACCGACTTCGCAAGGCAAGGTCGACCCGTCGGTGCTGCTCGGCCTCGGCCTCGCCGTCGAGGACGACATCGAGAATCGCAAGACCCACCACGACGACGAGCTCGACCACGAACATGACGATTTTGACTCGTTCGTCATCGACATCGCGTCTGTGTCCAACCCGGACGAGCTCGCACAACGGGTCGCCACGGCGGCGGAGGAAGAAAACGTGTTGCGCGTCAAGGGTTTCGTCGAAGTCGGCGGCAAGCCGATGCGGCTCCTGCTGCAGGCCGTCGGTCCGCGCGTCAACCACTATTACGACCGCGCCTGGACCGCTGAAGACGACCGCCGCTCGCGCCTGGTCGTCATCGGCCTGAAAGGGCTGAACCGCCCGGCCATCGAGCGTATCCTCGCCGGCTGACCCCAGGCACGAGCCGCGATGCACATCCTCACCACCACATCCGCCTCGCTCGACGATCTCGCCGAGCCCGTCGATCTCAGGCAAACGCCTGCGGATGTCGTGGCGCTGTCCTTCACCGACAGCGACCTGGCCGGGCTGGCGGCGGCGTGGAAGGCAGATGCGCACCGCCTGCCGTCGATGCGGCTCGCCGCCTTGCGCGACCTGCGCCATCCGATGTCCGTCGACCTGTGGATCGACAGCGTCGCCCGCCACGCCAAGGTCATTCTGGTCCGCATCCTCGGCGGCTATGACTGGTGGCGCTATGGCTGCGACCAGCTCGCCGTTATCGCGCGAAATCGCGGTATCAAGCTGGCGCTCCTACCGGGCGAGAGCCACGACGAGGATTTGCGACTGATCGAAGGCTCGACGCTGCCGCGCGAGGAGTTGGACGCCCTGCTTGGCTATTTCCGCGAGGGCGGGCCGGCAAATATGACGGCGCTGGTGCAGAGGCTGGCAAGTCTCGCTGGATCGGGTGCGGCGGTAGCCGAACCTGTTAGCGTGCCAAAGGCGGGATTTTACGAGCCGGGACTGGGGGTAGTAGAACGCGGCGTCCCCCTCCCCCTCGAGGGGAGGGTCCGGCCGCAGGCCGGGGGTGGGGTCCTCTCCGAAGCGCGCCTACACAAAACGTCGCGCACTGCCGTGACGACCGCACCCGGCCCTGCGGGCCACCCTACCCTCGAGGGGAAGGGGGACGTCGTGCCAATTCTCTTCTACCGTTCGATGCTGCTCGCCGCCGATGTCGCGCCCATCGACGCGCTTTTCGAAGCCCTGCGCCACCGCGGCATGGCTCCCGTGCCTCTGTTCGTCTCCAGCCTCAAGGACCCGGCGTCGCTCGCCTTTGTCGAAACCGCGCTCGCAACCCTGAAGCCTGCCGCCATCATCACCGCCACAGCTTTCGCCTCGGGTGCCGAGCCCGGTGTCGAAACCCTGTTCGACCGCGCCGGCGTGCCGGTGTTCCAGGTCATCGTCGCGACTACCCGCCGCGACATCTGGCAAACCAATCAGCGCGGCCTGGCGCCCGCCGACCTTGCCATGCATGTCGTCCTGCCCGAGCTCGACGGCCGCATCCTGGCCGGCGCCATTTCATTCAAGAGCGAAAGCGAAACCGACCCGGCGCTGGCCTTCCGCGCCTTCGCAAACCGGCCTGAGCCCGACCGCGTGGCGCAAGTGGCGAACCGTGTCGAGGCCTTCGTGCGCCTGCAGCGGACGCCGCGTGCGGAGCGCAAGCTCGCCATCCTGATCCCCGACTATCCGAGCGCCCCCGGTCGCACCGGCTACGCGGTTGGTCTCGACGTGCCGTCCAGCGTGCTGGCAATGCTGCACGACCTGAGCGAACAGGGCTACGCCGTTGAAAGGATTCCGCAAACGCCGCGCGAGTTGCTAGAGGTGCTGGAAAAGGACAGCCAAGGGTTGGCCCTACACGACTATCAGACCTTTTCGAAGGAATTGCCTGCAGCGGCAATCGCTGCGGTAGAGGCGGCTTGGGGGAATGCGGCAGATGAGACAAGTTTGTGCGAGGCACCCCCCTCTGTCCTGCCGGACATCTCCCCCTCAAGGGGGGAGATTGGCAGTTTCGCCGACGGCTCTCTCTCAACATCCTTGGTGATTGGCGAAAGCAGAGACAACAGCGCAATCTCCCCCCTTGAGGGGGAGATGTCCGGCAGGACAGAGGGGGGTGTTCAGGCGCCTAGCGCCGCAAAATTCGCCTTCCGCGCAGCCACCTTCGGCAACGTCACCGTGGCACTCGCACCTGACCGCGGGCGCTCAGCCGACCGCCGCGCCGACTATCACGACCCGACGCTGCCGCCGCGCCATGCGCTGGTCGCCTTTGGCCTCTGGCTGCGCAAGTCGCTCGGCATCCATGCAATTGTCCATGTCGGCGCCCACGGCACGCTGGAGTGGCTGCCCGGCAAGACCGTGGCGCTCAGCGAAAACTGCTTTCCCGAGATAGTCACCGGTCCCCTGCCCGTCATCTATCCCTTCATCGTCTCCAACCCGGGAGAGGCAGCGCAGGCCAAGCGGCGCATTGCCGCCGTCACGCTCGGCCATCTGCCGCCGCCGCTGACCGGCGCCGGGCTGGACGAAAACCAGCACAGGCTTGAACGACTGGTTGACGAATATGCCCAGGCCGACGGGCTCGACCGCCGCCGCCGCGACCGCCTGGCGAAGCTGATCGTCGAGACGGCGGAAAAGACCGGCCTCGCCTCAGAGGCAGGCGTCGCCAGGACCGACGCAGCCGACGAGGCTTTGCGCCGCATCGACGCCTGGCTCTGCGATCTCAAGGATTTCGCCATCAAGGACGGCCTGCACATTTACGGCCGCGCGCCGGAAGGCGAGGCTGATCCGTTGCGGCGGCAAAGTGCGGCAGCTGAAAAAACCGCGCTGCTTGCCGCCCTCGATGGCCGCCACGTCGCTGCCGGTCCGGCCGGTGCGCCGGCGCGTGGCCGGAGCGATGTGCTGCCCACCGGCCGCAATTTGTTTACCGCCGACCCGCGCACCATGCCGACGCCGACCGCCTATGATCTGGGCAAGATGGCAGCGGAAGAAGTGGTCCGCAGCTACATGCAATCGCATGGCGACTGGCCGCGCTCGCTGGTCATCGACCTGTGGGGCTCGGCCTCGCTGCGCACCGGCGGTGAGGAGATCGCGCAAGGCCTGGCGCTAATGGGCTGCCGGCCGCAATGGGATTCCGCCACCGGCCGCATCACCGGCATAGATGTGCTGCCGCCGGCAACACTCGGCCGTCCGCGCATCGATGTCACCTGGCGCATATCGGGCCTGTTCCGCGACATGTTCCCGACCCAGATCGCGCTGATCGACGCCGCGGCCAACGCGGTGGCGACCCGCGACGAGGACGATTCGGAAAACCCGCTCGCCGCTAGGACCCGCATCGACGGCAAGATCGGCCCGCGCATTTTCGGCACCTCGCCGGGCACTTACGGCGCGGGCGTCGAGGACTTGTTGTCGAGCGGCGACTGGGCCGCGCGCGAAGAGATCGGCCGCACCTATCTCGCCGCCACCTCGCACGCCTATGGCGGCTCCGAGGGCAAAGGCATTTCGGCGCCCGGCGCGTTCGAGGATCGCCTCGCCGAGGCCGACCTTCTGGTTCATAGCGGCGACGACCCCGGCCGCGACATCCTCGAAGGCTCGGCCGACGTCGCCTTCATCGGCGGCTTTTCGGCAGCACTTGCCGCGCTCGGCAAAAACGCCGACGTGATCGTGCTCGACACCACGGACCCGCAAAGACCGAAGCCGCGCTCGGTTGGTGAGGCCGTATCCCGGGTAGTTCGCGCCCGCGCGGTCAACCCGCGCTTCATCGCCGGCCAGATGCGTCATGGCCCGCGCGGCGCCTCGGAATTCGCCGAGACGGTCGACCGGCTTGTCGGCTTTGCTGAGACTACCCATGCCATATCGGGCACGCTGATCGAGGCGATGCACGACGCCTATCTTGGCGACCCCGTGGTGCGCGCCTTCATACTGCGCGAGAACCCGGCGGCGGCGAAGGTGATTGCCGAGCGTTTGCTGTCGGCACGGCGGCGCGGGCTCTGGCATCCGCTGCGCAATTCGATCGATGACGATCTCGCCGCACTGATTGCCGAAGCGCAAGCTCTGGGAGTGGCGGCATGAACGCTTTCTCGCGCCGTGGCGCCTGCCCTGCCTTGTCCGCGCCGATGCAGACCGGCGACGGGCTGCTGGTGCGGCTCAATCCGGTCGCTGGAGGACTGTTGCCGAAATCGTTGATCGGACTCTGCGAATCTGCCTTGCGCCATGGCAACGGTATCATGGAAGTGACCGCCCGCGGCAGCCTGCAGATCCGCGGCCTGACGTCGGCAAGCGCGCGGCTGCTGGCGATGGAGGTCGATGCGCTCGGCATCGCGGTGCGCACCGGCGTGCCGGTCGAGACCGGCCCGCTGGCCGGGCTCGACCAGGAGGAGATAGCCGACCCGCGCCCAATGGCGCAGCGGATTCGGGCGGCAATTGAGGACGCCGGTGTTACGCAACGGCTTGGCCCGAAGGTGTCGGTGATTGTTGACGGCGGCGGGCAGCTGACAATGGATGCGGTTACGGCCGATGTCAGGCTGGTCGGGGTGCGGGCCGCCGACGGAATTAAGTGGCGGGTATCGCTCGCCGGAGATGCGCAGGGTGCCACGCCGCTGGCGATGTCCGAGGAAGATGCGGCTTGTGACATCGCCGTCGCCATTCTCAGGATGGTTGCCGAAAAGGGCCGCGATGCCCATGCGCGGGATTTGACGGCGAGGCAGCTGAGATCTCTCGCAAGTTGGCGATCCGTCGCGCCCCCCTCTGTCCTGCCGGACATCTCCCCCACAAGGGGGGAGATCGGCAGCTTCGCCGGCGGCTTCCCCCCAGCACCTTCGGCGATTGGCGAAATCGGAGACGAAGGCGCAATCTCCCCCCTAGAGGGGGAGATGTCCGGCAGGACAGAGGGGGGCGCGAAGGATCGCCGGCCCATCGGAGTTTTCGATCTGGCAGCCGGCAGTACCTCCCTCGGCATCGGCCTGCCGTTCGGCAGCATACCAGCGCAAAAACTTATCGATCTCACCCAATACGCCCTCATCCTCGGCACCACCGAAATCCGTCTGGCGCCGGGTCGCACGCTGCTTTTGCTTGGCCTCTCCCCAGCCGCATGTCTTTCACTCCAGAAAACCGCCGCAACCCTCGGCTTCGTCACCGACGCAGCCGATCCGCGCACCAGGATCGCCGCCTGCCCGGGTGCTTCCGCCTGTGCCTCGGGCCGCATCGCGACACGCAACATCGCCGAGACCATCGCCGTGGAAGACCGCGATATCCTCGATTCCTCGCTGACGCTGCACATCTCCGGCTGCGCCAAGGGTTGCGCCCATCCCGGTCCGGCGGCGCTGACCCTGGTCGGTGGCGAAAACGGAGCCGGACTTGTCGTGGACGGGACGGCAAAGGCATTGCCCGCCGGATACAGGCCGGGCTACGACGCCGCGCACGGCATCGGCCGCGTTGCAGCGATGATCCGCAGCGCACGACATTCCGGCGAAACCGCTGCCGCCTGCCTGGCAAGGCTCGGCGCGGCCGGCATCACCGAAATCTACCGACAGGAATGAGCATGCCCGCCCAGAACGCCTACGACTACATCCATGACGGCACGGCGATCTACGAGCGCTCCTTCGCCATTATCCGCGCCGAGGCCGACCTGTCGCGCTTTTCCGAAGCCGAGGCCGAAATCGCTATCCGCATGATCCACGCCTGCGGCCAGGTCGATGCTTGCAGGCACTTCGTTTTCTCGAGCGATTTCGTCGCCGCCGCGCGCACGGCCCTGGGCGCCGGCGCGCCGATCTTCTGCGACGCGCAGATGGTCTCGCACGGCGTCACGCGCGCCCGGCTGCCGGCCGGCAACGATGTGATCTGCACGCTGCGCGATCCGCGGACCGCCGACATCGCGAAAAAGATCGGCAACACCCGCTCGGCCGCCGCGATCGACCTGTGGGGCGAGCGCATGGCCGGTTCGGTCGTCGCCATCGGCAATGCGCCGACAGCCCTTTTCTATCTGCTGGAAAAACTGCGCGACGGCGCGCCGAAGCCGGCGGCGATCATCGGCATGCCGGTCGGGTTTGTCGGCGCCGCTGAATCGAAAGATGCGCTGGCCGAAAATTCCTATGGCGTGCCTTACGCCATCGTGCGCGGCCGGCTGGGCGGCAGCGCCATGACCGCCGCCGCCCTCAATGCATTGGCGAGGCCGGGCCTATGAATGCGATTGCAAAAGGCAGGCTTGTCGGCGTCGGCACCGGACCCGGCGACCCGGAACTCTTGACGCTGAAGGCAGTGCGCGCGCTGGCTGAGGCCGATGTCGTCGCGCATTTCGCCAAGCGCGGCAACAACAGCAACGCCCGGGCCATCGTCGAAACCCATTTTCGCCCCGATTTGATTGAACTGCCGCTGCTTTATCCGGTGACGACCGAGATCGACAAGGACCACAGCGATTACCGCTCGCAGATCACCGATTTCTACGAGCAATCGGCCGAAAAGGTCGCCGCGCACCTCAGCGCCGGCAGGATGGTCGCTGTGCTTTCGGAAGGCGACCCGCTTTTCTACGGCTCCTACATGCATCTTCATGTCCGGCTGGCGCACCGTTTTCCGACCGAAGTCATTCCCGGCGTCACCGCCATGTCCGGCTGCTGGTCGGCGACCGGCCTGCCGATCGTCCAGGGCGATGACGTGCTGACGGTGCTGCCGGGCACCATGAGCGAATTCGAGCTGACGCGTCGCCTCGCCGACACCGACGCTGCGGTGATCATGAAGGTCGGCCGCAACCTGCCCAAGATCAGGCGCGCGCTGGAGGCAACCGACAAGCTGGCGCGGGCCATCTATGTCGAGCGCGGCACCATGCCGGGCGGTGTCTCGATGCGGCTTGCCGACAAAAAGGATGACCAGGCGCCTTATTTCGCCATCGTGCTGGTGGCCGGCTGGTCGGGCCGGCCAAGCGCATTGAAAGCCGAAGCATGAGCGGCCGCCTCACTGTCATCGGCCTCGGGCCCGGCAACGCCGACCAGGTGACGCCGGAGGCAAGCCGTGCCGTTGCCGAGGCAAAATTCTTCTATGGCTATAAACCCTATCTCGACCGGCTCGATCTGCGCCCCGACCAGATTCGCGTCGCTTCCGACAATCGCGAGGAACTCGCGCGCGCCAGGGACGCGCTGCTGAAGGCTGTGGAAGGCCACGATGTCGCCGTCGTGTCGGGCGGCGATCCCGGCGTCTTCGCCATGGCCGCGGCTGTCTGCGAGGCGATCGAGGCGGGCCCGCCCGAATGGCGCGCGGTCGACATCGCCATCGTGCCTGGCATCACCGCCATGCTCGCCGTTGCCGCCCGCATCGGCGCGCCGCTCGGCCATGATTTCTGCGCCATCTCGCTGTCCGACAATCTGAAGCCGTGGGACCTGATCGAGCTACGCCTGCTGGCGGCAGCCGGCGCCGGCTTCGTAATCGCGCTCTACAACCCGATCAGTAAGGCGCGCCCATGGCAGCTAGGCCGCGCCTTCGAATGCCTTGCTGCGATCCTGCCCGGCACCACGCCGGTGATCTTCGGCCGTGCCGCCGGCCGTCCCGACGAGCGCATCGAGGTTTTTCTGCTGGCCGACGCCGATGCCGCGAAGGCCGACATGTCGACCTGCATCATCATCGGCTCGCCGGAAACCAGGATCATCAAGCGGGGTGACAAGGCCGCGCTGGTCTACACGCCGCGTTCGGCAGCGGGCCCAAGAACATGACCGACCAGAAAATGATCGACCATCTCGGCAAGAGATTCGACGGTCTCAGCCGACGTGACGTCCGGCAGCGCCGGCCTGCGGATCATCACCGCCTCGATCCCCAGCGCTCGCGCCGCCGCGATCTTGCCGTAGGTCGCCTCGCCGCCGCTATTTTTGGAAACAACGACTTCGATGCCACGGCTTCCGAGCAGCGCGCGCTCATCGACCTCATGAAACGGCCCGCGCGCCAAGAGATAGGTCGCGTCAGGCACAGCGAGCCTGGGCTCGACCGGGTCGACACTGCGGATGAGATAATGATGCTGGGGGGCGGCCTTGAAGGCAGCGACCTCCTGTCGCCCGAGCGCCAGGAACACGCGGCGCGGCACCGATCCCAAAGCCGTCACCGCGCTGGCAACGGTGTCGACCAACATCCAGCGATCACCTTCGACCGCCTCCCATCCGGGACGCCTGAGCGCAACGATAGGCACGCCGGTCATGCGCGCCGCTTCCGCCGCATTGCCGGAGATTCGCGCCGCATAGGGATGCGTGGCGTCGATCAGCAGGTCGATCTTGTTCTGGCGGAGATATGCCGCCAGCCCGCCGGCACCGCCGAAGCCGCCGACCCGCACCGGCACCCCCTGCGCGGCCGGGTTTTCGGTGCGGCCGGCCAGCGACAGCATGACCGAAATATCCGCGCGCGCGGCCAGCTTTCCGGCCAGTTGCCGGGCTTCGGTGGTTCCGCCGAGGATCAGAATGCGGTGGGTCATCATGCCTGCTGAAGCTCCGCGCGGCGCCAAGCTCACCTCAAAGTGGCTCACGATCATCGGCATCGGCGAGGACGGTGTAGCGGGTCTCGGCGACGAGGCCAAGCGGTTGATCGCGGAGGCCGAATTCGTCTTCGGCGGCAAGCGCCACCTTGCCCTCGTCGCGTCGCTCGCCAAAGGTGAAGCGCGCGCCTGGCCGACACCTTTCGATGCCGAGCTGCGCGACGTGCTGGCGCTCTCCGGCAGACGCGTCTGCGTGCTGGCCTCCGGCAATCCCTTCTACCACGGTGTCGGCGTCACCCTCGCCCGCAAGGTCGCGGCAGAGGGTATGCGGGTGATCCCCGCGCCCTCGGCCTTTTCGCTGGCCGCCTCACGCCTGGGCTGGGCGCTGCAGTACGTCGAGACCATTTCGCTGCATGGCCGCTCGCTCGACCTGATCCGGCCGTTGCTGCATCCTTGCACCCGCATTCTCGCGCTGACCTCGGACAGCGATGCACCGGAAGCGATTGCCGGTCTGCTGACAGAGCTCGGCTTCGGCGCCTCGCAGCTGACCGTTCTGGAGGCGCTGGATGGGCCGAACGAAAGGCTGCGCTCGGCGAGCGCCGGCACTTTCGCCCTCGAAAAGATCAACCCGCTCAACGTGCTCGCGATCGAAGTTGAATCGACTTCGCAAGCACGCATCCTGCCGCTGACATCAGGCCTTGCCGATCATTTGTTCGAGCACGACGGCCAGATCACCAAGCGCGAAGTGCGCGCCGTCACCCTGTCCGCTCTCGCGCCAAGACGCGGCGAGTTGCTGTGGGATATCGGCGCTGGCTCAGGCTCGATCGGCATCGAGTGGATGCTGGCCCATCCCTCCATGCGTGCGATCGCCGTTGAGGCAGATCCGGCCCGCGCCGCGCGCATCCGACGCAACGCCGCGGCTTGCGGCGTTCCCGGTCTTGCCGTCGTTGAAGGTTCGGCACCGCAAGCGCTTGGGCTGGAGACGCCCGCGGCGATCTTTATCGGCGGCGGCGGCAGCGATGCCGGCGTGCTGGAGGGAGCCATGGATGCCTTGCCTGCCGGCGGCCGCCTCGTCGCCAATGCGGTGACCCTGGAGATGGAGGCACTGCTGCTTTCCCGTCACGCCGCGCACGGCGGCCAGTTCACCCGCATTGCTATATCCCGTGCTTCGCCGGTCGGTTCGATGCAGGCGTGGCGGCCGGCTATGCCGGTCACTCAATGGAGCTGGGTGAAGCCATGATGGTCGCGGGCATCGGCAGCCGCAAAGGCGTCAGCGCGCGCGACGTGCTTGCCGCGATAGAAACCGCCCTGGAAGCGCACGGGCTTGCCCTGCCCGCGCTTTCAGCCCTCGCGACCGCGTCTCTCAAGCAGGATGAAGCGGCAATCTTCGCCGCCGGACGCGAACTCCGCCTTCCGGTGATCGTCGTCGAGCAGGATGAACTCAAAGCCTCATCTACGACCAGCCGTTCCGACCTATCGCAGGAGCATGCCGGCACGCCGTCGGTTTCCGAAGCCTCGGCGCTTGCCGCCGCCGGCAAAGGCGCAAAACTGCTCGGGCCGCGCACAGTGCTCGGTGCTGTCACTTGCGCCATCGCCATCAGCGGAGATGCGGCATGACCGTTCACTTCATCGGTGCCGGCCCGGGTGCTGCCGACCTCATCACCTTGCGCGGCAGCCGCCTGCTCGGCAGTTGTCCCGTCTGCCTCTATGCCGGATCGATCGTCGCGCCGGAGCTGTTGCAGCACTGCGCGCCCGGAACGCGGTTGATCGATACCGCGCCGATGTCGCTCGACGAGATCGAGGCCGAATATCTGGCAGCCCACGCGGCCGGCCATGATGTCGCCCGCCTGCATTCCGGCGATCTTTCGGTCTGGAGCGCCGTTGCCGAGCAGATCCGCCGGTTGGAAAAGCACGGCATTCCCTACACGCTGACGCCGGGCGTGCCGTCCTTCGCCGCTGCGGCGGCAGCGCTGCGCCGCGAGCTGACCATTCCAGAAGTCGCGCAAAGCCTGGTGCTGACCCGCATCTCCGGCCGCGCCTCGAAAATGCCGCCGGGCGAAACCCTGGCCAGCTTCGGCCGCACCGGCGCCACGCTCGCCATCCACCTCGCCATCCACGCTGTCGACCGCATCGTCGCCGAGTTGACGCCCTACTACGGCGCCGACTGCCCGGTCGCCGTTGTCTTCCGCGCCTCCTGGCCGGACGAGCGCGTGCTGACCGGCACGCTGGCTACCATTGAGGCGCAGCTAGGCGCCGATCCGATGGAACGCACGGCGATCATTTTCGTCGGCCGCTCGCTGGCGGCGGAAGGTTTTAGCGAAAGTTCACTTTACGACGCCCATTACCAGCGGCGCTTTCGCGGACGGGATGGATTGTGAGCGGCAGCAACAGAAACACTACGGTCGAGCAGGCGCTCACCCGGCTCAACTTCAAGCCGCGCCAGCTTGAGCCCGGGCATGTCTGGCTGGCCGGCGCCGGCCCTGGCGATCCCGGCTGCCTGACGCTGGAAGTGCTAGCCGCCCTCGGACAGTGCGACGCGCTGGTTTATGACGCGCTGGTCTCGCCAGAAGTCGTCGCTGTCGCCGAGGGCGCGGAACTGTTCTATGCCGGCAAACGCGGCGGCAAGCCGTCGATGAAGCAGGACGACATCACCGCTCTGCTGGTCCGGCTGGCGCGTGCGGGCCGGCGCGTTGTCAGGCTGAAGGGCGGCGACCCCTATATTTTCGGGCGTGGCGGCGAAGAGGCGCTGGCGTTGGCCGGGGAAACTATCCCGTTCCGCATCCTGCCTGGCCTGACGTCCGGCCTCAGCGCGCTGGCCGCGACCGGCATTCCCGGCACCATGCGCGGCATCAACAAGGCGCTGATCCTGGCGACCGGCCATGCCGCCGGCACCGATGATGATCTCGACTGGGCGGCAATCGCCCGCACCGGCCAGCCGGTGGTCGTCTATATGGGTATGGCCAACCTGCCGCTGATCGCCGCTTCGTTGCTCGAGGGCGGCCTGCCGTCTTCGACGCCCGCCGCGGTCATCGTTGCCGCGACGACGCCGCAGGAGCGTATCGTCGTCGCCACGCTCGCCACGATTGCCGAGGAAACGGCCGCAGCCGGCTTGACCTCGCCGGCGCTGATCGTCGTCGGCGGTATTGTCGGGATGCGCGCGGCACTGGCGGGTGAGTCATGACCCGCGCCATCATCATCGGCGCGCCGCGCTCGGGCTCGGGCAAGACCAGCGTCACCATCGGCATTTTGCGCGCACTTGCCCGGCGCGGCCTGAAAGTGCGCGGCGCCAAATCCGGCCCGGACTATATCGATCCCGGCTTCCACACCGCAGCCACTGGCCTGTCCGGTGTCAATCTCGACAGTTGGGCAATGCCGCCCGCCCTGCTCAACGCACTGGCCGGCGAAGCGACCGAAGATGCCGATTTTATCTTTCTCGAAAGCGCCATGGGCCTGTTCGACGGGATCCCTGCTGCTCCAGGCCGTTCCGGCTCGGCTGCCGACCTTGCCCGGCTTTACGGCCTGCCGGTGCTGCTTGTGCTCGATGTCTCCGGTCAGTCGACCACGGCAGCGGCCGTCGCCAGGGGATTTGCCACCTATGACCCGGATGTACGCATGGCCGGGGTCGTGCTCAACCGGCTGGGCAGCGAGCGCCACCGCCGGCTATGCGGCGATGCCATCGAGGCACTCGGCCTGCCTGTCGTCGGCGCCATCCTGCGCGATCCCTCGCTCAACCTGCCCGAGCGCCATCTCGGCCTCGTCCAGGCCGGCGAATATGAGAATCTGATGGCGCATCTCGACCGGCTGGCCGACATGGTCGAGCGGTCGCTCGACCTCGACTCCATTATGGCGCTGGCGGCGCCATTCACGCCCGCGCCGGGCAATTTCGACGACGGGCTGCCGCCGCCCGGCCAGCGCATCGCATTGGCCGAGGACGCCGCCTTCACCTTCCTCTATCCGCACGTTGCCGCGCATTGGCGCAAGGCCGGCGCCGAGATCGTTCCGTTCTCGCCGCTCACCGATGAGGCGCCAGGCGACGATTGCGATGTCTGCTGGCTGCCCGGCGGCTATCCCGAGCTTCATGCCGGCCGCCTCGCGGCCGCGGCGAATTTCAGGGCCGGCATGGCGCGGTTCGCCGGCACGCGGTCGGTGCACGGCGAGTGCGGCGGCTTCATGGTGTTGGGCGAAGCGCTCGAGGACGCGTCGGGCGAGACGCATCGGATGCTTGGCCTCCTCGGCCATTTGACCAGCTTCGCCAAGCGCAAGATGAATCTCGGCTACCGCGAGGCGCGGCTGCGGTCCGGCTGTCCGCTCGGCAGCCAAGGCACGCTGATCCGCGGCCACGAATTCCACTACGCGCAGATGATTGCGACCCGCAATGACGAGCCGCTGGCCGACCTCGCCGACGGTCAAGGAAATCCGCTCGGCGCCTCGGGCTACCGGCGCGGCAATGTCAGCGGCACGTTCTTCCATGCCATTGCGAGGGGCGCATGAACGTCTCGCAACGGCAGCTTACCGACGACATCGCGCTTTGCCTCGTCTTCTTTACCCGGCTGCCGCTGCCGAGAGCCGACTTCCGTGGCCGCAGCCTTGCCGCTGCGATCTGGGCTGCACCCGTTGCCGGTCTCGCCGTCGCTCTGGCCGGTGCGCTGGTCTACGCCGTCGGGACGAGGCTCGGCCTTGCCGAGGGTCCTGCTGCAGCGCTGACCCTTGCCGCGATCTTGCTCGCTACCGGCTGCCTGCATGAGGACGGGCTTTCGGACGTCGCCGACGGCTTTGGCGGCGGCAAGACGCGCGGCAGGAAATTGGAGATCATGCGCGACAGCCGCATCGGTGCCTACGGCGCTTGTGCACTTGCTGTCTCGCTGCTGATCCGCTGGAGCGTGCTCTCTGGATTCGCCGGCCCGGCTCATGTCTTCTGGGCTCTCATTGCAGCGCATGCGGCCTCGCGCGGCCTGCTCGGCGCCTTCATGCACCTGCTGCCGCCGGCCCGCGCCGACGGCCTCTCGGCCGATGCAGGCACCGTCTCCACTGAAACCGCTGCTATCGGTGCCGTGCTCGGCGCCGTCGCGCTGCTGGCGCTTGGGTTCAGTGCTGCCATGTTCGCGCTCATCCTGCTTGCGTTCTTGTTTGCCGCATTTCGAGCGCTTTGCCTCAACCAGATCGGCGGCCAGACCGGCGACACCGTCGGCGCCCTGCAGCAGCTCGGCGAGATCGCAATCCTGCTCGTCGCTTCCGTTTCCCTGTCTTGACTCTGTTTCGGAGATTTTGCCCCCATGCCTTTCAAATCGCTCGATGAACTGCGCGCCGCCTGCCTCGACCTGCACAGCGGCAGCGACGCCGCGGCCAACGCCGTCGCCCACCGCCAGGACACGCTGACCAAGCCGCAAGGCAGCCTCGGCCGGCTGGAGACAGTAGCCGCCTGGCTGGCGCGCTGGCAGGGCCGCGACATACCAAAGCTCGACCGCGTCAAGGTTTTCGTCTTTGCCGGCAACCACGGCGTCACCGCGCAAGGCGTGTCGGCCTTCCCGTCGGAGGTCACCGTGCAGATGGTGGCGAATTTCGCCGGCGGCGGCGCCGCCATCAACCAGCTTGCCCGCATCGCCGGCGCGGAGCTGGACGTCATCCCGCTCGACCTCGACCGTCCGACCGGCGACTTCACGCAAGAGCCGGCGATGGACGACGAAGCCTTCCTCGCCGCCGTCTCGGCAGGCTACGACGCGATCAGCAGGGATCTCGACCTTGTATGTTTCGGCGAAATGGGCATCGGCAACACCACGCCGGCGGCGGCCATCTCGACCGCGCTGTTCGGCGGCGGCGCGGAGCGATGGACAGGGCGTGGCACCGGCGTCGACGACGCCGGCCTCGTGCGCAAGATCGTCGCCATCGAGGCCGGCCTGAAGCGCCACGCCCCGGCGCTAGCCGACCCCCTGAAGGTAGCGGCAGCCCTCGGCGGCCGCGAGCTCGCGGCGATCCTTGGTGCGACGCTAGCTGCGCGCCACCTGGGCGTCCCGGTGCTGCTCGACGGCTTCGTCTGCACCGCCGCCGCCGCACCTTTGGCAGCGCTGCACCCTGCTGGCCTCGCTCACACCATGGCCGCTCACGTCTCAGCTGAATCCGGCCACCGCCGCCTGCTCGAAGCGCTCGGCCTGCCACCCTTGCTCGACCTCGGCATGCGGCTCGGTGAAGGCTCCGGCGCCTGCCTCGCCGTCAACATTGTTCGTTCAGCGCTCGAATGCCATGCCCGCATGGCAAGCTTTGCTGAGGCTGGTGTTTCGGAGAAGTAAGGCGGAGCCAAGCGCGGATCGCGTTGATGAACAAACTCTCACAGATTTTCGGAGACCCCAAACAGGGGCTTCGCGATATTCTTGCTCGGATCATCAGAGATTTCGATAGCAAGAGCGGCGCTTTTGCCGGGCTGAAATACAATTCCCCGTGGATACGCGCCACCGAAGATTGGGCAGAGCGATCGGGCCATACGGTCGAAGAGCTGTGCGAGATGATTTCTCAATGCCGGATTTCGGTTCGCTCTGGGAATCCGACGAATCCGCCAATCATCCAAATTTTTGAAGATCTTCGCAGTGCTGCGGAAGAGTGGAGAACAGAGACAGGTTACAGTGATCCGCCCATCCATCTGACCCCGGAATTGACGAAATTCCCTAATCGCAAAGAACTGAAAGCCCATACCCTGAAGGTATGGAGTTCTTTGGGATTGGCGAGGCAATGGCATAGCTATGATGCCAAGGACCTTAGGTTCTGCGGAATTTTTGAGGACAGATTTGGTCACAATGTTACAGTCAGAATGACCTTTAAGCTTGGATATGGTGGGGCGATTCGGCTGGATTTTCACTTTTCTTACTACGCAGACGGTGAACCTACATTCTTTGAACTGGGCGGTCTCTCGGGCGAGGCGCTATTCCATGCACTTCGACTGCCCAGGCATCCTGAACTCGAATGGATCGCAAGCAAGAGCAAAACAAACTTCGATGCCGTCGACGGCGTGATAGCCATAACGCGAGCAATCCTGACCTATCTGAAGCCCACTATCCAATAGTCGGGCGAGTCAGCTAGCCGCTTGCCGACATGTGCGACGGGCAAAAGCTGTCTCGCGCCGCGGCTCGATGTAAGGTCTTTCCACCAAATCCCGGAGATTTTTGGTGGGTGCGCACAGGATTGAACTGTGGACCCGCTGATTAAGAGTCAGCTGCTCTACCAACTGAGCTACGCACCCACTCGGCCGGTAAAACCGGCGTTGGCGGGCATATAGCCGCCGACATCCGCCATGTCCAGCCCTGCCGATTCATTTCCCGACAAATCGCACCGGGGGTCTCGTCATCCCTGGGCGGAGCGAACGCGAAGCGGAGCGCAGACCCTGGGATCCATGCCGTTACAGTCGTCGAAGAACGCAGCGACGCGGATTAGCATCCGTCCGCAAATGAGCAGAAGACGGCGGCTCGTTGAAGTCCAGCTTGCACCGTCGGCGCATTGCCGTCCGGTCACGGCATGGATCCTATGGTCTTCGCGACGTCGCTTCGCTCCTGGTCCGCCCTAGGATGACGAAACGTAAGGGTAGGATCAGACAAAAAGCCTGCCTTCAGCCACCTTCACCGCATGGCCGCCAATGCGGGCGGCCGCCAGTTTGCCGCCTTCGACATTCAGTTCGAGGCGAATGCGCGAAGGCCGGCCCATCTCCAGCCCCTGCTCGATCCACAGTTGTGAAACACCGTCGGTCGGGCCGTCGAAATGCATGATCGCGCCGGCGAAGGCGGCCGCCGCTGAGCCGGTCGCCGGGTCTTCGTAGGACGGATTGCCGGGCACCATCATGCGGACATGGAAGGCGCTGTCGTGATGCACCGTCTCGCGGCAATAGACATAGGGGCTGGCGAAGGCCCAATCGCTCTTGCGTGGTGCAAGCTCCGACCACGCCTGGTTGTCCAGCCTGATCCGGGCGGCCGCCTCCAGATTGGCGACGGGGATGGTCACGTAGGGCACGCCCGCCGACCAGAACGAAACGCGGTGGTTCTCGAAGCCGATCTCGTGCGGCCCAAGGCCAAGGGCCGCGCCGATCGCCTCGGGATCGGCCGACAATGCCAGCTGCGCCGGCAGTTTCGCCAGGTCGAACTCGGCAAAGGTCGAACCGTCGTGCTTGCTGACAGCGCAGCGCACCGGACCGATATTCTCCTCGAGCACGAAGATGCCGGCGGCCTCTCCCGCCATTTCGGCGAGCGCTATCGCCGAGCCGACGGTTGGGTGGCCGGCGAACGGCATTTCATAGTCGGGCGTGAAGATACGGATGCGGGCCCGGTGCTTCGGGTTGTCCGGCGGCAGCAGGAAGACGGTTTCGGACAGGTTGAACTCGCGCGCCACCGCCTGCATCGCCGCAACGTCCAGCCCATCACAGTCGAGCACGACGGCCAGCGGATTGCCGGCCAGCCGGTTGGTGGTGAATACGTCGTAAAGCAAGTAATTCCGCGGCTGCATCTCAGTAAGTCCTCTGCCTCATTCCAAACATGAGCGAAATTTAATTTGAATTTTGAACCATAAGGCCTGATTTGTGCACCGATGGGATATCACTGAACATAGGGGTCCGGCGTGGACCAGATTGTCAATCTGCCAAAGACGGAATCCGCTTCCGCCATCGAGACGGCGCTCGGGCTCGACCACCAGGGCCTGAAGACAAAACGCCGTCGCGGTTGGCTTTACGCAGTGTTCGCACTGCTTGCCGTCGCCGCGAGTGTCGTCGGCTACCAGTGGTATGCGGGCTCGCCCGCCAAGATCGAGTATACCACGACACTGGCCGCCATGGCCGACCTTACCGTCGCGGTTTCGGCTACCGGCACGCTGCAGCCTCTCACCCAGGTCGATATTTCCAGCGAACTCTCCGGCGTCGTCCGCTCGGTTTCAGTCAACGAGAACCATCTGGTGAAGAAGGGCGATGTGCTGGCCGCGCTCGACACCGCAAAGCTGGAGGTGCAGATCGAGCGCGCCCAGGCCTCGGCCAAGGCAGCGGCGGCGAGCGTCGAGGACGCCACCGTGACCGTGGCCGAAAACGAAAAGGGCCTGGTGCGCGCGGTACAACTGACCAAGCGCGGCATGGCGACGGACCAGTCGCTTGAAGCGGCAACCGCCACCCGCGACCGCTCGAAGGCGGCGCTTGATATCGCCAAAGCCAACCTCGCCATGGCCAATGCCGATCTCAAGGCGCAGCAGACGGATCTTGCCAAGAGTACCATCTACGCTCCGATCGATGGCATCATATTGACGCGCTCGGTCGACCCCGGCCAGACGGTCGCCTCCTCGCTGCAGGCGCCGGTGCTGTTCGTCATCGCCGCGGATTTGAAGAACATGGAACTGAAAGCTGCGGTCGACGAGGCCGATATCGGCGCAGTAAAACCTGGCCAGCATGCGCGCTTCACCGTCGACGCTTTTCCTGAACGGCCATTCGACGCCGAGATCCGGGACATTTCCTATGCCTCGGTCACCACCGACGGCGTCGTCACTTACGATGCAAGGCTGGATGTCGACAATAGCGAGCTTCTGTTACGGCCCGGCATGACTGCCACCGTCTCGGTCGTCACCAAGCAGGCCAAAAACGTGCTCACCGTGCCATCGATCGCCTTCCGCTACCGGCCGGCGCAGACGGCGGACCGCGGCTGGAGCCTCACCGACCTGTTCACCGGCCGCATGGGGCGCCCGGGCGGCAACCGCCAGCGGCAGGCGGCGACGAAGCCCATCGACGGCTCGCGCACGCTCTACGTGCTGGAGAATGGCCGGCCGCATCCGGTCAACGTCAGGGTCGGCTCGACAGATGGCGAACTGACCGAAATCGTTTCCGGCCTGGAGGAAGGCGCGCAAGTCATTACCGCCTCGCAGCAGCGGAGCTGATCGTGGCATCGGGCGCGACCCTCATCGGCTTCGACAAGGTCTGGAAAAGCTATGGCCAGGGCGAAGCCCGGGTGCACGCGCTGGCCGGCGTCGACCTCGCCATCAGGCGCGGCGAATTCGTCGCCATCATGGGCCCGTCCGGTTCGGGCAAATCTACGGCCATGAACATCATTGGCTGCCTCGACACGCCGACTGCTGGGACCTACAGCTTCGAAGGCATCGATGCCGGCCGTCTCGACCGCAACCGCCGTGCTCAGCTGCGCAATCTCTATGTGGGCTTCGTCTTCCAGGGCTATAATCTCTTGCCGCGCACTACGGCGGCGGAGAATGTCGAACTGCCGCTGATCTACCGCGGCGTTGGTGCCCGCGAGCGTCGCGGCCTTGCCATGCAGGCGCTTGCCGAGGTCGGCCTTGTCGGCCGCGAGCATCATACGCCAGCCGAGCTGTCCGGCGGCCAGCAGCAGCGCGTGGCGATCGCCCGCGCCATCGTCACCAGGCCGACGCTGCTCGTTGCCGACGAGCCGACCGGCAATCTCGACACCGCACGCACGCACGAGATCATGGAACTCCTGACGCAATTGAATACCGAACTCGGCTTGACGATCGCCATGGTCACGCACGAAGCCGACGTTGCCGGCTATGCCCAGCGCACGATCCGTTTCCTCGATGGCCATGTCGCCTTGGACACAGCCAATCTCGAGATGGCCTAGCCATGATCTGGGAAACCGTTCGCCTCTCGCTCCGCTCCATCCGCCGCAACGTGCTGCGCTCGTTCCTGACGCTGCTCGGCATCGTCATCGGCGTTGCCGCCGTCATCGCCATGCTGACCATCGGCTCGGGCACCACCGAAAAGGTCAAGTCCGATATTTCCAAGCTCGGCAGCAATCTGCTCGTCATCCGTTCCGGCCGTCCGGCCGGGCCTGGCGGACCTGGAGGGCTCGATCAGGTCGTCCGACCGCTGGGCGACAAAGATCTTGCAGCGCTTGCCGCGCATCTGGACGGCTCGCGCGCCATCTCGCCGGCGTCGCAAAAGCAGGTGCGCGTCATTTTCGGCACCGAAAGCCTGACCTCGGGCGTCACCGGAACCGACAGCGCCTATCTCGATGCCCGCGACTGGAAGCTGGTTTCGGGCCGCCCCTTCAGTGATTCGGAAACCCGCTCGGGCACCGGCGTCTGCCTCATCGGCGAGACGGTGCGCCAGCAGTTCTTCGGTGCCGGCGACCCCGAAGGCGAGATCATCCGCGTCAACCGCACCTCCTGCAAGATCATCGGCCTGCTCGAACCGAAGGGCTATACCGGTTTCGGCCAGGACCAAGACAATGTCGTGCTGATGCCGCTCGCCGCCTATCAGCGTCGCATTGCCGGCAATCGCGACATCGAATCGATCTATGTCGCCGCCGACGACGGTACGCCAACCACGGTGCTGCAGCAGCGCGTCGAGGACATCTTGCGCGACACACGCCGCATCACGCCCGACCGTGACGATGATTTCTCGATCCGCGACATGACCCAGATCGCCGATGCCATGGCCAGCGCCACCACCACCATGACTGGCATGCTCGGCGCCGTCGCCGGCGTCAGCCTGCTCGTCGGCGGCATCGGCATTATGAACATCATGCTGGTGTCGGTAACCGAGCGCACGCGCGAGATCGGCATCAGGCTCGCCATCGGCGCCCACGAAAAGCACATCCTCATCCAGTTCCTGGTCGAGGCAACCGTGCTGTCGCTGCTTGGCGGCATCATCGGCATCCTGATCGGCCTGGCGCTGGCCGGCCTCGCCTCGGTGACGCTGACGATCCCGTTTGCGCCGAGCCCGGCGGTCATCCTGCTTGCCGTCGGCTTTTCCGCGCTGATCGGCATGGTGTTCGGCTTCTTCCCGGCGCTGCGCGGCGCGCGGCTTAACCCGATCGACGCGCTGAGGCATGAATAGGCATTGCAGCAAGTGTCGCCTCCAGACGCTGCCAATTTTTTATGCAACCTGCCCTTGTCGCAGCACATTCTGCAATGATAACAATGCTGTTGGGGACTAAGGGGGAACAATGGATGAGCAAGAAAGCGCGACTGGCTCTGGCGATTGTGATCGTCGAAGCCGCCTTGGCAGGGCTTTGGTGGAATTTGATCCTTTATGGGATGGAGAATCCCGATCGCGTCACCGCTGACTTCCAGCAGGTAATTGGGCAGACGATGGGAACGACGATGGGCGCGCTCCTGGGTCTCGGCGTGCTGTTGTATTTTGTTGCCGCCCGCAACGACCGCAAGGCTATTGAAGGTAGGCTACGACGTTAGAGTTGGAAACCTTGCTCGCTCGCAAAGTGCCATTCGATCAGCGGTCTCATATGCGGCATCAACCCGTCCGGCAGGTCGGCTGCATTGCGGATGATGACGGGGCCTTCGATTTCAGGCTCTGACTCGGCCGCGACGAAAGCGCTGATCCGCTGTGCCAGGTCGTCGGCGGACGCCGTCTCGCGGTAGCGGCGAAAGATCACCGTGCCGCTTGCCGTCGACAGGGCGTAATGGCGCTTGCCGCGTGTCGCGCCTGATAGTTCGAGGCCGGTCTCTTCACGCACCTCGCGGATCATGTTGAAGTCGACGTCGACAAGGCCGTCGCGGAAATCGGTTGGCTCGAACGAACCGGCGGCGAAGTAGACGCGCCCGGCATTGACCGTATGCGGCGCCATGCGGATCGCCACCAACGCGTTGTCGCCGGCGACCAGCATGGCGTGGGCGTAGGCATGTTCGGCGCCAGGCACCTGTCGATTGCTGCGCCAAAGCATGAAGGTCGAATAACGCACCGCATGGCAACGGCCGACTAGGCGATTGTCGCGATAGCTGAGAGCGGAAAGCAGCACCACGATGCCGTCGAAAAGCGCCGGCTTGGCTGCGGTCTCACGCCGCCAGTTCTCGGCGATCGCGTCGGCATGATCGCGCTCGAACGGATGCGGGCCGGAATCGAGCCTGACGTCGATGGCATCGACCGGCAGGATGACGTTGCGCGGCAGATCGAAACTCACGCCTGTCTCACACCATGTCGAGGGCAATTGCTACCGGGCAATGGTCGGATGCCTTCGGCCGGTCCCACCCGGCACGTGGGTAGCGCTCGACCTCCTGGCCCGCCGGAAATATGGTGCGCCAAGGCTGCCCGTTACGGATGATATCGGGAACGGCGGTGGCGTTCTGCCTGGCTAGCGCCCTCGACAAAAGGATGTAGTCGAGCTGGCAGAGATGCCGCTCTTCCGGTCCGCGCGTGTGATAGAAAGTCCAGCGGTCCATTTCCGGCCGCCGCTCGACCGCGTTTTCGCAAAAACCGCCGGCAGTGAGCACATCGATGCAGGACCGGCTCTCGTCGATGACCTCGAAACGGTAGCCGTCGACGGCATCGCCGGTAATCTTCACGCGCTGCCGGTAGTCGTTCATATCGCCGCAGATTGCCCAGCGCTTGTCGGCGGCATGGTCCTTGCCGAAGCGCTCCTCGATGATCCGGCGCACCGCTTGCGCCTCGGCGATGCGCAGCGGCATTGTCGCCTCGCGGCCGTCGAGGCCGTTACGGGGCGAGCCCATCGACTTGAAATGCACGAGATACAGCGTCAACGGCGCGCCAGCCACCGTCAGATCGATTTCCAGGCAGTCGCGCCGGAAGATGCGTTCATTGGCCTGGTGACCAAGCGCTGCCAATTCCGCCGTGTGCAGCCCGAATTGCTCGAACGTGACATAGGCGTAGCTGGTCATGCGCACGAATTCGATCGGCTGGCCCTGCGCGGTCTCGTTGCGCATCATCACGGCGACGTCGATGCCGCGCGAATCATTGCCGGCGGTGGTGTATTTCTGCCGGTAGCCTTGCCCCACCATCTTGAACAGATAGCCATATTCGAAGGCCCTCAGCGCCTCGATATTGTCGACCTCCTGCATGCAGATGATGTCGGCGCGGGTGGCCGCGATCGCCAGCGCCGTCAACTGCCGCGTGTCGTCGGATTGGGCGATGGCCCGCGCCTGCTCGAGCATCTTGTATTCGGCCTCGCTCTGGATGTCGAAAAGCGCCAGCGTGCGATCTTCGTTGAGCTGATTGCGGTATCCGGAATAATCAAACCTGTTCATCAGGTTTTCGACGTTGAAGGTGGCAAGGCGCAGCGACATGGCTTTGACCTTTGCCCGCAAGCGCGCCCGAAAACAAGGGCGCAGAAATCAGGCGGCTCTGATTGATCGCGCGCTCGTTATGGTTGACGGAACCTTTTTGTTCATCTTCCGTTCAGATGGAAAGTTCCATCAATAGGCCCTTCCCCGGGGTATTCTGGGCGTGGGGCCTGAATCTTCGGAGAGTGCGATGAAACCGCTCTTTTTATCTTCTGTCAGATCCGGGCTGATGGCCCTCGGTCTGATCGCCGGCCTCTCGGCCCCCTCGCTTGCCGGGCCGATGCCCAAACCCCTGCTGCCGGTGGCGGGCAATGCCGCCGACATCGTGCAAATTCGTGAAGATTGGGCAGGCGGCAATGACAGGCAGATCTGGCGTTGGCGCAATCACGGCGTTCGGCAATGGCGCGGCGACGATGGTTGGAGATGGCGGTCCAACAATTTCCGCGGCCGTCATTTCTCGAGACACTGGGACAATGGCGACTGGAATGACAACTGGCGTTGGCGCCATCACCGCCGCCATTACCGCGGCGGTTACTACGATGATGGTGCCGGCGCCGCGATTCTTGGGCTGGGCCTGGGGTTTGGCCTCGGCAGCCTATACAACAATTACAACTACTACGATGCGCCCGCACCGCGGCGCTACTACCGGACACAGCGGCTTTCCAGCGCGCATGTCCAATGGTGCTACAATCGCTACCGGTCGTACCGCGCCTGGGACAACACGTTCCAGCCCTATAACGGGCCGCGCCAGCAATGCTACTCGCCCTATAGCTGAGCAGGCCGGTAATAATATCGTCTGGCGCCGCGCGTTGCGGCGCCGATTTTTTCTTACGGCCAGCAACCGCGAAAAATCGCCAGCCTCCACTGGTGATAACGTTATTTTTATCAGGCAGGTCTAATAATCCTCCCGATCAGAACGCCCGAGACGCGAAGATGGCTGGATTGCGTGCGATGGCCGAGGACGAACAGAGGGACAAACACCGGCAGCGCGTCTTGAAGGGCGCGGCGATCCTGACCGGCATGACCAACTCCGAGGTCACATGCACACTGCGCAACATGCATGCGGGCGGTGCCGAATTAAAGGTCTCGATCGACGCGCGCGTGCCCGATGAGTTCCTGCTCTATGTTCCGACCGACGGCATTGCCTACAAGGCGGTGGTTCGCTGGCGCCGCGAGGACCGAATTGGGGTGATGTTCACCGGCACCGAACCAAAGCCCAGCTGGCACTACGGCTGAGATCCCGGCGCTATCCGGGTGGCAGGACTCGCAGTGTCTGCTCGTCAAACAGCGGCTCATCCTGGCCGACGCGAACGAATAGAAGCTTTCGCAGTTCGGGTGATTGCACCTCGAAATACTGAATGCCGTCCGGGGCTTCGCCCCATTCGCCGCAAGGCGGTTCGCCGACCTCGTCAGGGTCGGCAACGGCTTTCAATTCACTGAGATAAACGGCATCGGGACTGAAGACATACCGCAGGGTGCGCGTGGGCGCGACCCCTTCGGTGTAAGGCATGAGCACGCAACGTGTGCTGATGGCTTTCTCGGTCTTCTGCGTAAAAATGCGCTGCAACGCAGCGTCAGCGGCCTCGCCCGGCAGCATATCGAAGACTTCGACGACGGGATCGGCCGGCCCGCCGTCGCTGTATTTGATGGCAAGAGCATTGCCGCCAAGCTCGAAATGAATCCGGCGAAAACCGAAATCGCAGCGCTGCACCCAGGCAGCCAGCCCGACATCCTTGTCCGCCAGCCGTTCCCAAGCGCATTTGTCGACAGGCGGACGCGACGGCTTGCTTTGGTCGGCACGAGCGCCGGTTGCCATGGCCATAAGGACCGGCAGGGCGAAGATGCAGGCCGGCAGTCTCTTGCTATTCATCGCTACAACCCGTCAAGCTAAAGGCGTCCCAGGCTGAACCATCGGGATTGGCTTTGGCGAAATCGGGCCATTCGGTAAAAATCGCGCCGAAGTCAGGCAACAGCAACCCTGCCGGCGCCGGCGAGGCTTCGCGGGAACTCAACTGCTCGGCACCGCCTGCATTGAACGCATAGACCTGCCCATCCCACACTCTGCACAGCCCGGTGCCGTCCTCGAGACCAGCCTCACGATCGTCGTCGGTGCAGGTGTGCCGGATCGTGCCCACAGGAAACGAGTACTTGCCATTGGTCCAGGTAATGTCCGACGGCAGACGAATGTCGGTGTTGGGCACGATCAACGAAAAGACCTCGGTCGTCAGCGCGGCCGGCTCGTTGTTGGTTGGCCGGAACTGTATCGTCGCTCCCGAACGCGGCTCGCGATAGGTCGCATGGCTGAGCGAACATTCTGTTGCGTTCGCTGCTTGCAACAGGCTCAGCATGCTCAGAAAAATAGCTGCTGCTTTGTGGATGATCATTTAAGTCCCTTGGAGCAGCATCATTGTGAAGTCTGAGCACCGATGCTTTAGCATGGCCCAAGGCCACGTCGAAAAGAAGAAACGATGATGCGAAATCTCTTGATGCTCATTTCGATCTTAACATTTTCGTGCGGCAGCGCCTTTGCCGCGGAACAGTATGTGGGCATATGGTCCGGGAACAGATCGAACTGTACCGCCGTTGCGGATGTTCAACGCCAGACTGTCTACACATTATACCGCGACGCGCTGTCGGTCCCTGCTCTCGGCTGCGAACACGCAACGTTCCTCAAGACGCCCACGGGCTGGGTGGCGCGGGCCAGCCAATGTTACGGATCCGACCCGTCGGCCGAAGAGCCGTTCTCCCGTGTCATCCATATTGTGGTCGACGGGGCGACGTTGAGACTGACATGGCCGGGCTTCGACAGCGGAGTTCTTGTCAGGTGCTGACGACAAGTGTCCTCTTTCTCTGGATCTACAGCGTCTAGGACGGCAGCTTCAGCATTAGATCACCCCGACAAGCAGCGCGGCTCCGCCTATCAAGCCAACGGCGCAGACCCACAGGAGCCAAAGCCCGCTCACCCTGCATTCGAGAACCGCTGCAACTGGGTTGTCGGGGTCGTAGTGGACCTCGACCTTGTCGCCCTGGAGGTAGCGCTGCGATCGACCGCTGACGAGGCTCGGCAGCGAAGCCGTCACGTTTGCGCCGAAAGCGATGCGATCGGCGGCGTAGCGCTGGCCGGCGACGCTATAGCTGTAGACGATGCGGGATTTGAAGACTGTTCGCCAGGGCCGATAGCCGCCTCCGGACCTGTCGCGGGTCTCGAATTTCTGCAGGCCCGAGGCGTCGATGCGTCCTGCCGTGATCGGCCATTTGGCCGCCTGTTCCGCAAGTGACTTCTGGGCAAAGCCCATGCGCAGGACAAATAATCCCATGAAAAGCAGCAGGGCAGCGGCGCCGAGGTTCTGCGGCCTGGGCAAAAACGGCCGGATCGCTTCGAGGACGCCGCCGACGGAGAAGACCAATACAAGCGCGCCGACCACCAGCCCGGCCGAAAGCTGGACCATGAACTTGAAGGAGCCGTCGGGCATGGTGCGTTCGATCACGGCCTTGGCTGGATCGGCCGGATTGTAGAAGACGGTTACGCCGGCCCCGTTTGGAAATTTCGCAAGGGTTTCCGCCACGGCAAAGTTTCCAAGGTTCTCCTGCACGCTGTAGTGCGAACTGCGAAATGTCTTGCCGTTCACCTTGTATTCGAAGGTGATTGCCGGGAAGTTGCGGATTTCGGTCGACCCTCTGCTGTCCGAACCGGATCCCGAACTGGTCACCTCGCGAGCCTCGACCCGCGACGAGATGATCTTTCCCGGCGTCGGAGACCAGCGGCTGACCGCCCTCACCTCCCA
This sequence comes from Mesorhizobium sp. M0522, assembly GCF_040321085.1. Lineage (NCBI taxonomy): Bacteria > Pseudomonadati > Pseudomonadota > Alphaproteobacteria > Hyphomicrobiales > Phyllobacteriaceae > Mesorhizobium > Mesorhizobium sp. M0522. Next base: position 58,567 of record NZ_JAMYQW010000014.1, read on the forward strand.
CCACTTCAGCAAGGTGATGAGGGACAGCATGCCGGCAACCGCGCAGGCAAACCCGACCAACAGAAATTTGAGTTCCAACTCTCACCCCCTTGGCACTTTTGTGCCATGCCCCGCACAGGCATATCACGGTGATGAGGATAGTGCGCCTGTCCAGAAGCCTAGAAACCACACAATCTTGATGCGAAAAGGCCGGCGGATCGCTCCGCCGGCCTTTCTTGATCGGCAATGAAATTGCGATCGGTTCTTGGCCTTGTCGACCAGCTTGTTCATGGAAATTCCCACGCGCCCGCAGGGCGAAGCCCGAGTACGGGTAACGAAACGAACGTGGATTTCCTTCAGTTCTTGGCCTTATCAACCAGCTTGTTCTTCGATATCCACGGCATCATCGCGCGCAGCTTGGCGCCGACTTCCTCGATCTGGTGGCTGTCGTTGTTGCGGCGGATGCCCTTGAAGCGCGACATGCCGGCGCGGTATTCCTGCATCCATTCCGAGGTGAACTTGCCGGTCTGGATATCCTTCAGCACGCGCTTCATCTCGGCCTTGGTCTCGGCAGTGATGATGCGCGGGCCCGAGACATATTCGCCCCATTCGGCGGTGTTCGAGATCGAGTAGTTCATGTTGGCGATGCCGCCTTCGTAGATCAGGTCGACGATCAATTTGACCTCGTGCAGGCACTCGAAATAGGCCATTTCCGGCGCGTAGCCGGCTTCCACCAGTGTCTCGAAGCCGGCGCGGATCAATTCGACCAGGCCGCCGCACAGCACCACCTGCTCGCCGAACAGGTCGGTCTCGCACTCCTCGCGGAAATTGGTCTCGATAATGCCCGAGCGGCCGCCGCCAACGCCGCAGGCGTAGGAGAGCGCCAGGTCGAGCGCATTGCCCGAAGCGTCCTGGTTGACCGCGACCAGGCACGGCACGCCACCGCCCTTCTGGTATTCGCCGCGCACCGTATGGCCAGGCCCCTTCGGCGCGATCATCACGACGTCGACCGAAGCTTTGGGCTCGATCAGGCCAAAATGCACGTTGAGGCCGTGGGCGAAGGCGATTGCCGCGCCATCGCGGATGTTTGGCGCGATCTCGGATTTGTAGATGTCGGCCTGCAGCTCATCCGGCGTCGCCATCATCATCAGGTCGGCCCATTTGGCGGCATCGGCTACGCTCATCACCTTGAGCCCGTCGGCCTCGACCTTCTTGGCGGTCGCCGAGCCGGCCTTGAGGCCGATGGCGATGTCCTTGACGCCGGAATCCTTGAGGTTGAGCGCATGCGCCCTTCCCTGGCTGCCATAGCCGATGATAGCGACCTTCTTGCCCTTGATCAGGTTGAGATCGGCGTCGCGATCGTAATAGACACGCATTTTTCTTCCTTCCCGTTTTGAACCAGAGCATGATGCCGAAAAGTGTGAAGCGGTTTTCGGACGACATCATGCTCCATCTTTTAGTGTAGAGCCGGATTCAGATTTCAGGTCGATTTGACCTGAAATCATCCGGCTCTATGGGCCCTGCGGCCCGGTTTTTGCCCCGAAAAGAGCGAGAAACTGCTGCGTCGCCCGGACGGCGTCGCCGCCGATCGCCACATCAGTCAATTCCAGCCGGTCGCCAAGCAGCAAGCGGATCTGCACGTCACGGGCGACCAGCCCAAAAAAGGTGCGGAACGCCGTCTCCGCGTCCGAAAATTCAAGGAACCCGGCCTGTCTCCCGGCCTCCAGCACCGGCTTGAGGCGCTTGGCCAGCGCAAATCGACCGTTCTCCAGCACGATGACGCCGAGATCGTCCTTCCCCGAACTAGCATGGCCGACCGCCACCCTGTTCAGCGCGATCGAGGTGTCACTCGAAATTACCTTGAGCCAGTCCGAAGCGAAGCGTTCGAGGCTCGCCGTCAGCGAAGGGAGGTCGAGCCCCTTGCGGTCGACCGGCACTACCCGCACCTTGGACGCCTGCCATTGTACCGTTGCCGTCAACAGCCCGTCGCGATCGCCGAACCATTTGTAGAGCGTCTCCTTCGAGCAGCTCGCCCGCCGCGCCACGGCGGTCATGGTCAACTGATCGCCCTCTTCGACCAGCAGGCGAAGGGCGGCGTCGAGCACGTCCTTCTGCCGCTCCGTCAGCGCCTCGCTGGTGTCGATGTCGGTCACAGCGTGCAACACAGTTTTTCCTCCGGAGGCAAACTCACCCGCAGTTCAGATACGAGCTCGATGGCGTACCGTACGTTACGGTTCGGCTTTATGGCGTATTGCCCGACCCGACGCAACCCTTTATTTCTGTTTGCTCCATGCGGGGCATCACGGGAGACACGGATCATGCTCGCCGGATTGCTTGCCTTGACCGTTGCCGCAGTGTTCGCCGGCGCGGCTATCTACGTCAGCGTCGCCGAGCAGCCGGCGCGGCTTCGCCTCGATGACAAGGCATTGCTGCAGGAATGGCAGCCTTCCTACAAGCGCGGCGCCGCCATGCAGGCCTCGATCGCCGTCATCGCCTGTATTCTGGGCCTCGTCGCCTGGTGGCTGACCGGCAATCTCGCTTATCTGGTCGGTGCCTTGCTGATCATCCTGCCTTGGCCATGGACGCTGCTGGTGATGATGCCGGCAAATAGGTTGCTGGAGGCGATGGACGCGAACTCCGTCAATCCTGAAGCTCGGACATTGATCGCCAAATGGGGCAATCTACATCTGGTCCGCGTCGGTCTTGGCGTTCTGGCGACGTTGGCATTCCTCTTGGGCAGTGCCTGACCTCGCCAATCGGTGCCATCTTCGTCATGAAGGCGTGTCACTCCAGGGCGGGCGGATCTCGCAGGCGCCCAAGCAGAGCTGACAGCGCGTCGAGCTCATCATTGGAAAGCCGGGAGCCGACCAACTCCGCGATCGACCGGCCGTAGACAGCCCACATGCGGCGGCGCGTCTCGCGTCCCTTGTCTGTGACGCGGACTGTTTGCCCGCGGCCGTCATCGGCAACTGGAAGCTTCTCGACCTGCCCGTCGGCTTCGAGCCGCGCCAGCAGCCGGGAGATGTTGTACTGCGCAAACAGGGTGCGCTCGGTGAGTTGGAACGGCCGCAATCCGCCCTCGCCCGCCTCGGCAAGCTCATGCAGGACGTCGTACCAGGCAAGCGGCGGCAGGCCACTGTCCTTCAGCGCGTCCTCGGCTCGTTCCAACAACTGGCGCGAAACCCGCATCAGGCGGGCCCAGGCCTTGATGGCTGGAGGTGAAGGAATCCCGGTCATGATTGCATCGTAGGCGATAGATGCAATTGCATCAAGCTTGACGATCGATGCAAATGCATCTATATAGATGCAATCGCATCAATCATGAGAGGCAATTCCGATGAAGCATGAAATCTGCAGGATCGCCGACATTCCGGAAAAAGGCAGCCTCATCGCTCCGTTTTTCGGCCGCGAGGTCCATGTCTACCGCAGCGGCGAGCGTATCCGCGCTGCCGCCAACGTCTGCCTGCATTTCGGTGGCCCGCTCGGCTGCAAGGACGGCAAGCTCGTCTGCCAGTGGCACGGCGCCTCGTTCGACATGGCGAGCGGTGGTCGCCTCGAAGGCCCGGCGCCGAAGGGCTCCCGCCTGATGTTCCTCTCCACCCGCGTCGAGGACGGCGCATTGAACTATGTCTGGGGAGAGTGAGATGATCGACAAGCTCATCCTCGTCAGCCACCATCTTTGTCCCTATGTGCAGCGCGCGGCGATTTCACTTCGCGAAAAGGACGTGCCATTCGAGCGCATCACGGTCGATCTCGCTAACAAGCCTGCCTGGTTCAAGGCGACATCGCCGCTCGGCAAGGTGCCGCTGCTCCGCGTTGAGCATGACGGCCAGGAAACGGTGATCTTCGAATCGCTCGTCATCCTCGAATTCCTCGAGGAAACCCAGCCCAATCCGCTGCATCCCACCGACCCCTATGCCCGTGCCCGGCATCGCGCCTGGATCGAGTTCGGCTCGGCAATCCTCAATGCCATCGGCCGCTTCTATTCAGCACTCACCGAAGCCGCCTTCATCGCCGAACGCGGGGCTCTGGCAGCAATGTTCGATCGCCTGGAAGAGGAACTGGCGAACGGCGCGGCTGGGCCATGCTTCGACGGCGAGCGCTTTTCACTGGTCGACGCGGTCTACGGCCCGATTTTCCGTTATTTCGAGGTCTTTGACCGGATCGGCGATTTCGGCATCCTGGACGGAAAACCGCATGTCCAGGTGTGGCGCGAGGCGTTGCGCAAACGCCCATCCGTGAAGGGCGCGGTCGCTCCCGATTATCCGCAACGCCTCCATGCATTCTTGCAGGCTAAGGGTTCGCACCTTTCGGAAATCAGCCGCCAAGGCGATCCGGCGACAGCGCTTCCGCAAGCCCTATCGGCTTGAATGGATTGAGCACCGTTCCTGTAACCATGGAAGCAAGAAACTGCGGCGCCGGCGGGACTTTTGCCAGCGTCGCCACCAGCCTGTCGCGGACGAACGGCATCACAATCGAATCCGATTGATAAAACGGCGTCAGCACCAGCGACAGCGCCTGGAAGACCCGCACATGCCATCGCCGTGTCCGGACATAGGCCGCCAGTGCAGTATCGATACGGTCCGTTCCTATGAGTGCGTAGTTGAGCGCGGCTGCATCGAGCAGCGCCATGTTCGCGCCCTGGCCGAGCTGCGGGCTCGTTGAATGGGCCGCATCGCCGATAACAGCCAATCGCCGTCCGGCTGGCGTCTTCATCGTGTGATGGCCATAGCGCGCCAGCGAAAGCTGCTCGAAACTGTCGATCTGGTCGATGAAGGCCGCGCATTCAGGCCACAGCCCGACCAATCTCGCCTTCCATGCATCGAGACCTGCCGCCCATACGTGCTCGGCATCCGCCGGCTTGAGGCTCCAGAAGAATGCCGCCATCTTCTGGGCACCGGGCTCAGGCCGGCCGATTGGCAGCACGCCGATCATCACGCTCGCACTGTCGTAGCGCTGCAGCAGCGCGTGCTCGTCGAAACCCTCGCCGCGCCAGCCGAGCGATGCCCAGAACGTGCCATAGGCGAGCGATCGCGGTTCGCCCGGATTGTTCACGCACCGCCGCAGTTTGGAGCGTGAACCGCTGGCATCCACTACCAGGTCGAACGACCCTATCCGTCGTCCGTTGCCGCAGATCAATGTTGCCCGCTCGCCGGTTTCCAGCGTCTCGAGCTCGATACCTGTCTCGATGGTGATCGCCTGGCGCCGGGCGGCGCGGAAAAGCACGCCGAACAGAGCCGCGCGGTGCACCGCCAGCCCGAAGCGACCGCCGCGCTGGGCATCATAACGGACATCGAGCACGGTGCGGCCAGTTCTGGCGTCTGCACCATGCAGGCGGTCTATGCGGCTGCCCAGCGCCAGAATGTCGTCGAGCAGGCCGAGATCGGCAAGCACCGTCAGCCCGGTCGGCTGCAGGATCAGCCCGGACCCGACCGGCTTTGGCTGGTCGAAGCGTTCGAAGATGGTGACCCTATGTTCGGCGCGCGTGAGATAGAGCGCGGCGGCAAGTCCAGCCGGCCCGGCGCCGGCAATCGCGATGTCCAGAGAATTGCCCATCTGCCCGACCCAACCCAGGCCGGACAATCCTTCAGCGCTGTCGCTAAATCAAGCCGCCGTCTCGGCCTTGAGGCTCAGCCCTCGGCAGCATCGAAAATCTTCCGCGCCTCGCGTACAGCGCCGTGGTTGAGCTCGGCCCATTGGATCAGCTGATGCAAGGGTCCAAACATCGAGCGCCCGAGATCGGTGAGGCTGTATTCGACGCTCGGCGGTTTGGTCGGAAACACCTGCCGATGCACATAGCCGTCGCGCTGCAGATCGTGGAGCGTCTGGGTGAGCATGCGCTGTGAAATATCGGGCACCAGCCGCCGCAATTCGCCGTAGCGGTACGGCTTCTCGGCCAAGGCCTCCATCAGCAGCGAACTCCATTTATTGCTTATGCCCTGGATCACATCGCGAACCGGGCAATCCGCAAGGTTTCCGCCACCGCTGCCTGCTTTGTATATCTCGAGCTTCGATCTCAGATTGACGATCTTGCCGTCCATGGCTGGTTCCCTGGGTGTGCCTACCTCCCGCAAAACTGCCTTCTTTACGAGGATGGGTCAATTCCTATTTTAGAGCTGGTCTCTTTTTGAGACTAACATATGCACCCGCCGCTCCGGCGCAACGTCAGGACATCTCATGACCGACACCCTTCTCGTCACCGGCGCCTCCGGCCAGCTTGGCCGCGGCGTCATCAATCATCTGCTTGACACGCTCAAGGTCTCGCCTCCGCGCATCATCGCCGCCACCCGCAATCCGGAAAATCTGGCCGATCTGGCAGCGCGCGGCGTCACCATCAGGGCGGCCGACTTCGACGACACCGCATCGCTGGCCAGTGCATTCACCGGCGCCGACAGGGTTCTGATCATTTCGACGAACGAACTCGCCCTTCCCGGCAAGCGCCTGAAGCAACATGAGACCGCGGTCGCCGCCGCAAAAAGCGCCGGCGTTTCGCATCTGCTCTACACGTCGATGCCCAATCCGGAGCCAGGATCGCCGGTACTGTTTGCGCCCGATCACCACGGCACCGAGCAGGCGATCAAGGCGAGCGGTATCCCCTACACCATCTTCCGCAACGGCTGGTATCAGGAGAACCTGTTCATGGCGCTGCCGCACGCCATCGCCTCGGGGCACTGGTACACATCCGCTGGAGACGGCCGCATTGCCCATGGCGCGCGCGACGATATGGCAGCCGCGATCGCCGCCGGCCTTGCTTCGAGCGCAACCGAAAGCACGACATACACGCTGACCGGCCCCAAGGCCCACACGATGGCCGAGATTGCGGCCCTCGTCACCGAGGTCACCGGCAAGCCGATCGAAGTCGTCCAGCTGTCGGATCAAGCGCTCAGGGAGGGACTGACAGCGGCCGGTGTTCCCGAAGCGTTTGCGCCCGTCATCGTTTCCTTCGACACCAACACCCGCTCCGGCCGGATCGGCATGGTGACCGACGCGGTCGAGACGCTGTCCGGCAGGAAGCCGCAGCCGCTGAAGCAATTTCTTGAAGCAAACAAGGCGGCTCTGGTGAGCTGAGCCTGACAATGGCCGTGCCCTCAAAGGGCACGGCCATTTGTTCAGATAGCCACCTGCGTCCCGATCTCGACCACCCGTCCGGTCGGGATCTGGAAATATTCCGTCGCATCGGCCGCCGTGCGCGCCAGCCCGATGAACAGCTTGTCCTGCCAGACCGGCATGCCGGAATTGGGCGAGGCCTTGAGAGAGCGCCGCGACAGGAAGAAGGACGTCGTCATGATGTCGAACTTCCAGCCCTGTTTGCGGCAGATCGCCAGCGCACGCGGGATGTTGGGCTGCTCCATGTAGCCGAAGGTCAGCGTCACCCGCATGAACAGCTCGTTGACCATTTCCATCTTGACGCGCTCGCTGTCGGGCACAACCGGCTGCGGTGCCGTCACCACCGAAAGGATGACGTTCTGCTCGTGCAGCACCTTGTAGTGCTTCAGGCTGTGCATCAGCGCCGTCGGCGCGCTCAGCGGGTCGCTGGTCAGGAACACCGCGGTGCCCGACACCAGATGCGGTTTCTTCTTCAGCAGATTGCCGGCAAGGAAATCCAGCGGGATCTCGTTCCGGCGCGTCTTGTCGAACAAATAGCGGCTGCCGCGGATCCAGGTCCACATAGTCATCACGATAACTGCGGCGATGGCAAGCGATGCCCAGCCACCTTCAAACACCTTGACTATGTTGGCGGCAAAGAAGCCGGTATCGACGAAGGCGAACACGGCCATCAAGGCGATCGCGACGCCGAGCGGCCATTTCCAGATGCGCGTCATCACAACAAAAAGCAGCACATTCGTCACTAGCATGTTGCCGGTCACCGAAATACCGTAGGCCGAGGCCAGGCGGCTGGATTCGCCGAAGCCGACCACCAGCAACATCACCACCAGCGCCAGCATCAGGTTGATGCGCGGCAGATAGATCTGGCCCGACTGTTTTTCCGACGTATGCTGGATAACGAAACGCGGCAGCATATTGAGCTGCACCGCCTGTCTGGTCAGCGAAAAAGCGCCGGAGATCACCGCCTGGCTGGCGATGACGGTCGCCGCCGTCGCCAGCACGACCATCGGAATAAGCGTCCAGCCCTGGTTCATCTCGAAGAATGGATGACCGACAACGCCGCCATTTGCCAGCACGAAGGCGCCTTGCCCGACATAGTTGAGCAACAGACAAGGGAACACGATTGCCAGCCAGGCGAGTACGATCGGCTTGCGGCCGAAATGGCCGAGGTCGGCATAGAGCGCCTCGGCGCCGGTGACGGCGAGGAAGACCGCACCAACCGTGACGAAGGCGACATCGGGCGAGTTGACCAGGAACGACACGATGTAATGCGGGCTGATCGCCAGCAGGATTTCCGGATCGGCGATGATGTGGTTAATGCCGGAAAGGCCGATGGCCAGGAACCACAGAGCCGTGACTGGCCCGAACACCAAACCTACGCCGCCGGTGCCGAATCGCTGTACCGCAAACAGGATCGCCAGGATGGCCAGTGTCAGCGGCACCACATAGGGCTGGAATGTCGGCGTGACGACATTCATACCTTCGACCGCCGATAGCACCGAGATCGCCGGCGTAATGACTGCGTCGCCGAAAAAAAGCGCCGCGCCGACGATGCCGATGCCGAGGATCACCGCCGAGCGCGTCGGGAAACTGTTGCGCGCCAGCGCCATCAGCGACAGCACCCCGCCCTCGCCTCGATTGTCGGCGCGGAGCACGAACATGATGTATTTGATGGTGACGGTGATCGTCAGGGACCAGATGATCAGCGACAACACGCCGAGGATGTCGCCACGGTTGGCGACGTTGCCACCGGCCGATGCATGCAACGCCTCGCGAAATGCATAGATCGGGCTGGTACCGATATCGCCGTAAACCACGCCGAGCGCGCCCAGCATCAGCACCTTGGTGCTGTGCTGCTCGACCTCAGAATGGCTGGATTGTTCGACAGGTTCTGCCTCGTTACCAGCATTGGTAAGGGCCATGGACGACACTCCGGTAAGCGGGCGGTGCTCTACGCTTGCTGCGCTGCAATATCAAGTGCCGTCACGTAATGGCTCCGTCCCGATATTGCGAGTCCTCCACGACTTGGCAGACTCAGTCCGATCGGCAGACCACCTGGAATGTCGCAACGGACACGTTTTTAAATAGCCACCTGCGTCCCGATCTCGACCACCCGTCCGGTCGGGATCTGGAAATATTCCGTTGCATCGGCCGCCGAGCGCGCCAGCCCGATGAACAGCTTGTCCTGCCAGACCGGCATGCCGGAATTGGGCGACGCCTTGAGTGAGCGCCGCGACAGGAAGAAGGACGTCGTCATGATGTCGAACTTCCAGCCCTGCTTGCGGCAGATCGCCAGCGCACGCGGGATATTGGGCTGCTCCATATAGCCGAAGGTCAGCGTCACCCGCATGAACAGCTCGTTGACCATTTCCATCTTGACGCGCTCGCTGTCGGGCACAACCGGCTGCGGTGCCGTCACCACCGAAAGGATGACGTTCTGCTCGTGCAGCACCTTGTAGTGCTTCAGGCTGTGCATCAGCGCGGTCGGCGCGCTCAGCGGGTCGCTGGTCAGGAACACCGCGGTGCCCGACACCAGATGCGGTTTCTTCTTCAGCAGATTGCCGGCAAGGAAATCCAGCGGGATCTCGTTCCGGCGCGTCTTGTCGAACAAATAGCGGGTGCCGCGGATCCAGGTGGACATGATCAGCCCCATGCCGCAAGCGACCGTGATCGACACCCACCCGCCTTCGAGGATCTTGACGACGTTTGCAAGGAAAAATCCGGTATCGATCGTGCCAAACAGCAGTGTGAGCGCGGCTGCCAGTGCAAGCTGCCATTTCCACCGGAACCGCATCACCACGAACAACAGGATGGTTGTCATCAGCATTTCGCCAGTCACCGAAATGCCATAGGCGGAAGCCAGCGAACTCGAACTGCCAAAGCCGACCACCAGCAGCATCACGCCCAGCGCGACCACCAGATTGACCCGCGGCATGTAGATCTGGCCGGATTGCATCTCGGAAGTATGCTGCACCTCGATACGTGGCAGCAGATTGAGCTGCACCGCCTGCCGCGTCAGCGAGAAAGCGCCGGAGATCACCGCCTGGCTGGCGATCACCGTCGCTGCCGTGGCCAGCCCAACCATGGGCATTAGCGCCCAATCCGGCAGCATCTGGAAGAATGGATTGGTGGGTTTGCCACCGTTGGCCAGAACGAACGCGCCTTGTCCGAAATAGTTGAGGAGCAGACAAGGGAACACCACGGAGAACCACGCCAGCACGATCGGCCTGCGCCCGAAATGGCCGAGATCGACATAGAGGGCTTCGGCCCCGGTGACCGCCAGGAACACCGCCCCGACCGTGACGAACGCACCGGTAGGCGTATTGGCCAGATAAGCGACGGCGTAATAGGGATTGATCGCCAGCAGGACCGACGGGTCGTCCAGCAGATGGTAGACCCCGGCGGCGCCGATCGCCAGGAACCACGCTGCCGTCACCGGTCCGAACACGGCCGCCACCCTGCCGGTGCCAAAGCGTTGCACGGCAAAAAGCATTGCCAGGATGATCAGCGTGATCGGAACAACATAAGTTTCCAGCGTCGGGGTCACCACTTCCAGGCCCTCGACCGCCGAAAGCACGGAGATGGCCGGCGTTATGATGGCGTCGCCGAAAAACAGCGCCGCGCCGCAAAGTCCGATCCCCAGAATGAACCGGGCTCCCTTTGGATAAGCGTTGCGCGCAAGCGCCATCAGCGACAGCGTGCCGCCCTCACCCTTGTTGTCGGCTCTGAGCACGAAAGCGACGTACTTTATCGTGACGATGATCGTCAGCGCCCAGACGATAAGCGACAGCACGCCAAGGACGTCGTTGCGCGCTACCGGTCCCGACGATGCGTGCAGCGCTTCCCGAAACGCGTAGATTGGGCTCGTGCCGATATCGCCGTAAACCACGCCCAACGCGCCCAGCATCAAAACTCTGGTGCTGTGCTGCTCGGCCTTGGACTGGCTGGATTGTTCGATGGGTTCTGCCTCGCTACCAGCGTGGGCAAGGGCCATGGACGACACTCCCATAGACGTGCGGCGCTCTATGCTGCGGGATGGAAAGGACGCGCTGCCGTGCCGGGAACGCATGGCCTATCGGCTCGCCTTTCTCTACCAGCCACAAGCCTTCAGAAACCGCCTGACCGTTGCGGCCATGCCATACTCCAACGCATCGGCTGTCAACCCATGTCCGATCGACACTTCGGCCAATGCCGGGATGCGCCTGGCCAGCGCCGGCAAATTGCTCACCACAAGGTCGTGCCCGGCATTGACCTGGAGCCCTGCGGCCAATGCGGCATCCGCCGTCTTTCCCAATTTCTCCAATTCCTTCGCCGCTTTTGCCGAATCGGAATGATAGCTGCCATATGGACCCGTATAGAGTTCGATCCGATCGGCGCCGGTGTCGCGAGCGGCGTTCACGCCAGCGGGATCCGGATCCGAAAACAGCGACACGCGAAAGCCTCCCTTCTTCAGGCGCTTGACGACCGGTGTCAGGAACGCAGCCTCGGCGGCGAAGTTCCAGCCATGGTCGGAAGTCGCCTGCGCCGGGTCGTCGGGCACCAGCGTCACCTGCTCGGGCTGATGCTTTTCCACAAGCGCCAGGAACTCCTCGGTCGGATAGCCCTCGATGTTGAATTCCGCATTCGGGAACTCGTCGTCGATCAGCGCCCTGATCTGCGGCAGATCGGAATGCCTGGTGTGCCGCTCGTCGGGTCGCGGGTGCACCGTGAGCCCATGCGCGCCGGCGGCAAGGGCAATGCGTCCGAGCCCGGTCACGCTTGGCCACGGCAGGTCGCGCCGGTTGCGCAGCATGGCGATCGCATTGAGGTTGACGGAAAGCTTTGCAGGCATTTGCACGGCTCCAGGCTGATCTTGGCGCGCATCTATACCGCCTTTAACGGGAACAGACAGAGGGTTTCAGGTGTTCCAAGGTGTGTGAAGAAAATCGAGCGCAAGGAGTTCCCTGTTGAATTTTCTCGAGGCCGTGCCGGCGGTTCGCCGCATCGACACCGATCGCGAAGATCTTTTCGCCATCGATGTCGTCGGCCATGTCGCAGCGGCTGACGCCGAAAACCTGTTCGGATTGCTGGAGGCGGCCTATGCGCTGCATCCGAAGATCGACGTGCTGGTGCGCCTGATCGACCATGAGGGTGTCGACTGGGCCGACGTATCGGACGAGACGATCGAACAGGGCATAGCTCATGCCGTGGAGCATATCGGCAGCTGCGCGGCGATCGGTGAGCCGAACTGGATACCGGAGGCAAGAGCCTTTTTGCCTGCCTCTTTGCCTATCGAACTCCGGCATTTCGAGGCCAAGGACGAAGCCGCCGCCTGGGAATGGCTTGACGCCAGACCGATCGCCCAGCGCTGATACGACGGACCTGACAGCCCTATCGGACGATCGTCAGCCGTTCGGCCGCGCGCGTGATCGCGGTGTAGAGCCAACGCTGGCGAGTTTCCTTGAATGCCCAGCTTTCGTCGAAAAGCACGATCTCATTCCATTGCGACCCTTGCGCCTTATGCACGGTCAGCGCGTAACCGTAATCGAAATCGTCGAAGCGCTTCTTCTGCTGCCAGGGAATGTCGGCGTCGGGATCCTCGAATGCGGCTTTGAGCAGCTTGATCTTGGCGACGCCGCGATCCGGGTCATCTTCCTCCGGCGAAACCAGCAGATTGATGCCGGGCTTGACCGTCTCGCGCGACGAGGTCATCACCTTCCACAGCGAGCCGTTGAGCAGTCCCTTGGCCGGATCGTTGCGCAGACAGACCAGCTTGTCGCCGGCTTGCGGATAATCGGCGTTGAACCCCTTCAGCTCGCGCAGCCGCTGGTTATAACGGCGGCGCGTGCGGTTGGTGCCGACCAGCACCTGGTCCGCTTTCAGCACCAATTCCTGGGTGACGTCTTCCTTGCCGATCACCTGCGCCGCGCCATAGTCGCCGCGCATGAATTCGCGGCCCTCGCGCACGTCGAGCGCCAGCCTGATGATCGGGTTGTCGCGCGCCTGGCGGTGGATTTCTGTGAGCAGAATGTCCGGCTCGTGGTCGGTGAAGAAGCCGCCGCCGGAGATCGGCGGCAACTGGCCGGGATCGCCGAGCACCAGGATAGGGGTGCCGAAGGTCATCAGATCGCGGCCAAGCTGCTCGTCGACCATTGAGCATTCGTCGATGACGACCAGCTTGGCCCGAGAGATCGGGCTTTGCCGATTAAGCGAAAAGGTCGGCGACATCGAGGTCTTGCCGGTCACCTCGTCCGCTACCGATTCCTCGCCTTTCGGCCGGTAGATCAGCGAATGGATGGTGCGGGCATTGACCGCGCCCTTGGAACGCAGCACCTGCGCCGCCTTGCCCGTAAACGCGGCGAACTGCACCTGGCCGTCGACATGCTCGGCGAAATAGCGCGCCAGCGTCGTCTTGCCGGTGCCGGCATAGCCGAACAGCCGGAACAGCTGCGGCTTGCCGGCTTTCAGCCAGCCGGCCACCGCCTTCAGCGCCTCGTCCTGTTGAGGAGAGAATTCCATCAGCGCGACAGACCGGATTCGCGAGGGAAAGACAAGGTGACTGCCGTCACCATCAATTTTCATCGCCGGCAATCACGCCGCTGCGACAGGGTCAGGCTATCAGTGACGAACAGGAACGTAAAGAGAACAAGGCCAGGCGACCGCAGCTTACCCGGCCCGCTGTGGATCGTTCTCCAGCTGGATCGGCTTGCCATGCGGCGTTGCGTGCGCGGCGCGTTCCCAGGCAGCGGCGAGCGCATCGACGTCGCGCTTTCCGGCAACGCCCTTGGCCAAAAGCAGCTTTTCCAGCGCTGCCAGCCAGTGCTCGTAGTAATCGTGACCGTCGCGCGCGGCGCCCGGCCGCTTCACCTCTGCCGACAAAGCATCCGCCCATTCGCTCCACGAAAACAGCCCGTTGTCGTGCAGTGCTACCGTCATGGCAAAGGCCTCTGCTTGCCACGGCTCGGCAAACACAGGCGCCTCGACACCGGCGGGCAGCATGGCGGCGACTGAGCCCGTCTCACGCCGGCTCAAGGTAGCTCTCCCAGGCATCGATCGACACGACAAGTGTCGGATCGGCGCCCTCGCCCCAGATTTCGCCGCCGGTGAAGGACACCGTATAGACCCATTGCGGGTTTTCGCCCTGGCCGTGCGCATTGGTGTCGGGAAAGACAAAGCCGTCGCGCACAGCCTCGACGACGCCTCGCTTGCCGCGTGCATAGCGCGGCAGTCTGGTGTGGCCGGTCGGATGAAAGTTCCTGGTTCGCACGGGGTCGCCCGCCTTGAACCGCGCAGGCACGGCGACAGGCCGGTCGCAGTGCCCGCCCTTGGCCAGCACCGCCGGAACGTCCTTAGCCTTCAGCACCCGTTTGGGTGTCGCTGCCGGGTCGACTGCGTCGCCCGTAGCCAGGTCGCGGTCGCTGACGAAACCATGGCGTTTGAGCAGCACCTCCAGCGCCTTGATCCATATCTGGTAGTAGCTGGAGGCATAATAATCCGCTGGATGCAGCGATTCCCGCGCGTGCCGACTCTCGTCGATGGTCCAGGCGCCCATGGCGCCGGCGCACAACGTCACGCCCAGCGCCCGCCTTTCCCAATCGGCATGGAAATAGGGTTCGTCCGGTTCGGGCGCGACCGGCCCGAAACCCATCTGACCGCCGAGATCCTGCGGCCCGTTCATGCCGGTTCCCGCACCAACGCCGTGCCGATCATGGCATCGCGCGTCACCAGATCGGCGAGCCGTGCCTCATCCCAGCCCTCGGTGCCCCTTGGCTGCATAGGCACCACCAGATAGCGCAGCTCGGCGGTCGAATCCCACACCCGGATTGTTGTCGTCGCCGGCAAGATTAGCCCGAATTCCTCGAGCACGCCGCGCGGATCGATCACTGCGCGCGAACGGTAGGGCGGCGCCTTGTACCAGACCGGCGGCAGGCCGAGCACCGACCACGGATAGCAGGAACATAGCGTGCAGACGACGAGGTTGTGCGTGTCGGCCGTGTTGAAGACCGCCTGCATGTGCTCGCCTTGCCGGCCGGTGTAGCCGAGCGATTCGATTGCCGCCGTCGCATCACGCTTCAGCCATGCGGCAAACGCGGGATCAACCCAGGCTTTCGCCACCACCTTTGCGCCGTTGCGCGGCCCGATCTTGGTCTCGTAGGTGTCCACTATGGCATCAATCGCCGCCGGATCGATCAGGCCTTTGCGGGTGAGAATCGTCTCCAGTGCGCGCACGCGCGCCGCAAAAGGATCAAGCTCGTTGTCATGGTGGTGATTATGCGGCATGGCGTCAAATTACGATCGCGGACCCCCGGCCGCAAGCACCACGGCTTGGGCCAGCGCTATTCGGCTGCCGCCTTTTGCGGCACTGGTTCTTCCTCCTCGTCGAACAGTGACGGCTGGTCGACCGCTTCGACCGGCCTCGGCTCGCCCCGGCGCCGCGCCCACAGCCTGACCAGCCAGCCGGAAAAATGCTCCATGTAGACGTAGATGACGGGCGTGACGAACAGCGTCAGTGCCTGCGAGGCGACAAGACCGCCGACCACCGCCACGCCGAGAGGCTGGCGCAGTTCCGCACTGGCACCGGTGCCGAGCGCGATCGGGATGGTACCCATCAGCGCCGCAAGGGTGGTCATCATGATCGGCCGGAAGCGCATCAGGCAGGCCTTGTGGATGGATTCGACAGGCGACATCCCCTCGCGCCTAAGCTCGAGCGCCACGTCGATCATCATGATGCCGTTCTTCTTGACGATGCCGATCAGCATCAGGATGCCGATCACCGCGATCACCGACAGATCCATCCCCGCCAGCCGCAGTGCCACCAGTGCGCCCAGCACCGCCGATGGAAGCCCGGTCAGGATGGTGAGCGGATGGATGAAGCTCTCATAAAGCATGCCGAGCACGATATAGATGGTCAGGATCGCGCCGCCGATCAGCAGCCCCTGGTTGGAAAGCGAATCCTGGAACGTCTTGGCCGTGCCCGAGAAGGCGGTCGAGATCGTCGGCGGCATGCCGATCTTGTCCTTCAGCGCGTTGATGTGGCTCACGCTGTCGCCGAGGGCCACGCCTTGCGGCAGATTGTAGGAGATCGTCACTGCCGGAAGCTGGCCGAGCTGGTTGACGGTCAAAGCGCCGGCGGTCCGATCGACGCGGGCGAACGCGCCGAGCGGCACCAGGCTGCCGCTCGCCGTTCTCACCTTGATGGCCAGCATCCGCTCGGGCGACCACTCGATCTTCGGATCGAGCTCCATGATCACGTCGTAGCTGTCGGCCGAACCGAAGATGGTCGACACCTGCTGGGTGCCGAAACCGCCATAGAGGCTGGAGCGCAACGTGTCGGTATCGACACCGAGGTTCGCCGCCTTGTCGCGGTCGATCACCAGCGTCGCCTGTAGCGCGTTGTTCTGCAGGTCATTGGTGACGTCGGTGAAGGCGGCATGATTGGCGGCCATCGCATCCGTCAGCCTTTGCGCCCAGACGTTCGTCAGGCCGGTATCGAGGCCCTGCACGGCAAGCTGGTAGGCACTCGCCGAAGAACGCGCGCCGAGCCGCAGGTTCTGCACCGGTTGCATGTAGGTTTCGATGCCGGGCACATTGGCCAGCTGGCGCCGCAGGTCCGTAAGCACTTTGTCGATGTTCGGTCGGTGGTCCTTGTCTTTCAGCTGCACAAACAGTTGGCCCTGGTTGAGCGCATTGTTTCCACTGCCCGCCGACCAGCCGACATGCGCGACGTAGGGCGAATGGGTGAAGACATCCGCCACTTGCCCCTGCAGCTTCACCATCGCGTCGAACGAAATGTCCTGGCGCGCGATGGTCGTCACCGAGACCTGGCCGATATCCTCCTGCGGGAAGAAGCCCTTCGGCGAGATCTGGATCAGCCACACCGACAGCCCTGCGGTCACCAGGAAGACAAGGAAGACAAGGAAATTGTGGTGCAGGCAGAATGTCAGCAGCCTGTCATAGCCCTGCATGAAGACGTTTTGTCTATGGCCTTCACCGTGCGCTGCTTCCCGCTCGGCCTTCGATAACGACAACAGCCGCGAGCACAGCATCGGCGTCAGCGTCAGCGAGACGAACATCGACGCCAGGATGGCGACCGTCACCACCACTGCGAATTCGTTGAAGATGCGCCCGATCACGCCGCCCATCAAAAGCACCGGAATGAACACGGCGACCAGCGAGATCGAGATCGAGATGATGGTGAAGCCGATTTCGCGGGCGCCCTTGAGCGACGCCTCGAGGGCAGAGAGCCCGTCCTCCTCCATATGGCGGAAAATGTTTTCGAGCATGACGATTGCATCGTCGACGACAAGGCCGACCGCCAGCGTCAGCCCCATCAATGAGACGTTGTCGATGGAAAAGCCGAACAGGTACATCACGCCCAGCGTGGCGATGAGCGAAATCGGCACCGCCACGGCCGGGATGACCGTCGCCGTTACCCGGCGCAGGAACAGGAAGATCACCATCACCACCAGCGCGATGGTGAGCAGCAGCGTGAACTGCACGTCGTCGACCGCCTCGCGGATCGACGTCGAGCGGTCGTTGAGCAACTGGATGCTCGCCGCCGCAGGCATCTGACCCTCGAAGGAAGGCAGCATCGCCTTGACGCGGTCGACGACATCGACGGTGTTGGCATCCGGCTGGCGCTGCACGGCCATGATGATGGCGCGGGTGCCGTCGTACCAGCTTGCCGTCGTCGTGGTCTCGACCGAATCGATGACGCGGGTCACCTCGCCGAGCCGCACCGGATGGCCGTTCTTGGTGGCGATGATGATGTTGGAGAATCCCGCCGCATCGGTCAGCTGCGTGTTCGCGGTGATCGTCAGCTGCTGTTTGTTGTTCTTGAGCACGCCGAGCGGCGTGTTGCTGTTGGCCGAGGCAATGGCCGTCTGCAGCTGGTCGATCGAGATGCCGCGAGCGGCGAGCGCCGTCGGATCGATCTGGACGCGTACGGCATATTTTTGCTGGCCGTATATCGAAACCTGCGCAACGCCATCGATCGTCGACAGCGACGGCGAAATCACATTCTCGGCAAACGCGTCGAGATCGGTCAGCGGAATTGTGTCGCTGACCAACGACATCAGCAGGATCGGCGCGTCGGCTGGATTGACCTTGCGGTAGCTCGGCGGGCTGGTCATCTCCGGCGGCAATTGTCGTTGCGTGCGTGCGATCGCTGCCTGCACGTCGGCGGCGGCTGCATCGATGTCGCGGTTGAGCACGAACTGAATGGCGATCGAGGTCGAGCCGAGCGAGTTGGTCGTCGAGATCGAATCGATGCCTGCGATAGTGGCAAACTGCTTGATCAGAGGCGTTGCCACCGAGGTCGCCATGGTTTCCGGCGAAGCCCCGGGCAGCGAGGCCGAGACGTTGACAACCGGAAATTCGGCGCTTGGCAGCGCCGCGACCGGCAGGAATTTGTAAGCAAATAGCCCGCCCAGAACCAGGGCGAACGACATGAGCAGCGTGGCGACGGGCCTGCGGATGCAGAATTCGGAAATCATGGCTGTGTTCCGCCCGTCCGGTCAGCCTCGGCAACCTTCGGAGCCGCCTGATCGCCGGTGCCGGTCGAAGCCTTGCCTTCGCGCACCGCCGCGCCGTTCTTCAGTTTGGTCTGACCCTCGACGACGACACGCTCGCCGCTTTTCAATCCTTGGCTAATTGCGGTGTTGGTGCCTTCTGTCAGCGCGACCTGCACGGGCCGCATTTCAACGGTGTTGTCCGGCTTGATCACATAGACGAAGGGGCCCTTCTGGCTGGGCTGGACGGCGACCGTCGGAACGGACGTCATTTGTGGCATGATGCCGGCATCGAGCACGACGTTGACGTATTGGCCCGGCCATAGCGAAAGATCGGCGTTGGGCACACTGGCCCGCGTTGCGATCGTGCCGGACGCCGTGTCTACGCTGGAATCGACGAAATCCAGCGTTCCCTCGCCGATCGGCTTCGGGTCGCCGTCCTTGGTCAGCGTCACCGCACCTTGCTGCGGCGCTGCCAGCGCCTTGTGCAGCAAGGCAAGATCGCTTTCGGGGAGATTGAAGTTCACCTGCAGCGGGTCGACCTGCGTGATCGTCACCAGTGGAGTCGACGTGCTGCTGCCGTTGCTGGTGGTAACGAGATCGCCGACGGCGACGCTGACTGCGCCGAGCCTGCCGGAGATCGGCGCCCTGATCGTGGCGAAGCCAAGCTGGATTTGGTCCGCATCGATCGTTGCCTTGTCGGCGTCGACGGTGGCCGCGGCGGATTTCTGCGCCGCGACGGCCTGATCGTAGGTCTGCTGTGTTCCGGCCTGCCTGGCGACGAGATTTTTGGCGCGCTGAAGATCGGCCGTGGCGCTGGCAAGCAGCGCCTGGTCTTTCGCGAGCGTCGCCTGATCGCGTGCCAGTTGTGCCTTCAACGAGCGATCGTCCAGCGAGAACAGAAGGTCGCCGGCCTTCACCATCTGTCCGTCCTTGACTGCGATTGCGACGATCTGACTCGATATCCGCGCGTTGATGCTGACCACGGCAGGAGAGGACACAAAGCCGATGGCATAGCGCCGGACCGGGAAATCGGCCGTCGTAGCGGTGGCGGCAACCACCGAAGTCGTACGCGCGGCATTTGTCGCTGCAGCGGGCTTGTCCGCCGTCGCCGTCTGATTCGCCGACAGCATCTGCTGAAGACCGCTCATTGCGCTGGGCGAAAGATAGAGCCACGCCGCGGCAACGCAGGCTGCAGCGATCACCGCTAATACGATCTTTCCGCGCATCGACAAAAGGCCTCTCGATCCGACACGCCGCTATCCGGTGGCCGTAGTCTAGCTCAACTCGCAGCCTCTTGCCGCGCTTTTGCCAGATAATAGAGGATGCCGAAGGCGAAAAAGGACCAAAACCCGTCATTACGAAGATTTAATGTGCAGTGCACAATAGAACGGCAGCTAACGCAGCATCGGCCACAGCGTCGCCGCAAGCATCACGCCCATGGCGATGTTGAACCATTTGAGCCGCACCGCATCCGGCCAGAAAGCCGCGCAGCGCCATGCCGAAACCGGCCCAGGTCGAAATGCTCGGCAGCATGACGACGGCGAACGCGGCCGCGATCGCACCACGGACACAAGCGGGCGTTCCGGGTTCGTATAGACGGCCATGGCTGTAATCGCCATCACCCAGGCTTTGGGATTGACCCACTGGAAAGCCGCAGCCTCGATGAAGCGCATCGGCTGGCCCTTCGCCTCGCCTTCGCCGCCGAGCGAGCGCGACATGGCGATCTTCCAGGCGAGATAAAGCAAGTAGAGGCCGCCGGCGATCTTCAACCCGGTATGCAGGACCGGAAAGGCCGTCAACACGGCGCCAAGCCCGAAGCCTACGGCAAGCAACAGCACGAGGAAGCCGAAGCCGATGCCGAGCATGTGTGGCACGGTTTTGACCAAGCCGAAATTCACGCCCGAGGCCAAAAGCATGAAATTGTTCGGACCCGGCGTGATCGAGGTCACGAAGGCATAGACCAGCAGGGCGAATAATGCGTCGAATGTCATGCCGTTCCCCTAATCAATGCGATCGGTGGCAAAGCGACGAGATAGAGCCAAGCTGGATGACTACATCCCTTGCGGGCCACGGTTCATCGCCGCCACTCCGGTACGGCAGATTTCAACTAGCCCGAGCGGTTTCATGATGGCGATGAACTGATCGAGCTTGGAGCCCTTGCCGGTGATCTCGAAGATGAAATGCTCGGTGTTGGCATCGATGACGCTGGCGCGGAATGCATCGGCGAGCCGGAGCGCCTCGACGCGGGCTTCGCCGGTGCCGGCGACCTTGACCAGCGCGAGTTCCCGCTCCAATGGCCGCTCCTGTCCGAATTCTTGCGACCGCACGGTGAGATCGACGACGCGGTGCACCGGCACGATGCGCTCGAGCTGGTGCTTGATCTGCTCCAGCACGTGCGGCGTGCCGCGCGTCACGATTGTGATGCGCGACCGGTGCTTTTCGTGCTCGGTTTCCGAGACCGTCAGGCTCTCGATGTTGTAGCCACGTCCGGAAAACAGGCCGATGACCCGCGCAAGCACGCCCGGCTCGTTGTCGACCAGGACCGAAAGCGTGTGGTTCTCTGGTTTTTCCGTCTCCTTGGCGATGAAATAGGCGGAGCCAGTCGGTTGCAACTGTGCGTTCATGACATGAATCTCGATTTCAAACTTTTGCGCTAATCTGCTGTTTTTGCACAGCTTCCTTGAACCAGGCTACACCAGTTCCCTGCCCTTGGCGTCGATAGCGTTGGCCACAGCTTCGTCCGTCGCCTCGTCCGGCAACAGCATCTCGTTATGCGCCTTGCCCGACGGGATCATCGGGAAGCAGTTGGCGAGCGTCGCCACGCGGCAGTCGAACAGGACGGGCTTCTTGACCGCTATCATTTCCTTGATGGCGTCGTCGAGCTCGTCCGGCTTGTCGCAGCGAATGCCGTGGCCGCCATAGGCTTCGGCGAGCTTGACGAAATCCGGCATCGCCTCGGTGTAGGAGTGCGACAGCCGGTTGCCGTGCAGCAGCTGCTGCCATTGCCGCACCATGCCCATGTACTGGTTGTTGAGGATGAAGATCTTGATCGGCGCCTCGTGCTGCACCGCTGCGCTCATCTCCTGCATCGTCATCTGCACCGAAGCGTCGCCGGCGATATCGATGACCAGCGCATCCGGGTGCGCGATCTGCACGCCGAGTGCCGCCGGCAGGCCGTAGCCCATCGTGCCCAGTCCGCCGGAGGTCATCCAGCGGTTCGGCTTCTCGAAATGATAGTGCTGTGCCGCCCACATCTGATGCTGGCCGACCTCGGTGGTGATGTAGGTGTCGAGGTCCTTGGTCAGCGCATAGAGCCGCTGGACGGCATATTGCGGCATGATCACCTCGTGGTTCATCTTGTAGGCGAGCGAATCGCGCGCGCGCCATTTGGCAATCTGCTCCCACCACGGGTGAAGCGCTTTCTTGTCGGCCTTGGCGGTTGCCCGCCACAGCCGCACCAGATCCTCCAGCACACGCCCGACATCGCCGATGATCGGCACGTCGGTGTGGACGTTCTTGTTGATCGACGACGGGTCGATGTCGATGTGGATCTTCTTCGAATTCGGAGAAAACGCCGTCAGCCGCCCGGTGATGCGGTCGTCGAAGCGCGCGCCGATGCAGAGCATGACGTCGCAATCATGCATCGCCATGTTCGCTTCATACGTGCCGTGCATGCCGAGCATGCCCATCCAGTTCTTGCCCGACGCCGGATAGGCGCCGAGGCCCATCAGCGTCGAGGTGATGGGAAAGCCGGTGAGGTCGACCAGCTCGCGCAGCAGATGGCTCGCCTCCGGGCCGGAATTGATGACGCCGCCGCCCGAATAGATGATCGGCTTCCTGGCGCCGGCCAACAGCTCGACCGCCGCCTTGATCTTTTCCAGATCGCCCTGGACCTTCGGTTGGTAGCTGGTGCGCGGCGCCGTCTGCGGCGGGACATAGATACCCCTGGCGAACTGCACGTCCTTCGGAATGTCGACGACGACCGGACCGGGGCGCCCTGTGGTTGCCACATGGAAGGCCTCGTGGATCGTTGCCGCGAGCTCGTTGACGTCCTTCACCAGCCAGTTGTGCTTGGTGCAGGGCCGCGTGATGCCGACCGTGTCGCACTCCTGGAACGCATCCGAGCCGATCAGCGAAGTCGGCACCTGGCCGGTCAGGCAGACCAGCGGGATCGAATCCATCAGCGCGTCCTGCAACGGCGTCACCGCATTGGTGGCGCCCGGCCCCGAGGTCACCAGCATGACGCCGGCCTTGCCGGTCGAGCGCGCATAGCCTTCCGCCGCGTGGCCCGCGCCCTGCTCATGGCGGACGAGGATGTGCTCGACCTCGTCCTGCTGGAAGATTTCATCGTAGATTGGCAGAACCGCGCCGCCCGGATAGCCGAAAACATGCTTGACGCCGTTGTCCTTCAGCGCCTGCACCACCATTTCGGCGCCCGTCATTTCGCTCCTTGGCATTTCAGTTCTTGGCATTTCGCGCCGCTCATTCTGTCCACTGCTCATCGGTCTGGTCCCGTACTGTTCGCCATCTGGCGATTGCTCGTCGTTTAGTCGTATTTCGGGCAATAAAAAAGGCCCCCGAGGGAGCCTGTGTCTTGCGCATGGGAGGTCACCGCCCGGCGGTTACACCGCCTTGCCCACGCGCTTTCCTACGAGAATGAGTGCCTTTTTCATGGTGGCGGACAATAGAATTGGTTTGACGCCGCTGTCAACGCCGAATGTGCTCTTGGCCTGACGTCGGCACATCCGCCCATTATGCACCCGCGCCGCCTTTCCGCCGCGCGGGTCTTCCGTTTCAGGCGCAGAGCACCACACCCCTCGCCTTGGCCCAGCGCTCGATGATCTTGCGCTCCTCGAGCGAGGCGAGACGGTTGCCGAAACCGCGCACCTGCACCGCACGGTTTTGCGGGTCGAGTTCGATCGTCAGCAACCGCTCGATCTTGCCGAGCGCCGAGCGCCGCAGCACCCAGATCGAGGCATTGCCGGCGATGCATTTGGCCGCGTATATCGAGACGCAATGATGCATCGCCCGGCTCTCGGCGACCAGATCCTCGGCTGTCTTCAACTGACGGACGAAGAAACGCTCGCCATGCGCCTTTGCCTCCTTGGTCGACGGCTGCCAGTCCCAGTCGTCCAGGCACGAGCCGTCCCAGGCGCGACCCTGCGACTGCGTCCCGGCAGTACGCGTGACCCGCCCGGCAGCGCGGCGGCGCATTGCCTCGATGCGTTCGATCGCGGCAATGTCTCGATGCCATTCCAGCATCTGCCGACGCAGCGAGGCGAGCGTGCGACCCTTCAGGCTGTACGCCGCATCGCGCTGGTGCACGGCGCCGATATAGTCGCATAGATCGTCGATCTCCTCCTTCGACGCGGGTTGCCCGCAGAAGAACCGTGTCACCTCGCGCCAGAAGGCCAGATCGTTACGTGGCGTGCGCGCGATTTTCGACTTGGCAAGTCGGGCCGCCAACCCGGAATCATCCGTGTAGGACCGGACGATCGCCACCCAAAAGGCCTCGTCGAACGTGAAATCGCCGGGCAAGTTCAAGAAGCAATGCACCTCCGTGCGAGATAGCCACGCACAGGCGCCCGCCTTGTAAAGCGAGTCACCACGCGCCACTGCGATATACCAAGCCTTGCGAAGCGCGATCTCGCCGGCATTCAACGCCGAGCTGTCCAGCCAGATCCCCTCGAGCGCGGCTGTAACCGGGTAGCGCGCATAGAGATGACGCGCCGCGGCCAGCCGCAGCCGCGCGGGGTCGCGCGTCTTCAGCTTTGGACGCCACAGCGCGCCGTCGCGGATTGCCATGCCGGCAAAGCCCCGACGTGCCTCGTCGAGCGCCCGCTCGAAATCCGGAGCGGGACGCGGGACGGGAAAAACCCGCCGCAGCGTTACGGCATATGCTTCAATGCGTTCGCGCTCGGCATCCTGCCTGCGCTGGATCATGGACTTTGCCATGGCCGTTCTTCCTGATTGGAACCCTGTCGGCCGCACGCAATTCCAGCGTCGGCACGGAATGTGTCGATCTGGATCGCCGGGTCATTGACAGGTCTCCTTTCAGGACGACGGATCAGAATGGGCGGCTTCTCTAAGGTCGCCGCCAATTTGACGCAAGAGCTATTCTTTCCATGCCCGCGATGGTCTGACTGGTGTTGCAAAGGTGCATCGTTGTCGCCATCAGCGTGTCCGGCCGACGCGTTTCCAGTAGATGAGGGTGCCTGTCAGCCCGCCATGCGGCTTCAGCGCATAATCCGGTATTTCGCCGGCCAGCGTGAAGCCGAGCTTTTCATAGAGGCCGGAAGCCCCCTCCTCTTTTGCCGTGTCGAGGACCAACAGCGTGCGGCCTTTCTCCACGGCAACGGCTTCCGCCGCCTCCATCAGGCGGGTTGCGATGCCCTTGCCGCGATAATCGAGGCGGGTCATCAGCTTGGCGATCTCGGCCCGGTGCGGCTGGTTGGGAGGGCAGTCGAGCAGCAAGGTGACGGTGCCGACCAGAGCCTCGCCGTTCCAGGCCCCAAGCACCGCCCTTTCGCCTCTGGCGGCCGCATGAAGCGACCTGTTCCAGAAGGCCGCGGCCATCTCCGGCGCCAGCGGATGCATGAAGCTGACCGAGCCGCCGGCGGCGACTGTCCCGATCAGCAGATCCGCCAGCATTTTTTGCGTTCCGTCAGTCCTGGTGAGTGGCCTGATTTCGATCGAACTCATGTGGTTCCCCTGCGCCGTCCGTCAATCGAAATGACTGATCCGCTTCCGCTTCCTGGCCCGCCGGATTTCCGCGATGCGATCGGCGTCTTCCTCTTGCAGATGTCGCCCGCGTTCCAGCAGTTCGAGCGTGTATTCCTCATAGGTCAGGCCCAGCCGCTCGGCCTTGTCCAGCCGCATCAGCATGATCTCGCGGCTCGGCACTTTCCATGCCTGGGCATGGGCGGTCCGCCAGGCAAGAAACACATAGGGCTCACCCTTGCCCCAGGGCGGACCGTTATAGTCGTCAAGCGGCGGACCGCCATTGTCGGAGCGTTTCGGACGGCGCGCCTTCACCTCAGCTCCTGGCCAACGCAACCAGATAGTCGGCGGCGTCCGGCCCCGGAGCGTGAAAGACGCAATCGGATGGCGCGCCGAGCGCCAGGCAGTCGCCGGGTTCGAGCCGGTGAACGATGTCCCCCTCGGTGAATTCCAGCCGCCCGGAGATCAGCCATATCTGTTGCCTGATGAAGGCATAGGACGCCGCCGGGAAACTTACCTTGGCGCCGGCCGGCAACTGTATCCGGATCAGTTCGAGGGGTATGTCGGAGACCGGCGAAAGATGCCGCCGCACATAACCCGTAGCCGGATCGCGCCAGAGCGGCTGGTCACGTTCGCGAAGCAGGCCACCGCCCTGCAATTCCGCCCTTGCGATCAATGTGGACAGCGTCATGCCGAAGGCGGCCGCAATGCGCACAAGGAGCGCCGCCGTCGGGCTGGTCATACCGCGTTCTACCGTGCTCAGCATGGCTTTCGAAACATCGGACCGCTCCGCCAGCTCTGCCAGGGACCAGCCTCGAGCCACTCTTTCGGCATGTATTCGTCTGCCGATGGTCGAGGAGATGTCGTTCGCTATATCATCCATTAATCCAATATATCGAAATTTTTCTACGGAGCAACGGCCGTTTCATCCATTTTTCGCAAACTCCTTAATGTCCGCTAAACCATCCGGCCTCATCCCACCTTAACCCCGTTCGCCTAGGCTCATCGCTTGGAAAAAGGGATCGGCGTGTCCATGCTCGTTGAACGCGAAGCCTCCATTGGGGAACCAACTTTGCTGGAGCGCCGCAGGGCGGAGCAGAACGACAAGCGCATTCTGGGCAATGTCGTGCAATGCGACGGCGCGCGCGCCACCATCAGCGCCTATGCCGACGATATCGAAGGCACGGTCACCGGCCTGTGGAGCGTCGGCAAGATGATCTCGATCAATCTCGGTACATCACGAACCGTCGGCCTGGTCTATGAAATCGGCAAGTCGGATCGTGCCTGGAGCAGCGAGGGCCAGAATCCGATCGAGGTCAGCATCGAATTGATCGGCGAGGTGCGCGACGGTGCCGAACCCGGCGCGAAGCCGATCTTCGACCGTGGCATCACAACCTACCCGCATATCGGCGCCATTGCCCATCGTATCCGCAGCCGCGACCTGCAGGCCGTCTACGATCTCGCCGGTCGTCATTCGATCACCATCGGCACGCTGTCGCAGGACGAGGCCATCGACGCCAATATCGCCATCGACGATACGCTGGCGCGCCATTTCGCCATTGTCGGCACCACCGGGGTTGGCAAATCGACCGCCGTGTCGCTGCTCTTGCGCAAATCGATCGCCGCCCGGCCCGACCTGCGCGTGCTCATCCTCGATCCACACAACGAGTTCGCCGCGTCGTTGCCCGAATATTGCGTCAGGGTCGATTCGACGACGCTCGACCTGCCCTTCTGGATGTTCAAGCTCGAGGAATTTGCCGAGGTGCTGTTTCGCGGCCGCGAGACGGTTCCGGAAGAGGTCGACGCCTTGCGCGATCTCATTCCCGCGGCCAAGAACCTCTACCGCAATCCGAACTCCGGCAACTATCTACGGCGCAGCACCGATGCGCTGACCGCCGACGCGCCGGTGCCCTATCGCATTGCCGACCTCATCAAGCTGGTCGACGAACGCATGGGATTGCTGGAAAGCAAGAACGATCGCCCGACCCTCAGGTCATTGAAGACACGTATCGAATCGGCGGCATCCGATCCGCGCTACCGTTTCATGTTCAACTCGCGCCTGATCGAGGACACCATCCACGAGACGATCGGCAACATCTTCCGCGTGCCGCATCACGGCCGCCCTGTGACCTGCTTCGAAATGGCCGGCATGCCGTCCGAGGTGGTCAATTCCGTATGCTCGGTGCTGGCGCGGCTGGCCTTCGACCTGGCGTTGTGGAGCGAGGGCCGCCTGCGGCTGCTCTTCCTGTGCGAGGAAGCGCATCGCTATATGCCGGCCGATCCGCGCCTCGGTTTCGCGCCGACGCGGCACGCGCTGTCGCGCATCGCCAAGGAAGGCCGCAAATATGGCTGCTATCTCGGCGTCGTCACCCAGCGCCCGGGCGAGCTCGACCCGACCATCCTGTCGCAGTGCTCGACGTTCTTTGCCATGCGGCTCGCCAACGATCAGGACCAGGCGATCATCCGGTCGGCGATTGCCGATTCCTCGGCTTCGACGCTGGCGTTCCTGTCTTCCATGGGCCAGCGCGAGGCCATCGCCTTCGGGGAAGGCGTGGCGACGACGATGCGGATGAAGTTTGAAAAGCTCTCCGAGGATTTGATCCCAGGCACGGCCAAGCGCGAGGACGCCTTGCCGTCCGAAACCGGCGACGAGGTCGACCTCGTGGCGATCGTCGAACGGCTGCGCAACGTGCCGAAATCACGACAGGCAATGCCTTTCGCGGAAGTCGTCGATTCGGGCCGGCAGGCCGGCGATTCGGACTATCGCAAGCCGTCGGCCGCACGCACCCAGCGAAACGACGATTTCGACTTGCGCTACGGCCTCAAGCCGGCGACCTTCGGCCTGCGTCCCCCAGAATGATTGAGCCGAGCGACTTTTAGGCAGCGCTCGCAGATATCAAAGCTGAGTTTCGATGGCTGTCTTGTCTATAACTGACCACACCTGGCGAATTTTCCCTCTCTGAAACTCATAAAATACGTTCTCGGCAAACGAAATTCTCTTCCCGCTTACATCGAGCCCAAGGAACGTTCCCCTTGGCGCGCAGTCGAAGCTTAGCCGGCTCGCTACATAAGGCGGATCGGCAACCAATAGCTGAATGTCGAAGTAAAGGTCCGGAATTTCGTCGAAGTCTCTCACCAACATTTCGAGATAGCCGGACAATCCGAGCTTGCGACCGTTGTGGGTCACTTCATCATGAACAAACCGCCCCAGATTTGGCCAATCCTGCTTGTTCAGGCATGCAATATAGCCTCGGTAAAGACCGGAGAGATCGGATTTAGTCACGGCAACACCTCTATTTCCGCCAAGCCCCGCAAAGGCAGCATCTCAGCTTGACTGGGTGACGTCGGTCTGCGTGCACCGGAAACACAGAAAACGATACCAGACGGCCGGCATCACGAATTCAATGACGGAATTTCAGGCACAGACGCGGTTGCGCCCTTGCCTCTTCGCCTCATAGAGCTGGCGATCGGCGCGGCGATAGAACTCCTCGGCGGTTTCCTTGCGATCCCAGACGGCAAGCCCGACGCTGGTGGTGATTTTCAGTCGGACATTGCCCGTCAGCACCGACATGTTGGCGATCGCCTTGCGGATGCGCTCCGCGAATTTGGATAGCAGCTCGGCGTCCATATTGGGCGTGACCACCGCGAACTCCTCGCCGCCCAGGCGCGCCACCACGTCGTGATAGCGTGTCATGTCCTTGAGACAGTTGGCGACCGCCCGCAACACCTCGTCGCCGACATCGTGGCCGTGGCTGTCGTTGACCTGCTTGAAATGGTCGAGGTCGAGGATCATCAGCCCTACTGGTTTCTCGATGCGACGGAACTCTTCGAGATATTCCTTCAGCGCATCGTCGAAATAACGCCGGTTCTGCATGCCGGTGAGGCTGTCGGTGAGCGCCGCATGCTCTAGCGTCTCCGAACGCGCGCTGAGCGAAACGGTCATGGCGCGCAGCTTGCCTTCTTCCGTCGCCTGCTTTCGGATCAGCGGGTAGATGAAGAAAATGCCGAAGAACAGCGCAGTCGCCAGCAGCACGCCCGTCGCAAACAGCAGCTTGTTGAGATAGACGATTTCATCGAGTTCCGAAGGCGTATTGCTAATGTCGGCGGCCAGGGTTTGCAGGAGCCCATAGGCGTAAAGCGTCACCAGGCCGGCGGCCAGGATCACAAAAATAAAGACGAAAAAGGCTGATTCCGCCTTGTGGAAACGCATCTGCTCCCCGTTGGAAAGTTCGTAACGATCTTATGGCATGCGGGAACTTACGGACAGTTAACCTGGACAACTTCAACGCGAAATGTCCCCTCGGTGTCGACTTTTCAGGTTGCGCTCGAAGGAGGGAGTGAGAGTATCGAGTCGATCCCCTCACCAGGACGCAATCTCTGCCATTCCGGGCCCAATTGGTGCCTGAACCAGGTCGCCTGCCGTTTGGCATATTGCCGCGTCGCGATTTTCGCGCGCTCGATGGCCTCGGGAAAACTGAAGGCGCCGGCCAGCGCGGCCTGAAGCTCGCGAACACCGATTGCTTTCATCGCCGGCAGGTCGGGATCGAGGCCGAGCGCTGAAAGCTGTTTCACCTCGTCCAGTGCCCCCTTGTCCAGCATGCGGTCGAAGCGAGCATCGATCCGCTCCACCAGCGCCGCTCGCTCCGGCTCGATGACGAAAAAGCGCGCGCTGCTCCTGTCGATCAACGGCCGGCCACGCGCGGCCTGCCAGTCCAGGATGGAACGCCCCGACGCGTCGAGCACCTCCAGCGCCCGCACGATGCGCTGGCCATCCGTCGGCTTCAGCATCATGCCGGCCGCAGAATCCTCGCGCAACAGGATGCGGTGCAATCTCACTGCGCCCTGTTCCTGGAGCTCGTAGCGCCAGCGATCGCGGATCGACTTCGGAATGTCGGGCATCTCCGAGATACCTTCCGTGAGCGCCCGGAAATAAAGCCCGGTACCGCCGACGAAAATCACTGGCCGCTCCGAAAGCGTGCCGTCGTCGATTAGCTTCGTGACATCACGCAACCAGGCGCCGGTGGAATAGGCGGTGGACGGATCGACGTGTCCATAAAGAAAGTGGGGGACGCGGGCGAGTTCGGCAGGACCAGGCCGCGCCGTCAGCACGTCGAGCACCGAATAGCCTTGCATGGAATCGGTGTTGACGATGACACCGCCATTGCGCTCGGCGAGGTCGAGTGCGAGCGCCGACTTGCCGCTGGCGGTCGGCCCGGCTATCAGGATCGCGTTCTTCACGCGGCCTTCGCCCGCCTGTCCGCTGGAATTTTCGATGCCGCTGATCGCCACGCTTTTATCCCATCCCGCCGGCCGCGCATTGACGCCGACGCTAGCGAATATGGCCTCGCGGTCGGTCGGCGCAAGCGCTGTTCGCTGGCTGGCCGAAGGCATCGCCTGCGAGCTCGACTTGCCGGAGACCGCCGACGCTTCCGAAATAACGGCGCGCCTGCAGGCCGCGCTTGCTTCCGAACCGATCGACGTGGCCGTCCAGCCGGCTGAGAACAGGCGCAAGAAGATCCTGATCGCCGACATGGATTCGACGATGATCGACCAGGAATGCATCGACGAGCTTGCCGACGAGATCGGCGTCAAGGATCGCGTCGCCGCCATCACGGCGCGATCGATGAACGGCGAGATCGCATTCGAGCCGGCCTTGCGCGAGCGTGTGGCGCTGCTCAAGGATCTCGATGCCGCAATCATCGACCGCATCATCGACAATCGCCTGACGCTAGCCTCCGGCGGCCGCACGCTCGTCCAGACAATGGCGGCCAATGGCGCCTGGACGGCGCTGATCTCCGGTGGTTTCGACATCTTCACCACCCGCATCGCAGCATTGCTCGGCTTTCACGAAAATCGCGCCAACCGCCTGATCGAGCAGGATCGCCGCTTCACCGGCTTGGTCGCCGAACCGATCCTCGGCCGCGCCGCCAAGGCCGAAGCCCTTATCGAGATTTCCGCCCGCCTCGGCCTGACGCCTGCCGATGCCATTGCCGTCGGCGACGGCGCCAACGATCTCGACATGATCCGTCTTGCCGGCATCGGCGTCGCCTTGCATGCCAAGCCGGCCGTGGCAGCCGAGGCAAAGATCCGCATCGACCACGGCGACCTCACCGCCTTGCTTTATCTGCAGGGTTATCGCCGGGAGGAATTTGTCGAATGACGCCGATCCGCACCGAGCGCCTGATCCTGCGCAACTGGGGAGATCGTGACCGCGAGCTCTTCCATCGCATCAATTCCGACGAGCGCGTCATGGAATTCTTTCCGTTTCGGCGTGACCGTGCCCAGTCGGACGCCAAGATGGAGGAGTTGCGCGCGGCTATCGATCGCGACGGCTTCGGCTTCGCGGCCGCTGAGATCGCAGCCACAGGTGAATGCATCGGCTTCGTCGGCATAACCCGAACCGATCATTTGCCATTCCTGCCGCGCGGCACGATCGAGATCGGCTGGCGGCGGCTGGCACCCGAATTCTGGGGCCGCGGCTATGTCACCGAAGCAGCCGAAGCCTGGCTCACCCATGGCTTTGAAAGACTTGGCCTCGACGAAATCGTGTCCTTCGCAGTCAAGGATAACAGCCGGTCCACTGCCGTCATGGAGCGCCTGGGCATGATCGCCGACCCGGCCTCCGACTTCGACCATCCCGGTGTTCCGGACAGCCACACCGCACTCAGGCGACATGTTTTCTACAGGCTGCCGCGCACAGACTGGCAGGCAAGAAAAAGGGCGGCCCGCTAGCCGCCCTTTTTCGTTTCAAGATCAGAGTGTTGCAGGCTCTTCCGGACTCAATCCATCCGGATTGTCACAAACCGCAGCTCGCCGGTCTTCGACGCCAGCATCAAAAGCGCGTTCTTGCGCCCCTGCTCCTTCAGCGCGCCGATCCGGTCCATGACGTCCTTGGGCGTTGCGACCGATTCCTGCGCGATCTCGGTGATCACCTCGCCCGGCTGGATACCGCGTTCGGCTGCCGCCGAATCCTTGGCGACGTCCGTCACGACGACGCCGGAGACATCGGTGGCGATGCCGAATTTCGTGCGCGTCTCCTCATTGAGCTCGCCGATCGTCATGCCGAGCACGGCAGCCGTCGAAACCGCAGGCGCCTTGTCGGCATCGTCCTGGTCGGTGTTGCCGTTTTCACCGCCGCTGGCAAGCTTTTCGCCGTCCTCGAGCCGGCCGAGCGTCACCTTGACGGTCTGCTCGACCCCTTTGCGCACGATGATCACGTCGACCGCCTTGCCGACCGGGCTCTCCGCCACGACGCGCGGCAGGTCGCGCATTTCATGGATGTCCTTGCCGTCGAATTTGATGATGACGTCGCCGGCCTGGATTGTGCCGTTGTCGACCGGCCCGCCCTTGATGACGCCGGCGACCAGCGCGCCCTTGGCGGTCGCCATGCCCAGGCTTTCGGCAATGTCGTCGGTCACCGGCTGGATGCGCACGCCGAGCCAGCCGCGCCGCGTCTCGCCGAACTGGCGAAGCTGGTCGACGACGCCCGAGGCAAGCTGCGACGGGATCGAGAAGCCGATGCCGATCGAGCCGCCCGATGGCGAGATGATTGCCGTGTTGATGCCGATGACCTCGCCGCTGCTGTTGAACAGCGGTCCGCCGGAATTGCCGCGGTTGATCGCGGCATCGGTCTGGATGAAGTCGTCATACGGGCCGGAATTGATGTCGCGATTGCGTGCCGAGACGATGCCGACCGTCACCGTGCCGCCGAGACCGAACGGATTGCCGATCGCCATCACCCAGTCGCCGACACGCATCGTGTTGGAATCGCCGAACTTCACCGCCGTCAGCTTGTGCCCTTTCGGATCGACCTTCAGCACCGCGACGTCGGTCTTGGTGTCGGTGCCGACCAGCGTCGCCTTGAGCGTCACCCCATCGGAGAAATTCACCTCGATGTCGTCGGCATCGGCAATGACGTGGTTGTTGGTCACCACGATGCCCTGCTCGGCGTCGACCACGAAGCCGGAGCCCAGCGACTGCACCTTTTGCCCGCCGCCGCCCTTGTCGCCGCCACGGTTCTTGAAGAAATCGTCGAAGAAGTCCTGGAAGGGCGAGCCTTCCGGCAGCTGCGGCATCGGCACTGCGCCCGGCCCCTCAGTGCCTTTAACAGTCTGCGACGTCGAGATGTTGACCACGGCGCCAAGCAGGCCGGCGGCGAGATCGGCAACCGAGGGCGGCCCGTCGGCTGCCATCGTCGGCGCCACGAACGACGGAACGGCAACGGCGCCGACCAGAAGCGCAGCGGCCCCGGCGATGAACGTCCGCCTCGCTGCACGCAGAAGGGTGGTGGATGTCATCGAAAGGCCTCCGGGTGTTCTGAAAAAAAACCGCTTCGGCAAAAATGCCGGTCCGCGTCATGTTGGCAAGAAATAAGGCACGTTTGCGGCTATGGCTACCGCCAGAGAATAAATCCTCTGTTACGCCGGCTATCCCTGCACCGGCCCTACTGGCCGGTGCTTGGCTGCGCTGCCGGTGGGGCGGGAGCGGCAGGTGCTGGCGCTGGTGCCGCCGGTGCCACAGGCGTTTCCTTGCTGTCCGGGTCGCGGAAGAAGCGGAAGAACTCGGAATTCGGCGACAGCACCATCGTCGTTCCGGCGCTGTTCAGCGCCGTGCCATAGGCATTCATCGACCGATAGAAATCGAAGAAGGCCGGATCGCGCTGATAGGCCCCGGCAAACGTGGCACTGCGCTGGGCTTCACCTTCACCGCGCAGGATTTCAGACTCTTTTTGCGCTTCGGCGACGATTTCGACCACTTCGCGGTCGGCGCGAGCCCTGATCCGCTGCGCTGCCTCATTGCCTCGCGCCCTCAGCCGCTCGGCTTCGGCGAGACGTTCGGCCTTCATGCGATCGAAGGTCTGCTGCGAGACTTCGGCCGTGAGATCGGTGCGGCGGATGCGGACATCCTCGATCTGCAGGCCAAGCGAGGTGGCATCGGGCCTCAGCTGATCGCGCACCTCGCGCATCATCACCGCGCGCTCTTCCGAGAGCGCCGCCTCGAAGTCTCGCAGGCCATAGACGCGGCGCAAGGCGGCGTCGAGACGCGTCCTCAGCCGGGCCTCGGCCAGTTCGATCTGGCCGGACACCGCGGCGCGGAACACGCGCGGATCCGAGATACGATAGGCGATAAAGGCATCGACCTCATAGAATTTGCCGCCCGAAACCTGGACACGGATGTTGTCGAGGTCGAAGCGCAGGACCCTGTTTTCGATCAGCTGCACGGTGTCGGCATCGAAGAAGGAGAATGGCGCCTTGAAATAGATGCCCGGCTGGTTCTTGACGTCGACGATTTCGCCGAACCTGAGCACCAGCGCCTGCTGGCGCGCATTGACGACGAAGACCGACGAGTAGAGCAGGAACAGGATGACCGCGGCGATGACCGCAATG
Source organism: Mesorhizobium sp. M0522 (assembly GCF_040321085.1). Classification (NCBI taxonomy): domain Bacteria; kingdom Pseudomonadati; phylum Pseudomonadota; class Alphaproteobacteria; order Hyphomicrobiales; family Phyllobacteriaceae; genus Mesorhizobium; species Mesorhizobium sp. M0522. The sequence continues at coordinate 93,251 of NZ_JAMYQW010000014.1, forward strand.
ACGGGAAGACGGTTGGCCATCACTGGTTTCCTCCGGTGGCCGGTGTCGGCGCCTTCTGCTGCAATGCCGGCAGCGGCAGGTAGGGAACGACCCCTTGCCCGTTGCCTTGCTCGACGATGACCTTGCTCGAATCCTTCAGCACCCTCTCCATCGTTTCCAGGTAGAGTCGCTTGCGCGTCACCTCCGGCGCCTTGGCATATTCGTCATAAACCGAGATGAAGCGCTGCGCCTCGCCTTCGGCCTCCTGCACGACCCGGTTTTTGTAGGCGGCCGCGTCTTCGCGGATCTGTGCGGCCGCACCGCGTGCCTGGCCGAGCTTCTGATTGGAATACTGATTGGCCTGCTCGACGAACTTGTCCTCGTCCTGCTCGGCGCGCTGCACCTCGTCGAACGCGTCTGCCACCTCGCGCGGTGGCGCGGCGTCCTCGATCGAAATGGCGTTGACGTTGAGGCCGGCCTTGTAACCGTCCAGCGTCGTCTGGATGATCTCACGCACCGACGCCGCGATGCCTTGCCGGTCGTCGCGGAAAATGTCTTGCGCCGGGCGCCGGCCGACCGCTTCGCGCATCGCGCTTTCGGCGACCTGCTGCAGCATGCCGTCCGGGTCGGACACGTCGAACAGATAGGCCTTAGGGTCGGAGACCTGATAGGCCACAGAGAACTGCACATTGACGATGTTCTGGTCGCCGGAAAGCATCAGGCCATTGCCGCTGGAACTGCCGCCGCCGATACTGACAAGCTGCTCGGCGATGTTGGCGGTCTCGACCGTTTCGATGGGCCACCAATGGAAATGCAGGCCAGGCTGCGACAGCTCCGCCTTCGGCTTGCCGAACCTGAGTTCCACCGCAACTTCGTCGGGCTGCACGGTGTAGACCGCCTTGAACGCCCATAGCACCACCAGCGCCGCGGCAATCAGCCCGAACACGGCAGGGCTCGCGCCACCGCCGCCCGGCAGCGCGCGCCGCAACCTGTCCTGCCCGCGCCGGATGATATCCTCGAGATCGGGAGGCGAGCCCTGCGGGCCGCTGGGTCCTTTTGGTCCCTGACCCCAAGGCCCCTGATTGTTGCCGCCGCCCCACGGGCCGCCGCCGCCGCTCTTGTCGTTCCAGGGCATAAATGTCCTTTCGCTTGGAATTCCCTCAAGCGCCGGCTCACCGGCGCAAAATCCAATATTATTATTCTATAGGGATGCAGCGGCACGCTTTCAACGCGATCGGCTGCCGCCACTGTCCGCCTTTTGGGTCCATCTAGACCTGTCGCGACCCCTTTGTCGCCTTCAATGCACGTCGCGGCGCCGCTCGTAAACCGAATAGCGTGTCGCATGGCTGTCCTTTTCGCCAGCCTCCACCTCCTGCGAGCGGACGATCCGCCACAGCGCCGGATCGATCGGCGGGAAATGGGCATCGCCGTCGACCGCGGCCAGAACATGGGTCACGTGCAGCCGATCGGCCAACGGCAGCGCCTGAGCGTAGATCTCGCCGCCGCCGATGACGCAGATCTCGTCGGCGCCGGCCATGCAGCGCCCGCGCACCGTCGCCAGCGCGATTGCGTCCTTGATCGAGTGCGCGACTTCGACGCCCTCGGCGCGCCATGCCCTGTCTCGTGTCACCACGATGTTGAGCCTGCCCGGCAATGGGCGGCCGATGCCTTCATAGGTCTTGCGGCCCATGATGATGGGCTTGCCCATCGTATCGGCTTTGAACCGCTTGAGATCGGTGGACAGCCGCCAGGGCAACCCACCCTCGCGCCCGATCACGCCGTTCTCGGCGATGGCGACATAAATCGCGAGGTCCATCAGCCGCCGTTTCCGCCATCGGATGGCTCCAGCAGCAATATGTCGATGTCGTGCTCGGGGTAGAAGTTCTGCGCCTTCATCTCGAACGTCGTCGGTCCGATCTTCCTGACGTTTTCGCCGCAAAACGAGACCAGGTTCTTCGGATCGCCCTTGTCGACGGTCAGCTTGAACGTGCCGATGTTTCCCGACGCCCAGTTGCCGCCGGTGGTCAGGATATAGGCGATGCGGTTCTCGAAATATTTAGGGTAGCCGTCGGGATCGTCCTTGGCTGCCTTGCGCACGGCATTCTCGAAGGCATCGTCCATGCAGTAGCGTGTCTTGTAGGCGGCATACTGACCCTGGAACTGGCCGTCATAGAAGAAGCTGACCGAAGAGGTGCCGCCGACGCTCGGCTTGTAGCGATGCGAGACATGGACCGCCTTGTTGGCCGGAAACGTCGAGCGCCACCAATAGGTCGAGCGCAATTGCCAGAACGGCGTATAGACGGTCTTCATGCCCGAACCGTCGTCGGCAGTGTCCTCGATGATGATGCCGCGGTTGACCCAGTCGTCGGCGACCGCTTGCGGCAGCTTTGCCAGCGCTGCCTTGGCCCCATCGCCGAACGGATAGAATGGCACGGCCTGCGCCTTCAGGTCAGCGCCGATGTCGATGCCGAGCGCGAACACCTTCTGCTCGAGCTGCGGCTTTGCCGGCACCGCGTCGATCGTCACTTCGAAGCCGAGGAAATTGTCGCTCTGCGCCTCCGGAATCGCCGGTATTTCTTCGGGATCGCCTTCGATGTCGGGCATCGGAAAGGCGACGATCGCATCGACATCCTTGTCGGTGTTGTTGCGGAAGACGTAGTCGACCGTCACCTTTTCCGGCGAGATGTAGAGATCCTCGCTTTCCATCGCCACCGCATCGCTGCGCGAAAGGATCAGCCCACCGGTGCCGAGTTCGGCGACCGAATCATTGGCGAGCGCAGGCGTAGCCGAGAGCGCCAAGGCTGCGGTCAGGACGTAACGGAACATGGAAGCTCCCCCGGCGAGATGCCAACATGACTCTAGCTGTTCAATGTGGCGTTTCAAAGCCTTTCGGCAAATGCGCCGGCGCCCGCCGGCATGTCGTGTCGGTCTAGACACGCCGGTCCCGATCGGGCAGGAGTTCGCCCATGCGCAAGCTTCTCGTCATCGGCATCGGCGCCGGCAATCCGGAGCACATGACGGTCCAGGCCATTAACGGTCTCAACCGGGCCGACGTGCTGTTCATTCCCGACAAGGGCGCCAAGAAGAACGATCTCGCCGAATTGCGCCGCCAGATCTGCGACCGCTTCGTCATTAATCCGAACTCGCGCCGTGTCGAATTCGAGGTGCCGGTGCGCGCCGAGCCGGCGCCTTCCTACCGCTCGACCGTCGACGACTGGCACGAGGCGATCGCCGCGATCTACGAAGGCCTGATCCGCGACGAACTCCCTGAAGATGGCTCCGGCGCCTTCCTGATCTGGGGCGATCCGTCGCTCTACGACAGTGCGCTGCGCATCCTCGACCGCGTGCGCCTCAGAGGCAGTGTAGCGTTCGAGCTGGAGGTCATCCCTGGCATCACCGCCATCCAGGCACTCGCAGCCAGCCACAAAATGGCATTGAACCGGATCGGCGACGCCATTTTGATCACCACCGGCCGCCGGCTCGCCGAGGAAGGTCTGCCCGAAAACGCCGGCAGCACCATCGTCATGCTGGACGGCAAATGCGCCTTCAACACGCTGGACGACAACGACGTCACCGTCCACTGGGGCGCCTATCTCGGGACGCCCGACGAGATCGTCATCTCGGGCCGGATTGGCGACGTCGGCGACAAGATCGTGAGCACCCGTGAGCAGGCCCGCCGGAAAAAAGGCTGGATCATGGACACCTATCTGCTGCGCAAGCCGGGCGAGCCTAAGAAGTAACAGGGATCACACGCGGCATGAATTCCGCCGGCGTCACGCTGCGTCGATCTCGGCCTGCAGCGCCTCCATATGCGCCGCCGCTGCTGAAGACGCAGCCCGCTCGATCGCGCGGAAGCGGCTGACCACAGCAAGCCCAACCGATGTCAACTGGGCGCCACCGCCTTTTTTGCCGCCCGTCTGTGCCGCAACCAGCGGCTTGCCGAACACGCGGTTCATGTCTTCGACCAGATCCCAGGCGTGCTTGTAGGACATCTCCATGCCGCGTGCCGCGGCCGAAATCGAGCCGAAGGCGGCGATCTGTTCCAGAAGCTCGATCTTGCCCGGTCCGATGCGGCCATCTGGATCGAGATTTATCCGCAAACTCAGCGACGGCATTTGCTCCTCCGCGGTGACGCTATTCTACAAGTTCTGCAGCGATACCGCTATTCCAAAACGATATAGCGAATCATCGGCCGTTCACTCATCCGCCTCGGCGGGCAGGCCGGCGCCGGTATTCGCCCGGTCGAAGCTCACCGTCTTGACCACGGCGAAGACCTGTCGACCAAGCCGAAGCCCCAGTGTCTGCCGCGACTGTTCGGTGATGCGGGCAAGCACGGTTGCGCCATTGCAGTCGAGGCCAATCTCGACCGTAGGCCCTTCGCCCGGCTCTATCGCCACGATCGTGCCCGGCAATATGTTGAGCGCGCTGAGGCCAACCGGCTGCTCGGTGGCGATCATCACGTCGCGGGCACGGATGCGGACGCGCACCGGCGCACCGGCTGGCGTTGCCAGAAGCGGCACCCGGATCTCGCCCGCCAATGAGCCTAGCACCGTCATGCCAAAGGCTTCGTCGTGGCGCAGAACCGCGGTATCCAGCACGGCACCGCCCTCGCCGCGCTCTTCGGCCGGCAATAGATCCAGACGCTGCATGATCGCTCCGGTCGGACCGGAAGCGGCGACCTTTCCTTGCATCAGCACCACGACGTCGCTCGCCAGCCGCGCCACTTCGGCGATAGAGTGGCTGACATAGACGATCGGGATTTTCGTCTCGTCGCGCAGCCGCTCGATATAAGGCAAGATCTCGGCCTTGCGCCCCTCGTCGAGCGAAGCCAGCGGCTCGTCCATCAGCAGCAATTTCGGACTGGCAAGCAGCGCCCTGCCGATTGCCACACGCTGCTTCTCGCCACCGGAGAGTTTTGCCGGCCGCCGGTCGAGCAAATGGCCGATCCCGAGCAGTTCGACCACGCCATTGATATCCGCGTAACGCTCGGCAGCCGGCGTGAACCAGCGGCCATAGCGCAGATTGCTCGCCACGCTCATATGCGGAAACAGCCGCGCATCCTGGAACACCATACCGATCCGCCGTTTGTGCTTCGGCACGAACAGACCGGCATCGCTATCGACCAGCACGCGGCCATCTGCCGCGATACGACCTTTGTCGGGGCGGATCAGCCCGGCAATCAAATTGATCAGCGTCGTCTTTCCGGAGCCGGAAGGCCCGAACAGCGCAGTCAGCCGCCCGGCGCTTTCGAAGCGGGCATTGACGGTGAAATCGCCAAGCCGGTGGCTGATGTCGACCTGAACCGTCATTCGATGTCCATCCGCCGGCCGACGCGCCGCGCCAGCACTTCCGAGGCAACAAGTGCCGCCATCGAGATGACGATCGAGATCAGCGTCAGCCTGAGCGCGCCGGCGTCGCCGCCGGGAACCTGCGTGAAAGTGTAGATCGCCGACGGTAGCGTCTGCGTCTCGTTCGGAATGTTGGAGACAAAGGTGATCGTCGCGCCGAATTCGCCCATCGCCTTGGCGAAGGAGAGGATCGCACCGGCGATCAGGCCGGGCAGGATAAGCGGCAGCGTGATCGTGCCGAATACCCATAGCGGATTGGCGCCGAGCGTGCCGGCGGCCGCCTCGATTTTGCGGTCGACGGCCTCGATAGACAGCCGGATGGCCCGCACCATCAGCGGAAAGCCCATCACGCCGCAGGCGAGCGCGGCGCCAGTCCAGCGGAAGGAAAAAACGATGCCGAAATGTTCGGCCAGGAAAGCGCCGGCCGGACCACGTTTGCCGAAAGTCAAAAGCAGCAAATAGCCGGTCACCACCGGCGGCAGGATCAGCGGCAGATGCACCAGACCATTGAGCAGCGTCTTGCCCCAGAACTGGCCGCGGGCAAGCACAAGAGCGATCAGAATGCCCGGCGGCAGGCTGGCAATCATCGCCACGGTCGCCACCTTGATCGACAGCCGGACCGCATTCCATTCGTCGGGAGCGAGATCCAGCAGCCAGTTCATGTGCGGTGCCGTACGTCAGTTGCTCGGCGCGAGGATTGTAAAACCTTGCGCCTTGAAGAGTTCGCCAGCCTTGGCGGATTGCAGGCATTTCAGGAATGCCGGGGTATCCCTGCTCTTCGAATCGGCAAGCTGGGCGACCGGATAGATGATCGGCGGATGGGTACCCGCGGGGAAAGTGCCGACCACCTTGACGCCAGGTTCCGCATGCGCATCCGTGGCGTAGACGATGCCGAGTGCTGCCTCGCCGGTCGATACCAGTTTTAGAGCGGCGCGGACATTCTCGGCCTGCGCCACCTTGCCTTCGACCGAAGACCAGGCACCGAGCGATTCGAGGGCTGCCTTGCCGTATTTGCCTGCCGGCACAGCTTTGACATCGCCCATGGCAAGTTTGCCGTCACCGACGAGCTTGGCAAGATCGAAACCCTTTTCGATCCTGGTTTCAACCTTGGAATCCCGCGGCGCAACCAGCACGATCTGGTTACCGAGCAGTTTCACTTGGGTTTCGGGCTTGGTCAGCTTCCTGTCGGCAAGATATTTCATCCAGTCGAGATCGGCCGAGATGAACAGGTCTGCCGGCGCGCCGCTTTCAATCTGCCTGGCCAGCGCCGAGCTCGCCGCGTAGGAAATGGTTGCCGCCTCGCCGACATCGGCCTCGCAGGCCTTGTTGACGGCATCGAGCCCATCCTTCAGGCTCGCCGCGGCAAACACGACCACCTTGTCATCGGCATGGGCCGCCGGCACCGCGGCCATCAGGATGGCGGCGAGACCCGCGATGGCAATCGTCGTCGAACCTTTGCGCGCCAGCATGAAACTCTCCTCGTCTCGGAACGCCCGAAGCCGTCCATCGATATATCCATGTGAACATAACAAGGAAAGGCTCCTTACCGCCGACGGCATTCTGAGCTGAGGTTTTCCCGGCCTGCGATAATCTTCGTTGGATACAGCGGTACCGACGCCGAAGGAAATATTCACATGAAAATCAGCGACCAGGGATTGCGCGTCAAGTCGACGTCGGCCAATCAAGATGGATGCTGACAACGCCCGAGGGCGCAGCCGCAGTAGGCAATGTCGATATGCACGGTCAGCTATGGTGCTAGACCGCGATCGGCGCCTTGATCGTCGCGTCGGCGAAATAGTTCTCGAGCCGGAAATCCTCGAAGCGGAAGGCAAAGAGATCCTTCACCTCGGGATTGATCCACAGCGTCGGCAACGCCTTGGGCGTACGCCGCAATTGTTCGCGCGCCTGTTCGAAATGGTTCGAGTAAAGATGCGCGTCGCCGAGCGTGTGGATGAAATCGCCGGGTTTCAATCCGGTCACCTGCGCCACCATCAGCGTCAGCAACGCATAGGAAGCGATGTTGAACGGCACACCGAGAAAGATATCGCCCGAGCGCTGGTAGAGCTGGCAGGAAAGCTTGCCTTCCGAAACATAGAACTGGAACAGGCAGTGGCAGGGCGGCAAGGCCATGGCCTCCACCTCGGCCGGGTTCCACGCCGAAACGATCAGCCGCCGCGAATTAGGATTTTTGCGTATCTCCTTCAGAAGATTCGCAATCTGGTCGATGGCGCCGCCATGGCCGTCCGGCCACGACCGCCATTGTTTGCCATAGACCGGGCCGAGATCGCCGTTCTCGTCGGCCCACTCATCCCAGATCGAGACGCCGTGATCGTTGAGATATTTGATGTTGGTGTCGCCGGCCAGGAACCACAAAAGCTCGTGGATAATCGACTTCAGGTGCAGCTTCTTGGTGGTGGTGACCGGAAAGCCGCGGGCCAGGTCGAAGCGCATCTGGTAGCCGAATACCGAGCGCGTTCCGGTGCCGGTGCGGTCGCCGCGATCAGCGCCGTTTTCCAGCACATGCTTCAGAAGGTCGAGATACTGGCGCATCGGCTCCGGTCCGATTCGGGTTGTCAGCCATCATAGCCGAATGACCGTCGGCCGAACACAGCAAAGCGAGACGATTCCAGCAGAAGCCTCACCAGCACCGGCGGCCAGGTTGCTCAGAGCGAGCCGAGCATGCCCAGATCCTTGGCGACGAGGTAATAGAATGTCACCCGGCTCTTGCTGTTGTCGGCCGCCATAGCCTTGCAGGTCTTTTCGATAGCCGCATCCGCCTTGGCACCGTCGGTGACGCCGAGCTTGCCGGCGACCCAGCTGTTCCTGACGCGCTTCAGTTCCTCCGGGTCGGTGCAGGACACCAGCGAGGAATCGCGGTTCCTGAGCGCGATGCCCAGATGCTTGACGATCTTGGCGACCGCGTCGGCATCCGCCGCCGCATCATATTTCTTTACGTCTGCGAGATAATCGGCCATCGAATTTCCCCTCGTCGGCGCCACGGGATCCGGTCAATGAGGATTGTGGCGCGCTGCCGCAAGTATGCGCTAGGTCTCCTCACCGCCACAAAGCTTCGGTTGAGACCGGCTGCAAGTCAACCCCTTGATGATCCACTTTAACACGGACGAAAGTGGCATTCCGGCCTTTCATTTTCCACCGTCAGTCCCTATATTCGCCTCGTCGGCTCGACCGACTATGGCGATAAACAGGCGATGAAATAAGCCGTTCGGACCCGGGGGCGGTACCCGGCGCCTCCACCAAAAACCGCTGCTCAGGAGCGGCTTTTGCTGGGGGCGAAATAGGATCGACGAAGGTGTAAAGATCGTACTTTTGCCCGGCATTGTACCACCGTTATCGGGCTAAACTTATAGTTGCCAACGACAACTATGCGGAAGCACGTCTCGCCGCGTAAGCGGTGCGATAGCTTCAATTCAAGCCCTAGTGGTTCGCACTTCTAGGCGGGGTTCGGAGGTACCTGGCAACAGAAACCTCCATTTCTCCCTCTCGACATATGCAGAAGCAGGCCCCGCCGGCCGGGCTTTCATGCGTCCTGACGGGTCCAAAAAACGCCTGTCTTCATACTTCCCCCATCCGATCCATGGATCAGAAATGCGAAACGATTCCAATCGGTTTTTCGTGCTGACCGGCGGTCCGGGCTCAGGCAAGACAACGTTGATCGAGGCTCTTAAGGTGGCAGGCCTCGCAACCTCGGGCGAAGCCGGCGCAGCATCATTCACGACCAATTGGCGATAGGCGGCAAGGCCCTGCCCTGGCGGCTCTGTTCGCCGAGTTGATGCTGTCTTGGGAGTTGCGCTCCTACCGGATCGCGGGCGAGCAATCCGGCCTGGTCTTCTTCGATCGCGGCGTGCCGGACACTCTTGGCTATCTGCGCCTGACCGGGGTGCCGGTTCCCGATCACGCCACGAATGCCGCCCGACGCTTCCGCTATGCCAGGCGCGTCTTCGTCGCGCCGCCATGGCCGGAAATCTTTCGGCAGGACAACGAACGCAAGCAAACGATGGACGAGGCTGAACGCACCTTTCACGCACTCGTCGCCGTTTACACGGAACTAGGCTACGAGCTGGTGCCGCTGCCCTTGGCGCCCGTCGACCCGCGGCTGCGGTTCGTCCTCTCCGAGACAGCGTCGTAGCGAAGCGCCGCAAGCGACGGTTTTGCGAAAGCCCAAGGGCCTCCCATCATCGGAACCTCCGATGGCAGCATTCGTTTCTTCCCGTTTCCCTTCTTCCACGCCTTTGCGGGACAAGGCCTCGCCGCGTGTGGTCATGCCCGGCGAGCTGCCTCATGGAGAGATAAGATGAACCAGGAAACCACACCAAAACACGAACGCATCCTGATCGTTGGCGGCAGTTCCGGTATGGGGCTGTCGCTTGCCGAACAGCAGCTTGCCGCCGGCGCCGAGGTTACGATCGTCGGCCGCTCCGAGGACCGGTTGTCGGCCGCACGGCAGCGCTTGCCTCACCCGGAAAGGCTGAGGACGATCGCAGCCGACGTCACAAGCGAGGACGAGGTCCAGCGCCTGTTCCAGGATGTCGGCATGCTCGACCACATCGTCTCGACCGCCGCCGACGTTACCGGCGTCTATGTGTTGCTTCCCGAGATGGATATCTCGGTGGCGCGCAAAGTGATGGATTCCAAAGTCGTCGGACCGCTTCTTCTTGCCAAGCATGGCGCGCCTCGTCTGACGCCTAGGGGATCGATCACGCTGACCTCAGGCATCGCCGCCTATCGTCCGGCGGCGAAAGGCTCGGTGGTGGCAGCCGTTAATGGGGCACTTGGCTCACTCGCCTACGCGCTTGCCGTCGAACTGGCGCCGATCCGCGTCAACGTCGTCTCGCCGGGCTGGGTCGACACGCCGATCTGGGATGCCGTCGTCGGCAGCGGAAAGATGGCTGCGCTGGAGGCCATGGCAAAGCGTCTGCTCGTCGGCCGGATCGGCCAGGCAACCGACATTGCCCAAGCCATCACGTCCCTCATGCACAACGGCTTCATCACCGGAACCGTGCTTCATGTCGATGGTGGCCAGCGGCTGGTCTAGTGACGGCCAGATTTCGCGAACCATTGCGAGGAACAGCCGCATGACCGGCGCTTGAATGCGCCGGTGGCGCCATACCATGATGACCGGCGTCACCGGGCTGCTTGCGACCCAAGGCAACACGACGATATTGGCGTCAGCCGCGGAAGCCACGAGACGCGGAACCAGCGCGCAGCCAAGACCGGCTGCGACAAGGCCCCGTATCGCACCCATGCTGGCGAACTCGCCGACGAGTTTTGGACGGTCAGGCAACATTGCGGCAAACGTTTCGTCGAACATCCGCCTATAGACGCAACCGGGCTGGGTCACGACGAAGGCCTCGTCAGCCAGATCGTCGGGCGTTATGGCAGAATATCCGGCCAACCGGTGATTTGCCGGCATTATGGTGACGAGCTCTTCTACTGCCACTTGCTCGCTTCGCAGCTCCGGCGCCGCCGCCGGGACGGCTCCGAAATGGAAAGATACGTCCAGCGCCCCGCTTGTCACGCCGGCACGCAACCCACTGCTATCGTCCGCCCTGAGGTTCAGTTCCACATCGGGATGGCGCCGATGGAATTCCGCCAGCAGAGCTGGCAAGCGTGTCGAGCAAAGCGTTTCCAGGCCGCCGACAGTCAGGCGAGCGGCAACGGTGCCGCTCGCGTCGGCGACTGCGGAACGGGCTTCGTCCGCGAGGTCGAGGAGATCGTTTGCGTAGTCCAGCAGGCGTTGTCCCGCCGCCGTCAGCTTCAAGCCACGCCGTGATCTGTCGAACAGCGACGTGCCTAGATCGCTTTCCAGCGCCTGGATCTGTTCGGTCACGCTCGATTGGGCAAGATGAACCCGCTCGGAAGCGCGCGTGATGTTCAAGGTGGTGGCGACCGCCACGAAGGTTTTGAGATGTCGAAGCTGCATGTCCTGAACCCGTCATATAGGCATAGGCTGCTTTGAACCGGGACCGCAAACGTGAAAAGGCCGGGAACATCGCCCGGCCTTTTTGTCTCGATAGGCGAAGTTTACTCCGCCGGCGCCTCCGCGACGTCCCGGCTGCGGCCGACCGTTATTTTGGCCAGTGTGAAGGAGATCGCCGCGCAGAGCGTGATGCCCGCCACCATCGGCAGCGGCGTGCCGTCGAAAAACACGCCGGCGACGCCCATGGCGACCGCGCCGATGGCGAAGTGCAGCGTGCCCATCAGCGCCGACGCGGTACCGGCGATCTCGCCATGCTCTTCCATGGCCAGCACCGACGTCGTCGGGATGACCAGGCCGAGAAAGCCGTAGCCGATGAACAGCAGCGCCGCCATCACGTCGAGCCGGTCGACACCCGATGCCATCACCGCGAACAGCACCACCATCGTCGTCGCATAGCCGGTCACCGCGACGCGCACCACGCGCTGCAGCCCGAACCGCTCCGACAGCAACCCGGTCAGCTGCGACATGCCGATAAAGGCAACCGCATTGATCGAGAAGAACACGCTGTAGACCGAAGGCGACAGGCCATAATGGTCGATCAGGATGAAGGACGAGCTCGACAGATAGACGAAGAAGCTCGCAATGCCGAAGCCGGCGATGGCCGTCAGTCCAAGGAAGTTGCGGTCGCCCATCAGGAAGCGGTAGCCGGAAAGTGCCGTCCCGAAGGACGACCCGGCGCGCTCCTCGACCGGCCGTGTCTCCTTGAGCGAGGTCGCCAGCAGGATGGTGGCGAGCACGGCCGCGCCCGTCACCGTCCAGAACACGGCGCGCCAGCCGAAATTCTCGATGATCTGGCTACCGGTCAGCGGTGCCAGGATCGGCGACACCGAAAACACAAGCATCAGCAGCGACATCAGCTTGGCGGCCTCGGTGCCGGTATGCAGATCGCGCACGATCGCGCGCGGCACGGCCATGCCGGCGCTGGCGCCGAGCCCTTGCAGGAAGCGGAAGGCGATCAGCCATTCGATCGAGGGAGCCAGCGCCGAGCCGACGCCGCCGACCATGAACAGCGCCAGGCCGCCGTAGAGTGGCAGCTTGCGGCCGACCATGTCGGAGATCGGTCCGACGACGATCTGGCCGAAGCCCATGGAAAGAAAGAAGATCAGCAGGCTCATCTGCACCGCGGCAGTGCCGGCATGCAGATCCTCACCGATTGAAGGCAGGGCCGGAAGATACATGTCGATGGCAAACGGGCCGATCGCGGACAATAGGCCGAGCACGACCGCAATGCGGAGGAATTTGGCGTTCATGATAGCAGGCTCTTTCGAATTCTGGTTGCCGCCGAGGACCGGCGCGTAACCCTAGGACGTTCCATCCCGTGGAGTTCCGACTCTTCTGCGGAACGAAACCCCCTTCGTGCAGTCCACAAATTTAGACAGGCTTGTCTAATTCGTCAACCACCTCTATATAGTTTTGCATGAAGGCCAACGTTTCTCCTGACATTTTCCCGCCGCGGGGCCATGAGGCCAAGCGGATGTCGATTGTCGATGCCGCCGCCTCAGTCTTCTGCCGCGAAAGCTTCGCCGGTGCCAATATCGACATGATTGCCGCCGAGGCCGGCGTCTCCCGCCAGACCATCTACAATCATCACGGCGACAAGGAAAAACTCTTCGTTGCCATCGTCCGCGACCTCACCGAACGTTGCAACGCCGGCATCTTTGCCACTATTTCCACTTTTCCCGATCAGCCGAAGGATCTCGAGGCCGACCTCATCGCCTTTGCTGTGCGGATGAACCACAACTGCATCTGCAACCGCGACGGCAAATTCCTGCGCAAGCTGATCCAGACCGAGGGCGGGCGCTATCCCGAGTTGTTCGCCGAATGGCGCGAAGAGGGACCGGGCAGGACATGGCCGGCGATCGCCGCCCGCTTCGCCCGCCTCGCTCATGCCGGCTTCCTTGATATCGACGATCCCGATGTCGCAGCGCGCCAGTTCATGGCGCTTGCCAATGCCGAGTTGCAGACGACGTTCATGCTCGGCGGCACACCGACCGAGGACGAGGTGGTGCAGTCGGCGACAAATGGCGTGCGCACCTTCCTGCGCGCCTTCGGCAAGCGGCAGCCTATGGCCCGGGCAAGCAAACAGGGCGCGCTCGCCAGCGCTTGACGATCAAAGCCGTTTGACGATCAAATCGTCGCCAATGGGCTTCGCTTCCTCACGCCGGCGATCTATATCCGGTTTACGCCGCGCTCAAGCTTGATTACAGCTATCAGGACGATTCAACGGAACCCGACAGCCACATGGCCGACGACCACATCCGCTACGACATTCTGGCCCAGGAGGCGTTGCGCGGCGTCATGCGCAAGGTCCTGGCCGAGGTCGCGCGCACCGGTCTCCCGGGCAACCATCATTTCTTCATCACCTTTCTCACCGGCGCGCCGGGCGTGCGCGTGTCGTCGCGGCTGCGCGAGCGCTATCCCGAACAGATGACCATCGTCATCCAGTTCCAGTATTGGGACCTGAAGGTGAGCGACACCGGCTTTGAGGTTGGGCTGTCGTTTTCCGACGTGCCGGAGAAACTGGAAATCCCGTTCTCGGCCGTACGTGGCTTTTACGACCCGTCCGTCAACTTCGAGCTCGAATTCGACGTCAAGACCGATACCCCGGCGGAACAGGAGACAAAGGCCAAGCCTGCTCCCGAACCGCTGGCCATCGTCGCCGAGAAAAAGCCCGAGACGAAGAAGAAAACCGCCGAGGCGGAAAAGAAGCCTGCCGCGGCCGACGCCGGCGCCAAGGGCGCCGACGTGGTGTCGCTTGACGCCTTCCGCAAGAAGTGACCCGACGGGCGGCGTGACATGGCCGAGATCGTCAATCTCCGTCAGGCACGCAAGCAGAAGGCGCGAGCCGAGAAGGAGCGCCTGGCCGAACAGAACCGGGCGCTGCATGGCCGTTCCAAACCCAGCCGGGATCGCGACCGCCTGATCGCCGACAAGGCCGATAAATTCGTCGCCGGCCATCGCCGCGAAAATTCGGGCGATTCGGACAAATCCGATGCTTGAAGTGTGAGTAGGATCGTCTCGTGAGCCCGGTGGAAAAGCGCTCGGTCACCATTCGCGGCCACCGCACCAGCTATTCGCTCGAAAAGCCTTTTTACGACGAACTGGGCGCCATCGCGGCCGTGCGAAAACTGACGCTCGCCGCGCTTGTCGCCGAAATCGACGAGAGCCGCCCGCGGGATGCCAATCTCTCCTCGGCGCTCCGGCTCTATGTGCTGGATTGGGCCAAGCGCGGCAAGTTGTAGCCTTCAGGCAACGCTATCCTGTTTCCTGTGCCGGATACGGAAGCCCAGCAAAGCCGAGCGGTCGCGTTCTTCGGCCTGTTTCTTCGATCTGACGCGCATCAGGTCCTTCCAGCCGACATAGCCCACCAGCCGGGCATTTTCTCGCGTGACGACCGGCAAATGGGACACATTCGCCATCAGCAGCTTGTCGGAGAGGCCCTCGAGATACTCATCCGGATAGGCCAGCGTGACCTTGCTGCCGGCCAGCAGTTCGCCAAGCGTCGTCGTGCGGTGCTTGCCGGCGCGTCTCCAGCGCAAGATCGCCGGCGGGTCGATGACGCCGAGCACGTGGCCCTCTTCGTCGACGACCGGAAAGCTCGGATGCCGTGTCTCGGGCGCCGTCAGGAACGCTGCAGCGCCATGCAGCGTCATCGTCGCCGGCACGCTTTCGACCTCGCTGGTCATCACTTCGCGCACCCTGGTCAGGGCGAACGGATCGACACGGTATTCGCGAACCATGTGATGCCCTCGCCTTGCAATTTTTTCGGTGAGGATCGAACGCTTCATCAATAGCACGGTCACCGCATGCGCGGTGGCAGTCGCCGCAATCAGCGGCACCAGGACATGGGTGTTGCCGGTCAGTTCGACCGCAAAGAAGGTGGCGGTCAGCGGCGCACGCATGGTGCCGCCCATCGTCGCCGCCATCGCCAGCAGCGCCCAGAAGCCCGGATCCGCGGCCGGCAGGAAGCCGGCGAGGACCGCGCCCATCGCCCCGCCCATGATCAGCAGCGGCGCCAGCACACCTCCCGACGTTCCCGAGCCGAGTGCGACCGACCAGATGATCGCCTTCACCACCAACAGCGTGAGCGCGGCGGTCGCTATCGTGCGGCCATCCAGCATGTCGGCGATATTGTCATAGCCGACGCCGAGCGCCTGCGGCTCGATCAGCCCGCCAATGCCGACCACCAGGCCGCCGAGCATCGGCCACCACATCCAGTGGATGGGCAGCTTCTGGAAACCGTCCTCGCAGGCATAGACCATCTGGGTCAGCAACCCTGATAGCAGCCCGGCTGCCATGCCGACCAGCACCCAGCCGGCAAGGCCGGGAAATGAAACCTCCATGCCGCCCTGAAACGGGAAGATCGGCCCCGGCAGATGCAGCATGGTGCGCTCGACCTCGGCAATGATGGCGGCGACCGCCACAGGAATGAAGCTGCGCGGCGTCCATTCGAAGAGCAGCAATTCCACCGCAAGCATGATGGCGGCGATCGGCGTTCCGAACACGGTGGTCATGCCGGCCGCCGCACCCGCCACCAGCAGCGTCTTGCGTTCATTGTCGCTGACCGGCAGCATCTGCGCTATCAGCGAACCGATGGCGCCGCCGGTCATGATGATCGGCCCTTCCGCGCCGAATGGCCCGCCGGTACCGATCGAGACCGCCGACGACAACGGCTTCAGGATTGCCACCTTGGCGTCGAGCCGCGAGCGTCCGAGCAGGATCGCCTCGATGGCTTCGGGAATACCATGGCCGCGAATCTTTTCGCTTCCGAAGCGAGCCATCACACCGATGATCAGTGCCCCGATGACCGGAACAAATACCGAGGCATAGCCAAGCGGCGTATCCTGCAGTTTCAGGTCGGCGAGCGTGAACTGGCCAAAATAGGCGATGTTCGTGGCAAGCCGGATCAGCTTCAAAAGGGCAATGCCGGCAAACAACCCCGCCGTCGCAACCACCACTGCTATGCCGGCAATGAGCAGCACCCGGGCATCGGTGGTAAAATCGCGCAGATGGCCGGGGTTGGCGTGATCGGACTTCATTTGCAAACCTTGCTTTCTGGCGGCGTGCCGACTTGCGGATGGGTCGCCGGCCGTGCCACCGAAGATGGCGGGCACGAGCCATGTTGGTGCGCTCTGTATCGTAACGCGATATAAATGTTCAAGGCCCGTTTGCGGCTTTGTCGGAAAGGAATCGATGGCAGACACTTCGAAGCCACAAAAGCGCGGCGCAACGATCGGGCCGGCCGACTACCAGAGGCTGTCCGAATTTCGTTACCTGATCCGCTGCTTTCTCGAATTCAGCCAGATCCAGGCGCAGGAAGCCGGCCTGACACCACGCCAGCATCAGGCCCTGCTTGCAATCAAAGGGTTCCCCGGCGGAGGGCCGGTGACCATTGGCGACCTCGCGGAGCGCCTGCGCATCCGCCATCACAGCGCAGTGGAATTGGTCAACCGTCTTTGCGAAGCCGGGCTCGTCGCGAGGGACCACGACGAGGAGGACCACCGCCGCGTGCTGCTGCGGCTGACCGAGCGCGCCGACGACAGTCTCGCCAACCTGTCAGCCGCTCATCTCGACGAACTCGGGCGGATCGAGCCGATGCTGAAGCGCTTGCTTGCTGGACGCGACACATAAGGGATGCGCCGTCACCCGCCATTCAGCGATTTTAGCAGATCGTCGATCGACGAGGGATCGAACTTGAGCTTTGGCGGGGGCTGCACTGGCGGTGGCACGTTATTTGCGGCCGGTGGCGCCCGTTCCGCTCGCTCCGCCGCGGCCTTGCGTTCGGCGTCGAGCCTTGCCTTCTCTTCCGAGGCGATCCGCAACGCCTCTTCCGCCCTCTGGCGTTGCTGTTCTTCGGCCTGCGCTGCTTCCTCGGCAGCCTGTTGCGCCGCCTTGGCTTTGGCTTCGGCCTTTGCAGCCGCCTCGGCTTTCGCCCTGGCCTCGGCTTCGGCCTTCGCCGCTGCATCCGCCTTCGCCTTGGCTTCAGCCTGCGCCCTGGCCTCCGCTTCGGCTTGGGCCTGCGCCTCAGCTTCGGCCTTTGCCTTGGCGTCCGCTTCAGCCTTCGCTTTGGCCTCAGCCTCCGCCCTCGCCTCCGCATCCGCCTGTGCCTTGGCGTCCGCTTCAGCCTTCGCCTTGGCTTCAGCCTGCGCCCTCGCCTCGGCTTCGGCTTGGGCCTGAGCCTCGGCTTCGGCCTTTGCCTTGGCGTCGGCCTCGGCCTTCAGCCGCGCTGCTTCCTGTTGTCTGCGCAGTTCCTCCGCCGCTCTTTCACGCTCGGTTTGCAGCGCAGCGTAGTAGCGCACCTCACGCCGCAGCCTTTGTTTCTCGAGCAGTGCGGCTTGCATGGCTTCGACCCGCTGCTGCTCCTTTTCCAGCGCACGCTGGGTCAGGAACTGTGCCAGCGGCTCGCTGTCGAACTGCCGTTTGGTGGCGCCGAACGGCCCGTCGACGCTGAAATTCAAAATCGGTTCGGAGCCGACCAGCGCCTCGTCGCCGGGCCGGTAAGCGATCTCGCCCTTGGCATCGACGGTGCTGGTATTCAGATCGGCGGTGATGTCGGCGGACAGCGTCGCGCCCGGGCTTTCGAATTTGACCGGTGGCGTCCTCAGCGTGCCGCCCGCGATGGTGAAGGCAATATCGGTGTCCTGCGCCGGAAAACTGCCCGACGCGGCGATCTGCGGCACAAAGCCGGCGGTCTTCGACGCGTCGATATCGCGCCCTATCGCGTCGGCCTTGGCGATGAATGCGCCAAAGGCATCGGGATTGAAGCCGGCAATAGTCATGCCCTTGAGCGTTGCCGTGCCGGAACCGGACAGCGCCGCAACCATCGCGTCGACCGATTTGCCGCTGGTCGAAAGCGCCGTCGAGAACTCGCCGCTTCCGCTGATGCCGGCCTCCGGCAGCACGGCTGCCAGATCGGCGCCGGCGAGTTTCATCTGACCGGAGAAAAGCCCGGTGCCGTCATTGTTCTTGAGCTCGAACAGGCCACTCAACGCGCCGCCGAGGAACTTTGCCTTGAGGTCGGAAACGCGGATGCCCTCCTGGTCGAGCTGCAGCGACAGCGCAGTGTCATAGGCGGTGGCAAGCGGGCCGGCGGCAAGCGACGCCGCCGTCAGATCGAGATCGGCGGTAAATGGCAGACTGGATTTCTGGCTGAACGGTGCCGTCGGCCAGGTCCTGTCATTGACAAGGAAGGCCTGGTCACCGAACAGCATCACCGCCATCGGATCGAGGTCCAGCTCGTCCAGCGACAGCGCGCCGGCAAGATGCGGCAGCCCCTCTTTGATGTCGATATTTACGTCACCGGAAACCGCCGCTTCGTTGACGGCGCCGCTGAGGCCGCTCAGCACCAGGAGACCATTGCCGTAATCGGCATCGGCCGCAAGCGACGTCGACATGCCGGTGCCCATGCCGGGCAGGCCGACGCCGGTCGTCATCAGCCATGGCTCGATGTCGGCCGTTTCAAGGCTGACCTTGCCCTTGGCGGCCGCGCCTTGAGGCGTGTCGGCAATTGTCCCGTCGAAACCAGCTTTGAAGTCGTTGCCGGCCAGGCTGAAGCGTGTCGCCAGGCCGCCGCCAAGCGTGCCTTTGGCCGAGACGTCGGTGGTCGCCTCGCCGAGCATGCCGAGTGGCAGCGCCGGCAGACCGTAAAGCGCCAGCAGCGCGGTGGCGTCGGCGTTCCTTGCGTTGAAGGTCAGCGTCACCGGCGCTTCGAGAGGCCGGTCGAGCGCCCCTTTGCCGGACAACGACGCCGAAAAGGCCGAGCCACCGGCCTTGCCCTGTGCGCTCATTGCCAGTCCAGTCGTACCGTCGCCATTGTCTGCGGCACTCGTGACCGCATCGATACGCGCATCCTGGAACAGCTCGGGATAGGCAGCAGCACGCTCCGCCAGCCCCTTCAGCACTGCATTGTCGGGATAATGCCGGACGGCGACGTCGATCAGCGGCTTGAGGTCGACGGCGACCACCGAGGCGTCGAGCTTGCCGGTCGGGCTCGCCGGGAAATCCTTAATTCGACCGGTGGCGCTGATCGAGGCGCCGGCAAGTCCGCCGACCGACAGGCGATCGATCTCAAGCAGCCCATCGCGCAATCTAAGCGCGGTGTCGACGCTATCGGCGGTCAACCCGCCGGCGCTGACCGGCCCGGCCTTGATCTGGAAATCGAGGTCGCGGTCGGAAAAGCGGTTGGCGCCCTTGTCGCTGACGAAGATCGAGGCGAAGGCGGCGAGCCCATCGACATCGAGTTCGCCACCTTTCAGTTGCATCAGCACCGATGGACGGGTGTCGTCGGGCTGGCTGGAATCGATGCGGCCGGAGAACTTCGCCTTGCCGAGGATGAGTTCGAGATCGCTGAAGGCCTGGTGCTTCTCGCTCAAATCCACCTTGGCCTTGAAGCCGGCGGCCGGCAAGCGGCGGATCGCCTCGTCGACGTCCTTCGACAGCCATGCGGCAAAGCCGGAGGGCTGCGCCACCGCCAGAAGCAGCGATCCGGTGAAACCGAAATGATCCTCGACGCTGACCATGCCATTGGCTTCCAGCTTGGCGCGGCCGGGCAGCGTGGCGGCCAGCGATTTTACCGCCCAGCCGCCCTCGGCCGGCTCGGCTGACAGATGCACGTCGCGAACGGTGGTGTCGCCTGCCACCACCGCCGGCAGTTTCACCTCGACCGTGCCCGGTATGGTTGGCTTCGGCAGATCGAGCAGCGCCTGCTCCAGCGCCGCCACCCGCTCGGATAGCGTCAATCCGGCACCGGCCGCCGCCCCCACGGCCTCGTCGAACTGCACCTGCGCGCCATTGGCCTCGATCGAGAAATGCGGCTTCAGCCCAAGGTCGACCGCAGCCTTGCCGTCGGCGGTGTAGGGATTGTCGAGCGGTCCCGTCTCGAAGCGGAATTCGTCGACGCCGAGCTTCTGGTGGTCGAGCGAAAACTTGCCGTTCAGCCTGAAGCCCGGGTCCGGTTTGCCGGCGCTGACTTTCAGTGCCTCGCCGCCGGTGCCGCGCAGCTGCGCCGCAGTTCGGTCTGCGCCCGATATCTTGAACTGGCCCGAATAGACCGCGGCGCCCTCGACGAGGCCCACATTGCCGTCGGTCTCGATGACCAGCGGATAGTCATCCGGATCGGCCTTGAGCCTGAGCCGCATTTGCCCGTCCGGTTCGGTCTTGCCGGTGGAAGCGGCGATCGTGGTCCGCAACCCGTCCAGCAACAGCGAGCCGTCCAGCCGCCAGGGGCCGGCCAGCGACTTGGCCGAGATCGTCGAGTTGATCTCGGAAATAAGATGGCTGCGCCCGCCGGCGGCGTGGCTGAGCGCGATCTGTCCTTCCGTCACCGTCAGCTTCTCGATGGAGATCTGGCCGGGATCGAAGGGCGAGGACGGCCGTATCGTCCAGTCGACCGTGCCGTCGGCGGCGATGTCGATCGTCGCCTTCGGCCGCACCAGCCGCATGTCGAAGATCAGCACCTCGCCGCGCAGGAATGGCGCAAGTTCTGCATCCATCGAAAAGGTTTCGACGGTCATCGCCGGCTGGCCGTTGGGGCCACCGGCAACGGCGACGTTCGAGAAGGTCACCGAGGGGAACGGCAGCAGCCTTGCCGTCGCATCGCCTCGCACGGTCACCTTGCGGCCCAGGACGGCACTGGCCTCGCGCTCGAAATCGGCGCGGTAACCTGTCCAGTCGACAAAGTACGGCACCACCAGCGCCGCACACAGCACCAGCACAAGAAGCCCACCGAAGATCACGAACAGGCGTGCGAGCATGAACTCCTAGACAGTTGATAGTAAAGTCAGTGGCACTCTACCCGCATCAGCGTGTCGATAAAGTGGCAAATCGGGGCGCGGCAGCGGCCTGATGTCAGTCCTTTCCCGGCAATATCTTGCCCGGGTTCATGATGTTCAGCGGATCGAGCGCCTGCTTGATCGTGCGCATGATGTCGACGCCATGGCCAAGCTCGTGCCGCAGGAAGCCGATCTTGCCCTGCCCTATGCCATGCTCGCCAGTGCAGGTGCCGTCCATGGCGATGGCCCTCATATTGAGCCGCGCCACGAATTTTTCCGCCAGCGCGATCTCTTTCGGATCGTCCACGTCCATCAGCACCAGCACATGGAAATTGCCGTCGCCGGCATGACCGACGATCGGCGCGATCAGGCCCATCTCCGCGATATCCGCCTCGGTCTCGGTGACGCATTCGGCAAAGCGCGAGATCGGCACGCAGACATCGGTCGAGAGGCCCTTGGCGCCCGGCCGCAGCGTCAGCGACGACCAATAGGCATCGTGCCTGGCTTTCCACAATTTTGTCCGCTCTTCGGCGACGCTGGTCCACAGGAACGGGCCGCCGCCATTTTCCTCGGCGATCATGCCGAAGGTCTCGGCCTGCTCGGCAACGCCGGCATCGCTGCCGTGGAACTCGACGAACAGGCAGGGGCTCTCCGGATAGTCGAGCTTCGAATAGGTCTTCATCGCCCGCATCTGCAGCGCGTTGACCAATTCGATGCGCGCCACCGGAATGCCCATCTGGATGGTCGCGATCACCGCGTTGCAGGCTGCCTCGACGCTGGGAAACGGGCAGACGCCGCCCGAAATCGCCTGCGGAATGCCCTGCAGCTTCAAGGTCAACTGGGTGATGATGCCAAGCGTGCCCTCCGAACCGATCAGCAGCCGCGTCAAATCATAGCCGGCCGAGCTTTTCTTGGCGCGCTTGCCGGTCGTCACGGCTTCGCCGTCGGCCATCACCGCCGTCAGCGACAGGACGTTTTCGCGCATCGTGCCGTAGCGCACCGCGTTGGTGCCCGATGCTCGTGTCGCAGCCATGCCGCCGAGCGAGGCATTGGCACCCGGGTCGATCGGAAAGAACAGGCCGGTGTCGCGCAGGTGCCGGTTGAGATCCTCGCGCGTCACGCCGGGCTCGACGGTGCAGTCGAGGTCCTGCGGATTGACTGCAATGATGCGGTTCATGCGTGACGTATCGAGTGAGATGCCGCCGCCCGGCGCATTGGTGTGGCCTTCCAGCGAAGAGCCGACGCCGAAGGCAATCACCGGCACGCGATGCGCCGCGCATGCGCGCACGATCTCCTGCACTTCCTCCGTCGTCTCGGCAAAGGCGACGCCGTCCGGCGCCTGCGTCGGAATATAGGTCGTGGTGTGCGCGTGCTGGGCGCGGATCGCCTGGCCGGTCTGGAATCGCTCGCCGAGCCGCTGCTTGAGGATGCCGAGTACGGCGGCAATGCCTTCTTCGTTGCGCTCGACCGGATTGAGGTCGCTTAGAGCCATCGATTCCTCCGCGAATGGACCAGCGTCCACCCTTGTTCTGCATCTAGGGATGCGTAGTCTCACCAACCACGCTCTGTCCAGTCCACGCTCATCCCGGCATGACGAGAAGGAAGTTTCCGATGCCCATCCCTGCCCCTTTCGTCTCTCGCGCCATGGACATCGAGGAGGCCTGGATCGACTACAACGGCCATCTCAACATGGCCTATTACAACGTGCTGTTCGACCGGTGCTCCGACGAAGCATTCGAGATGATGGGGATGGGGCCGGATTATGTGAAAGAACGACGGCTGACCATCTACACGGCGGAAGTCCATGTCTGCTACGTCCAGGAGTTGCATCTCGACCACAAGGTCACGATCTCGTTCCAACTCCTCGACCATGACGAGAAGCGGCTGAGGGCCTATCAGGAAATCCGGCATCTCGACGGCTGGCTTGCCGCCACATCCGAAACGCTGTCGCTGCATGTCGACATGGCTGGCCCGAAGGTAGCGCCCTTCCCCGCCGACGTCCTGGCCAGGGTGAAAGCGATGCGCGCCGCCCATGCCGCCCTGCCGATGCCGGAGCGCGCCGGCCGCTCGATCGGGTTTCGTCGTAAGCCGGCTTGAACCACGGTCCAACCGCCGTTAACCTTACCGAGGTTTTAACGTGAACAAGCCGAATTGAGACGTTGAACGACTCAGCGCGGCGTTGGAAAACCGTCCGCATCGAAGTGCGATACGGGCGGCGGAGCAGCAGCGGTTCGGGGAACGTGCATGAAAACCGATATCAAGGTCGAGGCGGACAGGCTGGCGGCTGATCCACGCATCACCGACTATGATTTCTGGCGCTCGCTGAAGAACCTCAATAACGAGATCTTCCACATCGCCAACAACAACGAGCCGATCCCCTTCGCCATGATCCGCTGGCGCGCCATCCTGAAGCAGGCGCGGATGAAACGCGGCCACGCCTGAACGGTGGGGGAAGAAACAGACCGGCTGTCCGGTTTGCATTTCTGATGATGTGCTGACGAACGATCCCAAGCGTCAAGGCGGCCGCTTCACCGCCCCGAGCGGCGACCGCGGCGCCACCGGCGACGACTGGATGATCGCCGTGTTGGTCATCGCATAGGGAATGATGCGGTCGATCACCCGTTCGAGTTCAGCCACCGAGCCGACATGCGCCAGCGCGATGAAACAGTCTTCACCGGTGACCCGGTCGCATTGGGCGATTTCCGGCAGGTCGCGGATGATCTCGGCGACGACGGCGAGCTGCCCCGGCACTGGCCGAATGCGCAGCCATGCCGACAATTTCATGCCGAGCGCGGCCGGATTGATGCGCACCGTGTAGGCCTCGATCACACCGCTTTCCTGCAGTCGCTTGATGCGCTCGGCAACGCTCGGCGCCGACAGGCCGACCGAGCGGGCCAGTTCAGCGGTGCTGGTGCGTGCATCCTCTTCCAGCAAGCGCAGGATTTTCAGGTCAGCCGCATCCAGATCGGAATTTTCATTTCGAAGGCGTTTCAGCGCAATGTTCCTTGCTTTCAGAAAGGGAAAAGGCGTAATGCCCGGCCATCATCCATATCAATGGCAAAAATCGCCTGCGATACTGATCCTATGGAAGATCGGACGCAAGCCCCAGCAGCAAGTCCGGCACTCGCCGGCCCCGCCTTTACCCTGGCGAACTCGGTGCCACCGCATCTCTGGTTCGGCGTCAGCGCCGTGTTCCACTATCTCGGGCCGGCCTTCGCGGTGCTGCTGTTCCCGCATGTCGGCGTGCTCGGCATGGCTTGGCTGCGCATCGCCACCGCGGCACTCGTCTTTGCCCCATTGACCCGGCCATGGGCGGTCTTCGCCCGCGCCGATCGCGCGACGCGGTTGTTGCTTGTGGCTTTCGGGGTCTGCCTTGGGGTGATGAATTGCTCGTTTTACCTGGCGCTCGACCGGCTGCCGATCTCGCTGGTGGCGGCGATCGAATTCGTCGGCACCATCGGCGTTGCGCTTGTTGGCCTCAGAAGCCCGCGCAATCTCGCCGCCCTCGCAATCGCTGTCGCCGGCACCCTGTTGCTGATCGACGTCAAATGGTCGAGCGATCCCGTCGGCCTGTTCTGGGCCTTCCTCAACGGCACGCTGTTCGTTGGCTACATCGTGCTCGGCCACCGCGTCGCGCGCGCCGGCGCCGGCGATGGCATCGCCGGGCTGGGTGCCGCCATGGCGGTCGCCCTTCTCGTCGTTCTGCCGATCGGTTTCGCCGATGCTCTGCCGGCTTTCTCGGCGCCGCCGCTGCTGCTTGCGGGGGTCGGCGTCGGCATCTGCTCGTCGGTCATTCCCTATATTTGCGACCAGCTTGCCATGTCGCGGCTGCCGCGCTCCAGCTTCGCGCTGATGCTGTCATTGCTGCCGGTCACCGCAACGTTGATCGGCGTCATCGTGCTGCGGCAGGTGCCGAGCCTCACCGACTGCCTTGGCATCGCCCTGGTGGTGGCCGGCGTGGCGTTCCATAAGCCGGCGCCGGACTGATCAGGCCAGCTTCTCCTTGAGGAAAGCGATCGTCCGGCCCCAGGCGAGGTCAGCCGCCTTCTTGTCGTAGCGGGCCGCCGACGTTTCGTTGTTGAAGGCATGGTTGGCGCCTTCATAGACATAGACCGAGTATTCGACATGGGCCGCGTCGAGTGCCTTCTTGAAGGCATCGATGCCGGCATTGGTGCGGGTGTCGAGCCCGGCATAATGCAGCATGAGCGCGGCCTTGATCTTCGGCACGTCCTCGGCCTGTGGCTGCATGCCGTAATAGGCGACGGCGGCGGCGAGGTCCGGCGCGTTGACGGCCAGCATGTTCACCGTGCCGCCGCCCCAGCAGAAGCCGACAGCGCCGACCTTGCCGTTGCCGTCCTTGTAGCCTTTGAGGTAGGCGACAGTTGCCACGGCATTGGCGGCGACCTGTGCTGGATCGAGCTGGGAAAACAGGTCACGTGCCCTGTTTTCATCGTCCGGTGTGCCGCCGAGCGGTGTCATGAAGTCCGGCGCAAGCGCCACGAACCCTTCCAGCGCCACGCGCCGCGCCACATCGCGAATATGCGGGTTGAGACCCCTGTTCTCGTGCACCACGATGACCGTGCCAAGCTTGCCGGTCTGGTCCGCCGGCCTGACCAGATAGCCCTTCATCTCGCCGGCGCTGCCGGGATAGCTGATGTCCTTGCCTTTCACACGCGGATCGTCTTCCGCCACGATTGCCGCCTGGGCCGAGTTCGCCGCCAGCAGCGGCGCGATCGCGGCAGCTGCCGCACCCGATCCGGCAAGCCTGGTCAATTGCTCCATGAAGCGCCGTCGGTCGAGCGTCAGATGCGTGTATTCGTCATAGGCATCGATCATCGCCTGGGTAATGACAGGCTCGACGACAGTGGGTCCGGCAGGTGTTGTCATGGCGCGCTCCTCGTCGGCCCCCCGCGGCAACATAGAGCCGAAGCTTGCCTGGTCCAGTCACGGCTGAGTGAGGCTGCCATAAGTCCCTGCACGAGGCCGTGATGCCTCGCGCCGCACTGTCGTTAAATTTTGGTCCTTTGTGGCAATGCTAAATGCACGCACCACAATGTAAAACGAAGGGCTATGCCATACTCGGGCCATTTGGCGAACGAGAATGGCCATTTGGCGGGAAAAGAATGCCTGATTGACGACGAAGGAATACGCCCATGACCTTTCCCTCCCCGCTTCTGGCAAGTGGGTTCGCCCTCGCCGCTATGGCTTTGCTGGCGCTGCGGTTCACGGCCTTCACCGCCTTCAAACGATCGTTGATCAAGATCCGCGCCAACCGGCACCCGCCCGCAAACACCAAAGCCTGAGGAAAGGTCATGGACGTTCAGGACATCATCAACACCGTCTCCCAGAAATCCGGTCTCAACCAGGCTTTGACGGAAAAGATCGCCGGCACGATTTTCTCGGTGCTCGAACACGAGGCGGAAGGCACGACCCTGTCGAACTTCTTCGCCAAAATCCCGGGAGCAGACGCCCTGGCCAAGCAGTATGATGTCATGGCTCCCGGCGCGGCTTCCGGTGGTGGCCTCCTGTCCTCGCTGGAGGGCGCGCTCGGTGGCGCTCTCGGCGAAAAGACCGGCGCGCTGATCAACGGCGTCGCCATACTCAAGGCATCAGGCCTTACGCTCGCACAGATCAGCCAGGCCGGCACGATGCTGGTCCAGCAGGCCGAGACAGCCGCCGGCCCGCAGCTGACCAGTGAGGTACTTGCATCGGTACCCGACCTGAAAGGGCATCTCGGGCTCTGAAGGAACTTCTCTATTTCGGCAGCGTATAGGCCATCACATAGTCGCCCGGCTTGGTACCGACCGAGCCGTGGCCGCCGGCAACGATGACGACCAACTGGCGCCCGTCGGCTACCGTGTAGGTCATCGGTGTCGACTGCCCGCCCGCCGGCAGCCGCGCCTGCCAGAGCTGTTTGCCGGTCGTCAGGTCATAAGCGCGCACATAGTCATCGACCGCCGCACCGAGGAAGGCGACGCCGCCGGCAGTAATCATCGGCCCGCCAATGCCGGGCACGCCGACCTTGAATGGCAGCGGCAATGGCGTCATGTCGTAGACGGTGCCGTTGCGATGCTTGTAGACGATCTTTCCGGTCCGAAGGTCGGCACCCGCCACATAGCCCCAGGGCGGCGCCTGGCAGGGAATGCCGAGCGGCGACAGGAACGGCTTCAATATTACTGCGTAAGGCGCACCATCATTGCGGTTCAGGCCCTGTTCGCTGCCCTTGGTGTCGCCGGGCGGCGGCACGTCGGCGCGCGGCACCAGCTTGGAGATGAACGCCAGGTATGTCGGCATGCCGAACATCACCTGCCGGACCGGATCGACTGCCACGCCGCCCCAGTTGAAGGTGCCGAAATTGCCGGGGTAGATCAGCGAGCCCTGCAGCGACGGCGGCGTGTAGCGGCCCTCATAGCGCAACTTCCGGAGCTCGATCCGGCAGGCCAGCTGGTCGAACATGGTGATGCCCCACATGTCGGCACCGGTCAGCGGTTTCGGACTGAAGCTCAGGTCCGAGAGCGGCTGCGTCGGCGAGGTATGGTCGCCCTCGATCGCGCCGCCCGGCGCCGGTACTTCCTTGACCGGAACGATCGGCTCGCCGCTGCGCCGGTCGAGCACATAGAGGTCGCCCTGCTTGGTCGGCCCGACCAGCGCCGGCACCACGCCACTTTCCGTGGTGATGTCGACCAGCGTCGGCTGCGCCGGCACGTCCATGTCCCAGAGATCGTGGTGCACGGTCTGCCGCACCCAGCGCAATTGTCCGCTGTTGAGATCGAGCGCGGTGATCGAAGAGGAGAATTTCTCGTCATTGGCGCTGCGTCCGGCACCGAGTTGGTCCGGCGTCTTGTTGCCGAGCGGCACATAAAGCAGCCCGAGCTTCTCGTCGACGCTCGCCGTCGACCACATGTTGGGCGAGTTGTTGGTGTAGGTCTGGTCCGGCGGCAGCGGCGTCGTCTGGTCCGGATTGCCGGAATCCCAATTCCACAACAGCGCGCCGGTGTCGGCATCGTAGGCACGGATGACCCCGGACGGCTCCTGCGTCGAATAATTGTCGTTGACCGCGCCGCCGACGATGATCTTGTTGGCGACGATCAGCGGCGCCGAGGTCGAATAATAATAGCCCGGCTTCGGATATGGCATGTTGGCGAGCAGGTTCAGCGTGCCGCCTTCGGCGAAAGTCGGGCAGACCTGGCCATTCGCCGCATCGAGCGCGATCAGCCGGGCGTCGGATGTCGGCAGGTAGATGTGTGTGGCGCAGGGCTGGCCGGCGGCGACCTTGGCATCGGCATAATAGGACACGCCGCGGCAGGTCTGGTGCTGGCGGTCCTTGTTGAGCTTGACCTGCGGATCGAAGCGCCATTTCTCCTTACCGCTCGCGGCATCGATGGCGATGGCGAAATTATGCGGCGTGCAGATGTAGAGCGTGTCGGCGATTTTTAGCGGCGTCACCTGATAGGTCGTCTCGCCAATGTCGTCGGGCCCTTTCACGTCGCCGGTGCGATAGGTCCAGGCCGGCTGCAGATTGGCAACGTTTTCGGCGGTGATCTGGTCGAGCGGCGAATAGCGCTGGCCATATTGCGTGCGACCGTAATAGTGCCATTCGCCAGCCGGCACGTTGCCGCCGAGATCGGCCGTCGGCGTCACCTTGTCGGTGTTGAGTTCACCCGCAATATCCTTTGGATCGGTCGTCATCGAATAGCCGGCGACCGCAAGCGAGGCCAGCACGGCGAGGATCAGCGGCGCGCGTCCGTCGGGACCGGTAAGCCCGCGCCGCGCCCATGGCGTCAACAGCCATAGCGCGACAAGCACGATGATGCCGCCGCGCGGGCCGAGCTCCCACCAGTCGAAGCCGATCTCCCAGACCGCCCAGGCGAGCGTGCCGAGCACGATCGCCGCGTAGAGCCACAGCGCCGTGGATCTGCGCCTGTAGAGCAGCCAGGCCGCGACAAGGAAAGCTAGACCGACGATGACGTAATACCAGCTGCCCCCCAGCGTCACGAGCCAGATGCCGCCGCCGCCAACCGCCAGGCCGATGAGGAAAAGGATCAGGGAGGTGATGACCACAGCCAAGACGGTGCTCCTTCGACTGGTGCGCTCCGCGACGCGTCCATGGGCAACCCCGCATTGCGTTCCTGCCCCCACGCAACTTTCTCCGGCCCGCCTCCCCTGTCAAGCAAGCTCGGCGTTTTACGGCGCCGGCCCATCGCAAGCCCGGCGTTTTGGTTAGCGGACCCATTCAGATTGTGAGTCTACCGACTGGACAGAGAACAAAACGGAGACACTTCTGGCCTTTCGCTGCCGAATCACTACATTCGGGGGGAGATGTCCGGCTTTTCGGAAGACATGCCCTTTTTTGACGAACCGAACGCGCGGCCCGTGGCCCCGTCGGGCATTGCCGCGCGCGCCATGGCTGCCCGCAGCAACCAGAACAACGCGCCCGATTATCTCAACGGCCTCAACCCCGAGCAGAGGCTGGCGGTGGAAACCACCGAAGGCCCGGTGCTGGTGCTGGCCGGCGCCGGCACCGGCAAAACGCGCGTCCTGACCACCCGCATCGCCCACATCCTTGCCACCGGCAAGGCTTTCCCCTCGCAGATCCTCGCCGTCACCTTCACCAACAAGGCGGCGCGCGAGATGAAGCAGCGCATCGGCCTGTTGATCGGCGAAGGCAATGTCGAGGGCATGCCGTGGCTCGGCACCTTCCACTCGATTGGAGTGAAGCTGCTGCGCAGACATGCCGAGCTGGCCGGGCTCAAATCCGACTTCACCATTCTCGACACCGATGATGTCGTGCGCCTGATCAAGCAGCTTATCCAGGCCGAAGGGCTGGACGACAAGCGCTGGCCGGCCAAGCAGTTCGCCCAGATGATCGACGGCTGGAAGAACAAGGGCCTTGGCCCCGCCGACATCCCCGAGGGCGATGCCCGTGCCTTCGCCAACGGCAAGGGCCGCGAGCTCTACAAGGCCTACCAGGAGCGGCTGAAAACGCTGAACGCTTGCGACTTCGGCGATCTCCTGTGCCACCCGATCCGCATCTTCCGCGCCAATCCGGACGTGCTGAAGGAATACCACAAGCGCTTCCGCTACATCCTCGTTGACGAGTATCAGGACACCAACACCGCCCAGTACATGTGGCTGCGGCTCTTGGCGCAGCGGCCGCAATCCTCCCCCCTTGAGGGGGAGGTGCCCGCGAAGCGGGCGGAGGGGGTTGCCGCAGAAGGCACCGCTAGAGCGTCGAGCACTGCCGCCGGTAGGTCGAGCACTGCCGCACGGACCCCACCCGACCGGGCTTCGCCCGGCCACCCTCCCCTCAAGGGGGAGGGAAGCCCGCGCCTATCCACCGTCAACATCTGCTGCGTCGGCGACGACGACCAGTCGATCTATGGCTGGCGCGGCGCCGAGGTCGACAACATCCTGCGCTTCGATAAGGATTTCCCCGGCGCCACCATCATCAGGCTGGAGCGCAATTATCGCTCCACTGCGCACATCCTCGGCACGGCGTCCCACCTGATCGCCCACAATGAGGGCCGCTTCGGCAAGACGCTGTTCACCGAAAAGATCGCCGAGGACGACGAGAAGGTGCATGTCCATGCCGCCTGGGATTCCGAAGAGGAGGCCCGCGCCGTCGGCGAGACGATCGAGGCCTACCAGCGCCAGAAGCACAATTTGAACGATATGGCGATTCTCGTCCGCGCCTCCTTCCAGATGCGCGAGTTCGAGGACCGCTTCGTCACGCTCGGCCTCAACTACCGCGTCATCGGCGGCCCGCGCTTCTATGAGCGGCTCGAAATCCGCGATGCGCTGGCCTTCTTCCGCGTCGTTGCGCAAGGCGCCGACGACCTCGCCTTCGAGCGCATCGCCAACGTGCCGAAGCGCGGCTTGGGCGAGGCCACCATCCGCCAGATCCACGACACCGCACGGGCGCTGCGCATCCCGATGCTGGAGGCGGCGGCAAAACTCGCCGAGAGCGACGAGCTGAAGCCGAAGCCGCGCGCCGCGCTGCGCGAGGTATCGGCCAATTTCGAACGCTGGCAAAAGGCTCTCGAAACCACGCCGCACACCGAGCTCGCCGAGACCATTCTGGAGGAGAGCGGCTACACCGACATGTGGAAGAACGACCGCTCGGTCGAAGCACCCGGCCGGCTGGAGAACCTCAAGGAGTTGATCCGCTCCATGGAGGAGTACGAATCGCTCCGCTCCTTCCTCGAACACGTCGCACTCGTCATGGACGCCGAGCAGAATGCCGAGCTCGACGCGGTCAACATCATGACGCTGCATTCGGCCAAGGGCCTCGAATTCGAGACCGTATTCCTGCCCGGTTGGGAGGAAGGCCTGTTCCCGCACCAACGGTCACTGGACGAAGGCGGCCGCTCCGGGCTGGAGGAAGAGCGCCGCCTTGCCTATGTCGGGCTGACCCGCGCCAAGAAGAACCTGCATCTGTGGTTCGTCTCCAACCGACGCATCCACGGTCTGTGGCAATCGACCATTCCCTCACGCTTTCTCGAAGAACTGCCGGAAGCTCATGTCGATATCGCCGAGAGTGGCAACAGCTACGGCGGCTACGGCAATTCTTATGGCGGCGGCTCGTTCGCCTCGGGCCGTGGCGGCCAAGGAGCAGGAAGGCAGAATCCCTATGGCGCCTCGCGCTTCGACAATGTCGGCGCGGAAAAGGCGGGAAGCTTCTCCAGCACCTATGCGACGCCGGGCTGGCAGCGCGCTCAAGCCAACCGCACCGAGGCCACAGACCGCAATTGGGGCACGCGTTCCGGCCACCAGGTCGAGCGCATCGGCTATGGCGAGACCGACTCCGGCTACGGCGCTGGCCGCACCTCGGTCAAGGGCCGCACCATCGACGGCGAACTGGTCGCCAAATCCGTCGCCGACACGCCGTCCCCCTTCAGCGTCGGCGACCGCGTCTTCCACCAGAAATTCGGCAACGGCAACATCTCGGCCATCGAAGGCAACAAGCTGACCATCGACTTCGACAAAGCCGGCCAGAAACGCGTGCTGGACGGGTTTGTGACGGGGGCGTGAGGCATATGGAAAATTGTCTGGCACCCCAGAACAAATAGGGTACAATCGCTTGCATGGCTTACGACTCGCGGTATATTGCTAACTTGGTGCTCGATCGCGCGGATGGCGAAGGGCTGGGAATTACAAATCTTGAGATCAACAAGATAATATATTTTCTGCATTCCACATATCTAGCCAATTTTGGAGAACCGTTGATTGAGGCAAAGATAGAAGCCTGGGACTACGGTCCAGTAATTAGAGAAATATATTCGGAATTTAAATCTTTTGGGGCTGCAGATATTAGGACAAGGGCTACAAGGCTCGACTTAAATTCGTTAAAAAGAGTGCCTGTATACGAAACGATGAGCGGTTCTGATGCAAATTTCCTGTATCCGATAATTGACAAATACATGCGCTTGGGGGCGACCAAACTTGTGAACATGTCCCACGAAAAAGGCGGGCCGTGGGACCTAGTGTATAATGCTTCGGGGAGGAGCAATCCTGGAATGGAGATATCCGACGATCTCATCCAGCGATATTTCTTACGTCAAACCCGGCACTAATGAGGAACGCTCGTGCAGATAAGCAAACTTAGCAGGCCTCCCTACGCTCACAACTGGGTCCGATATGTTTTCCCCGATCGCGTTCGAACCACGAAAGAACTCGTCAGGTTCGTGACCGGATTCCCAACGACTACATATTTTGCCGCGTCGCCGATTATTCGAGATCGAATTGTCTACGGGCTCGATCGGCGCACGGCGTTAATTGCGGCAATGTCGAAGGGACGAGCAAATAGTCGTGGCATCGTCGCCGAGTATGTTGAGGCATTTTATGACTACGATGAAAAAAGGGGCTACTTCGGCAAGCCCTGTTTTGACGAAATAGTTGAGCCATTTCGAGTTGGAAGAGGTCTTGTTGTTCCTGTTAAGCCTCTAATTACAATCGTTGAAAATGGGCTTCAGGTTCCAATTTTCACTGTGGGTTGGGCGAACTTCCCATTGACTAACTGGCAAATGCGTCTACTTGCCACGATTTTCGAAGATGCCGTGTTTTCGCTTACCGATTTTAGAAAATCGCCTGGCGAATTTCTCTGCTTTCCAAAAGTAGGAAAAGGTGATTCGGCCAAACGCCAGCCTTTGGTTTGGAAGCGCGGTGATTTTGAGCTTCTTTCAAGAAATGAATTGCGTGAGTGTCTCGATGAATTTTTGCTGGCGCTAGAAGACGCGAAAATTATTCTGGAGGAAGCACTTCGTAAGGAGCAGGCTGAAGCCCCGGTTGTTGAAGAAAAACCAATGGGTGAAACGCCGCTACTCGACTGGCGGTAGAATGCTCAAGACGGTTCGTCTCATACTTGTGCTCGGCTGAACTACCGATACCGCGCCTGGTTCCACTTGTGGCCGAGCAGCGACAGGATGATGATCAGGCCGTTGAAGAACTGGACGTAGAAGCCGCTCAGGCCCGCCGCGACGACGCCGGTCTGGATGAAGGAGACCGTGACCGCGCCGATCGCGCCGCCGACAACAGTGCCGATGCCGCCCCAGGTCGGAGTGCCGCCGACGAACACCGATGCCAGCACCGGCAGCAGGTATCCGTCGCCCGCCGTCGGCCACCAGGTGAAGTTGATCATCACCGAGAACGTGCCGGCGATTGCCGCGCCGATGCCGACGAAGACGAACACTTTTACCCGCACGCGCTTGACATCGATACCCATCTGCTGGGCGCTGTCGGGATTGTCGCCGACCACCTTGACCTGCGCGCCGAAGCGATGGCGGTTGTAAAGCAGCGCCGACAGTACGACGAAGGCGATGGCCCAGAAGATCTGCACCGGAATGCCGTAAACCTGGCTGGAGAAGATCTTGTAGGCCCAGCTGTCGGCAAGGCCGGTCAGCGCCGTCGACCTGCCCTCGTTGATGATCTGGATCAGGCCGCGCAGCAGGAAGTTCATGCCGAGCGTGGCGATCAGCGACGACAGCCCGCCATAGACGACCAGCGAGCCGACCAGGAAGCCGAGCAGCATGCCGGTGACCATTGCGGCGGCGATGCCGAGGAACGGGTCGTAGCCGGCCTGCACGACCAGCGCGAAGACCCATGAGGCAAAGCCCATCGTCGCCGGAAACGACAGGTCGATCTCGCCGCAGGTGACGACGAAGACCAGCGGCACCACCACGAACAGCGCCACCGGCAGCGTGGTCAGCACGGAGCTGTAAAGATACCAGGTGGTGAACACGATCGGGTTGGCGATCATGAACACCGCCATCATGACGATGAACACGGCAAGCGTGCCGAGCGCGGCGCGGTTGTCGAGGATGAACCCGCGCAGCCAGTTGTCGGACGGGTGTCTCCACTCTTTCCCGGCGGCCTCATTATGCGTGCCGCCCAGGGGGCTCTGCAGATCGGGTTCCATGGTCTTGCTCATCGTGCCGCCCTCTCCGCATCGCCCGCGTCGTGCAACCCCGGCAATCCGCTGGGGTGGGCGACGTCTTCCATGAAATTGATCAGGTCCTCGGCCGATTTGACCTCGCTGCGGTCGGCGCTGAGCGCGACCTTGCCGCGGTCCAGCACCACGAAGCGATCGGCGATATCGAAGACGTGGTGGATGTTGTGGCCGATGAACAGGATCGAGCGACCGCGCGCCCGCACCTGGCGCACGAAGTGGAAGACCTTGGCGGTCTCGGTCAGCGATAGCGCGGTCGTCGGTTCGTCGAGGACTATCAGCTCCGCCTTCTTATAGATGGCCCGCGCGATCGCCACGCCCTGGCGTTCGCCGCCCGAGAGCTGGCCGACGATCGACTGTGGCGTGAACACTTTCGAGGTGAAGCCGATCTCGCGCATCAGCCGGCTCGCCTCCGCAATCTCCTTGTTGACCTTCAGCCAGCCAAGCCAGCCGGTGAGCTCGCGGCCCATGAAGATATTGCGCACGATCGTCTGCTGCACGGCGAGCGCCCGGTCCTGGAACACCGTTTCGATGCCGGCGTCGCGCGAGCGCGCAGGGCTCCATCCGGTCACCGGCTTGCCGCGGACGAGAATCTCGCCGCTGGTCGGTTTGACCACGCCGGACAGGATCTTGATCAGCGTCGACTTGCCGGCGCCATTGTCGCCGATCAGACCGACCACCTCGCCGCGATCGACGCTGAGATTGACCCCGCCCAGCGCATAGACCTGGCCGTAGGACTTGCTGATGTCGCGCAGTTCGATGATGCGTTCGGCCATGGCGATCCTCGCTTGATGTCGCGTGCCGGCCTTTTCGCCGGCGGTCCCGCCAGCCGGGCTCGATCCCGGCCGACGGCTTGGGAGGTCAGCGCAGCGCCTGCTTGGCGAGCTCGGCGACGATCTCGTAATTCTGCGGCGTGACGAAGCCGGCGCCGGTATCGACATTCATCGGCGCAAGGCCGAGCACTACCTGCTGGCAGAGGCTGAGGATCGGCAGATAGCCTTGCAGGAACGGCTGCTGGTCGGCCGTCAGCTGCACCCAGCCGCCCTTGAAGCCCTCGACGATCTGCGGGCTGGTGTCGAAGCCGAAGTTGAAGATATCGCCCGGCTTCCTGCCCGCCGCCTGCATGTAAGTCGGGACGTTGCCCAGCATCTGTCCGCCGGGATAGCCAACCGCCTTGACGTCGGGATTGTTGAGCAGTGCCGCGGTGATCACCGGAAGGGCCAGATTTGGGTCGGAAGCCCATTCGCCGCTCGGTGGCGAGGAGAGTTGTATGACCTCGACGCCCGCTTCCTTGAGGGCAGCGACAGTGCCGCGTTCTCGCGCGCCGCGGCTCTCGTTCTCGAACGGGCCGATCATGATTGCCTTGTCGCCGGCCTTGAGCCCGGCCAGCTTGACCGCCTCGGCGCCAAGCGCGCGGCCCTGCTGCTCCTGCTGGGCACCGACATAGCCGCCGCCGAACGCCGCCGTGACCGTCGGCACCGGCACGTTCTGGTACATCATCTTGATGCCGTCCTTGTGCGCCTGTTCGGCCAGCGGCATGATCGAAGCGTCGCCCGGGTGGCCCATCATGGCGATGCCTTGGGGCTTGACCGCGACAGCCTCGCGCAATTGCTGCACCATCTTCTCGACATCCCACTGGGAAAAGATGTAGTCGACCTTCGGCCCGAGATCGGCCGCCGCCTGCTTCGCGCCATTATAGACGATGGTGCCGAAGGCATCGCCCTCCGCCCCGCCGACGAAGAAACGGATATGGACATCCTTGCACCACTGGGCATCGAGCGCCTGCGCCGGCAAGGTCGAGAGTGCGGCGGCGAGCGCCATCGCGGCCGCCGCGACGGTCGAGCGCAGAACTGTCCTTCTCATCGTAATGCTCATGTACTTATCCTCCCTTTGTTCCCTCGCTAGCCGAGGGGTTTTGACGATCGCTTCGGCATTGCGCCGCAATCTTTCGCTGGCCGGCACCTCCCGCCGGCTTAGAGCGCGTCGCGTTTGAACGGATTCATGCGACGCGCTTTAAGATCCTGTTTTATGCATGTCGTTATCGCAAAACCGCTGCGCACTTTTGCGCGACATGCATTGGCCTCACACCGGGTTCGGCAGATAGCTCGCGCCTCCCCGGCATTGTTGGAGATAATCCAGTGCCCGCGCCTGGCCGGTGATCTCGAGATCGCCGCGGTAGACCGGGTCGTGCCAGCCCTCGATGTCGATGGCGCCCTTGTAGCCGGCCAGCCGCAGCTCGCTGATCACCCGCGTCCAGTCGCTATCGCCGAAGCCAGGGGTGCGCATCTGAACGAACGGCAGGCGGCCGAACACGCCATGTTCGCGGATCACGTCCCAGCGCACCGTCGCGTCCTTGCCGTGGACGTGGAAGATGCGCGGCGCCCATTTGCGGATCTGCGGGATCGGATCGATCAGATAGACCAGCTGGTGGCAGGGCTCCCACTCCAGGCCGAGATTGTCGTCCGGCAATTCGTTGAACATCAGCTCCCAGGCGTCCGGATTGTGGGCGATGTTCCAGTCGCCGCTGGCCCAGTTGCCGTCCATGGCGCAGTTCTCGAAGGCGATGCGCACGCCCTTGTCGGCGGCCCGCTTTGCCAGCTTCCCCCAGACCTCGCGGAAGCGCGGCAGGCTGTCGGGCAGCGGCTTGCCGCGAATGCGGCCGGTGAAGCCGCTGACCACATTGGTGCCGAACAGATGCGCGTTGTCGATGATCGTTTCCCACGCCTGGAGCACGCCGCGATCGACTTCGCCGCTCTCCAGCGGATTGCCGAACACGCCGATCGACGAGACGACGACATCGGCATCGCCGATCGCCTCGCGGATCTCGCCCGCCAGCCGTGGAATGTCCTTGCCGCCCAGCGTCTGCCAGAAGAACGGCTGGATGCTCTCGAAGCCGAGCGGCAGGATCTGCCTGACATAGGCGGCCGGGTCGTCCAGATTGGCCCGCACCATGGTGCCGATCCTGATGTCGAGCAGCGGGTTTGGCATCATGATCCTTCCTGTGCAGCGATGGCGACCCGGCGCCCGGTTTCGGCGCTCTCGATCGCAGCGAAAACCATGGCCAGGCTCTTGATGTTGTCGGCGCCGCGCGTCTCCGGCGCGGTGCCGGTCTCGGCGGCGCGGACGAAATCCTGGATGATGCCGAGATGGCCGCCGACGCGATCTGCCGGGTCGAGCGGCGGCACGGCTATCGGTTCGGTGCGGTCGAACAGGCCTTCACGGACCGGCCGCACGACTTCCGCCTTCAACCCGTCCGCGCCGTCCCAGACAATGCTGCCGCGCTCGGCGACGATCCGCCATGTACTGTCCCAGCTGGTACGGAAGCCGGCCGCGCACCAGCTGCCGGCATAGGTGAACAGCTTGCCGCCGCCGAGGTCGAAGCTTGCGGTTGCCGACGACCCTTGCCGATACCAGGAGTTGGCCGGCTCCCACTCCTGGCAATAGACGCCGGCCGGTTCGCCGGCCACCATGTAGCGGGCTGCATCGAATGTGTGGATCGCCATATCGAGCAGCAGCACATGGCGCATCTCTTCGCGAAAACCGCCGAAATGCGGCGCAACGAAGAAATCGGCGTGGATGCTGGTTGGCGCACCAATGGCGCCGGAATCGAGAAAGCGCCGGATGCGCCTGACGTTGGCGACATAGCGGCGGTTCTGCACGACGGCATGGATGCGGCCGGCGCTGCGGGCCGCCTCGACAATGGCACGCGCATTGTCCGGGCTGTCGGCCAGCGGCTTTTCGGTCAAGAGATGGCAATGGTGGGCAAAGGCGGAAAGCGCGACCTCGCGGCGGGCGGCGGGAACCACGACGTCGAATACCGCGTCGGGCCTGGTCTGGTCGAGCACGGCGTCGAGGTCGGTTCCGATGACGGCGCCGGAAAGCTCGTATTCGCGCGCCCTTGCCCGCGCCCTTTCGGCGTCGAGATCAACCAGGCCGACAATGGCGAGCCCGTCGATCTGCCTGGCCGCATCGAGCCAGGCTTTGCTCATCGCGCCGCAGCCGACCAGGACGACATTGATCATCCAGCACTCCTCCCTCTCGGCCCCTCCAGACCGATCGTCACGGCGTTCACGGCAGGGCCGCAAACGTTCTTCCGTAAACGTTTACGAGAACACACCCGATGGCGTAGAATGTCAATCGGCCGGCTGTGAAAAATCGTGGCGTCGGCTTGGCCCGGAGAGCAGCCGGTGCTAGCCAAGCAAGGGGGAGAACTGTCCTTTGGCGTCCAGTATTCACGACCTTGCACGTCACCTGAATATTTCGATCGGCACGGTGTCGCGCGCGCTCAACGGCCGCGCCGACGTCAATGCCGATACACGCCAGCGCGTGCTCGATGCGGCCAAGAAGCTGAATTATTCGCCGAACCAGTCCGGCCGCAGCCTGCAGCGCGGCGCCACCCATTCGATCGCCTTCATGCTGCAGCCTCATCCGGGCGACCAGGAATATGGCGAGCCGTTCTTCATTCCGTTCCTGACCGGGTTGCAGGCCAAGCTCGCCGAAAGCGGCCTCGACCTGATCGTAGTGATGGGCGCGCCGGGCGACTATCAGCAGGAGCGCCTGCGCCGTGTCGTCGAGACCCGCAGGGCGGATGCCGTGGTGCTGGCCTGGACGCGGCGCGAAGACGAGCGCATCGACTATTTGACCCAGGCCGGTTTCCCGTTCGCGACGCTCGGCCGCAGCCGCTCCGGCGGCGATGCCTACCCCTCGCTCGACCTCGACTTCGAAAAAGCCGGAGCAGACGCGGTCGATCGTCTCGTCGCGCGCGGTCACCGCCGCATCGCCGCCATCCGCCCGTCGCTCGACCTCAATTTCGGCTATCTGTTCCTCGCCGGCTATCGCAAGGCGTTGCGGCGGCACGGCATCGAATTCGACCCCGAGTTGATCGCCGACGGCTTCATCAACGAGGCCGGCGGCTACGCGGTGACGCCGAAGGTCATGCGCTCCAAGGACCCGCCGACCGCCATCATCTTCAACAACGACGCGATGGCGCTTGGCGGCTGCAAGGCTTTGGCCGAGGCGGGCATCAAGCCCGGCCACGACATCGCGGTGATCGTCATCGTCGACACCCCGCTCTGCCGCTATTTTTCGCCGGCGCTGACCGGCTTCCGCCCGGCGCTTGAGCCGATGGGCGAGCGGTTGGCCGAAATGCTGCTGGCATCGATCCCGGCTTACGCCGGCGACGAAGGCGCCCGCATCATCCGTGAAGTCTGGCCGCTGGAACTGATCGCGCGCGACAGCGATTGAATCGCGGCGGTCACTGAGCAGGCTCAGATTGATCAAGACCCCCGCGCTCGCGCTCCGGCGTTGCGACCAGCGAGGCAGCGGCGGCATTGGCGGCGGCAAGTGCCGCCTCGACGGGCTCTCCACGCGCAAGCCACGCCGCAAAGGCGCCGACGAATTCATCACCGGCACCGTGGGTGCTGACCACCTCCACCGGCATCGCCGGCAAGGCGAATGCCTGGCCGTCGCGGTCGCAATAGGCAACGCCCTCGCCGCCGGCCGTGACGATTGCAGCCGGATAGAAACCGACGAGCATGCCGGCCGCCTTCGCAGCACCCTCGAGCGTGTCGACGACCGCAATGCCGGCCAGGAACTCCGCCTCGATGGCATTGACGATGACGATATCGGTGAGTGCGATCAGTTCGCCGGACAGTTTTCGTGCGGGTGCCGCATTGAGGACGACGCGGCCGCCATGTCTCCTCACCGCCCGCGCGGCAGCGATGTTGGCGGGTTCCGGCACCTCGTTCTGCAGCAGCAGCACCGAAGTGTGCGCGATCATTTCTGCCGCCTCTGCGATGTCCTTCTCACCCAAGGTGAGATTACTGCCTGAGACGATCACCGCGCCATAGTCGCCGCCGTCGTCGAAGATCGCCACGCTCATGCCCGAGCCGGCGCCAGGCGCGACCCGTACGAAGCGGCTGTCGACGCCGCAGCGGCCGAGATTGTCGAGAAGCGCGCGGCCGAAATCGTCATCGCCAACCGCGCCGATCATCGCTGCGCGCACGCCGGCCCGTGCCGCCGAGACAGCCTGGTTCCCGCCCTTGCCGCCGCATTTCGGCTGCCAGGCATGGCCGGTCACGGTTTCGCCCTTGCGCGGGCGGTCAGGCGCCTCGACCATGATGTCGTAATGCAGGCTGCCGAACACCGTCACCAGCGCGGTTGTCATGCGCCCCAAACTTTCATCAGCCCCAAACCTTCACGAGCCCCAAACTTTCACGAGCCCTTGTCTTTCCGCTTTGACGTCACCGCCGACATGGTGCGGCCCAGATTACGCTCCGCCGCCCGGTAGTCGCGTTGCGCCACCGCGACGAACAGCGCGTCGAGAATGTTGAGCTGGGCGATACGCGCCGCCGCGTTCTCGCCCATCAGCGGCGAGCCCTGCGCGGTCGAGCACAGCACGATATCGGCGACGGCGGCCAGCGGCGAGTTGTCGTAGTTGGTGATGGCCAGCGTGCGCGCGCCGCTCTTGCGGGCGAGATGGATGGCATCGATGACGGCGCTGGTGTTGCCGGAATGCGAGAAGCCGACCGCGATGTCGTCGGTGTCGAGCAGCGAGGCCGACATCAGCATCATGTGCGAATCATCGTAGACAGACGTGCGGATGCCGATGCGCAGGAATTTGTGCGAGACGTCGCGCGCGATCTGCGCCGAGCCACCAACGCCATAGAAGTCACGGTTCTTGGCGCGGTAGAGAAGATCAGCGGCGCGGTCGAAATCGTCCATGTCGAGGATGGCGAGCGTCTCCTCCAGCGCCTGGATAGAGGTGCGGAACACCTTCTGCACGATCTCGGCCGAACTGTCGTCCACCGACAGCTCCTGATGCATCTCGGCGGTCGGCAGGCGGCTGTATTCATAGACCGCGGTGCGGAAATCACGATAGCCGGAGAAGCCGAGCTTCTTGGCGATCTTGACCACCATCGCCTCCGACACACCGGCCTCCTCGGCGATCTGCTTGAGCGGTATGGTCTCGTCGAAGCCGCGCCGTCCGAAGACGGTTTCAACCACCTTCGCCTCGAGCGGCGTCAGATGCGGCATCATCATGCGAATGCGCGGTCCTACCGCTTTCAGGTCCAGCCCGGTCAAGGTCATCCACGTCCCCTCGTCACGCGATCGATAAGCATCGCGGCGAGGATTATAAGGCCAGTTGCCAGGAGCTGATAGAAGGACTGCACGTTCATCAGCGTCAGGCCGTTGCGCATGCTGCCAAGGATGACGGCACCCAGGATGGTGCCGACGACGCTGCCCTTGCCGCCCATCAGCGAGGCACCGCCGATCGCCGCCGCTGCTATGGCGTCGAGCTCCCAGAGATTGCCGAGAATGGGTTCGGCCGCACCCAGCCGGCCGATCAGGATCTGCGCTGCAAGCGCTGCCAGCAGGCCCGAGATCATATAGGCGGCGATCTTGGTGCGGGCGATCGGCACGCCGGCTATGTAGGCCGCCTCCTCATTGCCGCCGACGGCGAGCAGATATTCGCCAAACGGCGTCTTCTTGAGGATGATCCAGGCAATCAGCGCGACCACGGCCACGATGATGACCGCCAACGGCAATCCGAACAGCGAGCCGTTGAAGATGGCACGGAAGCCGGCAGGCAGGCCGAGCACCGGATTGCCGCCGGTATAGATCAGCGCCAGCGCCCGGTAGGTGCTGAGCGTTCCCAGCGTGACGATGAAGGGCTGCAGCCCGACATAGGCAACCAGCACGCCGTTGAGCAGTCCGCAGGCGAGGCCGATGGCGAAGCCGGCGGCGATGGCCAGCGGAAACGGCACGCCGGCAACCAGCATCGAGGCCGAGATGACCGCCGAAAGGGCTGCCGTCGGCCCGACGGACAGGTCGATGCCGCCCGAGATGATGACCAGCGTCATGCCCAACGCCAGGCAGGCATTGATGCTCGATTGCTGCAGGATGTTGATCAGGTTACGCTCGGCAAAGAAGCCGGGGACCAGTGCACCGAAGACGGCGAGGATCACCACCAGTCCGATCAGCGTGCCGGCGTCGCGCACGGAAAACCGGTGCAGGAAATCTGCCCTTGGGCGCGCTGCTGTGTGTTGGGTTATATCGGTCATCCGCTGGTCCTGTCCGTTATGCACCGGCCCGACGGCCTTGCGCCTTGCCGGCCTC
This sequence comes from Mesorhizobium sp. M0522, assembly GCF_040321085.1. Taxonomy (NCBI): domain Bacteria; kingdom Pseudomonadati; phylum Pseudomonadota; class Alphaproteobacteria; order Hyphomicrobiales; family Phyllobacteriaceae; genus Mesorhizobium; species Mesorhizobium sp. M0522. The sequence goes on from NZ_JAMYQW010000014.1 coordinate 135,908, forward strand.
AATCTCCGTTTGGGGTATGGCGTGCGCGGCGATCGCCTGTTCGCTGAGACTTGCGCGGCCCAGTTCGGCGGCGACCGTGCCGTCGCGCATGACCAGCACGCGGTCGGCGAGCCGGATCACCTCGGGGAGTTCGGACGACACGACGATTACCGAATGGCCTTCGGCGGCGAGTTCCTCGATCAGGTGGTAGATCTCCGCCTTGGCGCCGACATCGATGCCGCGCGTCGGCTCGTCGAACAGAAGGATCCGCGTTCCCGCCGCCAGCCAGCGGCCGATGATCGCTTTCTGCTGGTTGCCGCCGCTGAACAGGCGGATCGGCCGGTCGAGCAGGAACGGCCTGAGATTGACCCGCTTCATCTTCTCGGCTGTCACGCGCTTCAGCCGGCGATGGTCGATGAGGACGCGCGGCGCGAACACGCCCATCGAGGCCAGCGCCATGTTGCTGGAGATCGACCGCAACGGCACGATGCCTTCGCGCTTGCGCTCCTCCGGCACCAGGCCGATGCCGGCCGCGATCGCGTCGCGCGGACTGGAAAGCTTTACCGCCTTGCCGTCGATCTCTATTGCGCCTGATGAGGCCCGGTCGGCGCCGGCCAGCAGCCGCAGCAGTTCGGTGCGGCCGGACCCGACCAGGCCGGCAATGCCCAACACCTCGCCGCGATGCAGGTCGAACGAAACGTCACGGACCTTGGTTGCCGAGGCGAGGCCACGCACGCTCAGCCTGATCTCGGGGGAAGCATGCGAGCGGTGTTGTTCCTGGGCAAGCTCGCGGCCGACCATCATCGAAACGACGGCCTTTTCCGACATCTGCGCGAGATCGACGGTTTCGACCACAACGCCGTCGCGCATGACAGTGGCGCGCTCGCAGATGCCGAACACCTCGTCCAGCTTGTGCGAGACATAAACGACGGCGACACCGTCGCGTGCCAGACCGGCAATGACTTCCGCCAGCCGTTCGAACTCGCTCGGCGTGAGGCTCGACGTCGGCTCGTCCATCGCCACGATCCTGGCGCGGTCGAGCAGCGCCCGGGCGATCTCGACGATCTGCCGCTGCGCCACCTTCAGGCTGCCAAGCGGGGCTGCCGGATCGATGGTCGGGTCGATGGCGGCCAGGGCTTCCGCAGCGCGGCTTTCCTGCTCGCGCCGTGCGACGAAGACGCCGCCGCGCGTCAACGGATGGCCGAGAAACATGTTCTGGGCGACGCTGAGGCGTGGCACCTGCTGTAATTCCTGATGGATCATCGCCACGCCGGCGGCGCGCGCCGCGACCGGGTTGTTCAGCGTCACCGGTTTGCCGTCGATCAGCACGCTTCCCGCCGTCGGCCGGTAGACGCCTGACAGGATGCGCAGCAGCGTCGATTTGCCGGCGCCGTTTTCACCGAGCAGGCCATGGATCTCGCCGGCGCCGACCGAAAAGGACACATCGCTCAGCGCCCGCACGGCCGGAAACACCTTGGAAATGCCCTCGAATTGCAGCCGGGAGATGACTGACATTGCTTCGGTTCTCCAGGCAAGGTGCCGACCCAAGGCCGGCACCCGCCGGCCCTGCTCTACTGGCCCGCTGCCGCGTCCTCGAGCAGCGCCTTGCGCACGGCGTCGCCGGCGCCGGAGTAGCGGTCGGCATTGTCCTTGGTGATCAGCGCCTGCGGCGTGGCGACGACGCGCGGCAGCTTCTGCCCGGCCACCAGTCGCAGCGCCGATTCCAGCGCCACCTCGCCGGTCAGCACCGGGAACGAATCGACGGTGCCGGTCAGCTCGCCGGCGCGGATCGAGGCGTAGGCGTCGGAAATCCCGTCGGTGCCGAACACGGCGACCTTGTCCTTTAGGCCGGCGGCCTTGACCGCTTCGACGATGCCCAGCGCCATGCCGTCATTGTTGGCATAGAAGCCGATCAGATCGGGGTGCTGCTGCAGGATGTTGGTGGCCGCGTCGTAGGAGGTCTGGCGATCCCAGTTACCGGGGACGCTGGCGACGACGTCGAACTTGCCGGCTTCGGTGATGGTGGTCTTGAAGCCGTCGGTGCGCTGGACGGCGGCGTAGACGCCGGCCTGGCCTTCGACGATGGCGACCTTGCCGCCATCCGGCCGGTTCTTGATGAACCATTTGGCGACGCGCACGCCGTTGTCGCGCTGGACATTGCCGACATAGTGCTCGGCCTGCGGGATGACCGCGTCGTTGACGTTGACCACCGGCACATTGGCTGCCTTGGCCTGTTCCATGATCGGCTGCAGGTTGGAGTCGGTCTGCGGCGAAACGAGCAGCACGTTGTAGCCTTGCGTGACCAGGCCTTCGGCGATGGTGAGCTGGCCGAGCTGGTCGCCCTCGCTCTGCGCCGCCTGGTAGACGACGGGCACGCCGGTGCGGTCGCCGAACGACTTGTAGCCCTCTCCCAGCGAGCGCCAGTATTCATTGGTCAGCGTCTTGGAGACCGCACCCGCCTTGGTACCCTCGGGCAGCTTGGGGAAGGCCCCGAACTTGGCCTCGAGCTGCGACCAGTCGATGCGATCCTTCTCGGTGTCGGAATTGAGCGGCGCGAGGTCTGCGGAAAACACCGAGCCGATGGACAGCGCCATCAGGCCAGCGGTAGCGGTGGCAAGCAGAAATTTCATGGTCCTTCCTCCCTTGTTGAACGGAATATGCGGCCGGGCCTCAGCTGTCCGGGCCGAGCATGGCTTCCTGGATAATGGCTTGCGACGCGATCGCGTCCTGACGGTCGACGGCGGCTAACATGCGGTTGTCCCCGTCCAGCCGATCGACGACGCGCAGCATGCGCTTGACAGTCGCGATGTTGACTTCGCATTCGTGGACCGGGTCGAGCCCGGTCATATCGGGAAACGTGTCGAAGTAGATGGCGCCGGCGTAGCCGTTGCGGCGGATCTGGCGCAGCAGCTCGATCGTCTGCAGCGTATGCACGGCCCCGACCATCAAGCCGTCGTCGCGCTTGGCATAGCCATCGTTGAGGTGCACGCCGAGCAGCTTGCTGTGCCGTGCCACGAGCGCAGCGGCGAAAGCCGGCTGCTCGTCGGCGTAGAGCACATGGGCGAAATCGAGCGTCACGCCGAGATTGGGCAGGCCGATCTCGCGGATCGCCAGCAACGTCGTCGCCGCATCGGGCATCAGGCTGTAGGAGCGCGGCTCGTTGGGTTTGTATTCAAGGCTGATCTGGCAATCGGGGTCATGCGCCGCAACTTCACGAATTCCATCGATTTCGTGTTGCCAGAGCGTCGCATAATCGGCCTGGAAAGCATAATCGAAGCCATCCTGCCCGAGCCACAGCGTCATCAGGCTGGCGCCAGCCTCGCGCGCGGCGTCGATCCCGGCCTTGGTCATGTCGATGGCCTCGCGGCGAACGGCCGGATCCGGATTGGTGAAGGCGCCGAGCTTGAAGGCCGGGTTGGAGTAGTAGCGCATGGCGAAACCATTGATGGAAAGCCCGAGATCGCGGAGTTTGCGCGCCATTTCCGCAGGCTTTTCATCGACATGGTCGGGAAAGTTGAGGTCGAGATCGGTCAACTCCGCAACCTTCGCCGCACGTGCCGCCATTTGCAGCATGGACGGTTTGCCGACAAGATCGGGCCACTCGGCCTGTGGCCGCGAGGCAAAGGAATTGAGGCGGGTGGCGAAACGACAGACTGTCATCGGTGGCCTTTCATCGTCATAACTTCACATAAGAACGATAATTTGTAAAGTTGTTAATTGCACTCTCGGCGGCGACGGATTCGCATGTCCAGGCCAGTTGCGACCACAAGGGTCAAAGCAAGCGCGGCACTGTCACGCAAGTATCATGTTCGCGTCCTAGATCGCTTCTCCGAAGGCTTTCGCGGCATCCTCGATGCGACGCGGCGCTTTTTCGGGCCCCGGCAGCTTTGTCTCAAAGAGGATATCCATGAAAAACCTGCACCGAACCGCGTCCCTCGCTGTCGCGCTGGCGATGTTCACCGCCTTGACTCCGGCCCTGGCAGAAAACTCCGCGACCGTCGGCGGCGTCAGCTTCGTCAACAAGGGCCTGGTCGGCGTCGGCCGCATCCCGGCCAGCCAGAAGGACAAGTTCGGCGAGACGTTTGGCTCCGGCTCAGGCATGTCGATCGATGCTGCCGGCTGGACGCATGGCGCCGACGGCTACAAGGGCTCGTTGTGGCTGTTGCCGGATCGCGGCTACAATGTCGTCGGTACTACCGACTACCGGCCGCGCCTCAACACGATTGCCATCGAGTTCGCTCCGATCACGCCGGGTGCAGTGCCAGCCGCCGGCCAGGAACAGTCGGGCCTCAGGGCGACGCTTGCCGACACCATGCTTTTGACCGACGACAAGGGCGCCGACGCAACCGGGCTCGATCCGCTCAACGGCGTGCGTGCCGCGACCGACGACATGCCGATCCTGCCCGAAGCCAACGGCAAGCTCGCGCTCGATAACGAAGCGATCGCACGGCTGCCCGACGGCACGATGTTCATCTCGGACGAATACGGTCCGAACATCTACCGCTTCTCCGCCGATGGGCGTCTGATGTCGGCAACGCAGCCGCCGGCGGCGCTTGTCCCGATGCGTCACGGGACGCCAAACTTTGCTTCCAACAATCCGGGACCTGGCGCGGCAGACCCAGATCCGAAGGATCCCGAAACCGGCCGTCAGAACAACCAGGGCCTCGAAGGCATGGCGCTGACGCCGGACGGGAAGTTCCTGATTGCCGTGCTGCAGTCGGCCCCAAGGCAGGATGGCGGCGATTCCGCCTCGACGCGCCAGAACACGCGCGTGCTGGTCTACGATGCCTCGGATCCCGGCCAGCTCAAGCTCGCGCATGAATATGTCGTGCCGCTGCCGGTGTTCACCGATGCCAAGGGCAAAACCAAGATCGCCGCGCAGAGTGAAATCGTGGCGCTGTCGGACAAGACCTTCCTGATGCTGGCGCGCGACAGCGGCAACGGCCAGGGGCTGAAGGGCGACACCTCGCTCCATCGCGAGATCAGCGTCCTCGATGTGTCGGCGGCAACCGACATCGCCGGCACAGAGTTCGACAAGGACAAGCCGCTGGCGCCCAAGGGTGAGCTCGATCCATCGGTGACGCCGGCCAAGCTGACGCCGTTCATCGACATCAACGACAAGAGCGAGCTCGGCCGCTTCGGGTTGCACAATGGCGCGCCCAACGACCGCAACAACCTTTCGGAGAAATGGGAGGCGATGTCGGTGGTGAGCGTCCTCGATCCAAAGCTGCCCGACGACTATTTCCTGTTCGTCGCCAATGACAATGACTTCCTCACGCAGGACGGCTTCCAGGTCGGCGCGGCCTACAAGGCCGAGGATGGCGCCGATGTCGACACCATGTTCCTGGTCTATCAGGTCACGCTCCCAGGCCTCACCGGGAAGTAGCGGCAGCCATACAGGCGGAGGCGCCGAACGCGTCCGCCTGAGCTGGCGCGATTGAACGGTCGTGCCCCTTCAGTTGCGGCTCGCCCGCGAAAAGACGGTGTCCTAAGCATCGCAAAACCTGCGACTGACGATCCAGTCGAAGGCACTTACCTCAACATCTCCGCGTCCCTTGGCACGCCTGCATCGATCGGCTCGGCCGTCCTGTTTGACACGGCGGCGATCTTCCCGGCGGCCGACAGGTTCGGGCGCACGAAGACCGGCACGACGCCATCGACGCGGCTGTAGAGGTCGATAATGTCCTGATTCATGAAGCGCACACAGCCGGAGGAAGCGTTCTTCCCGATGGAATCCCACTCCGGCGTGCCGTGCAGCCTGTACATCGTGTCCTTGCCGTCACGGAAGAAATACAGCGCGCGGGCACCAAGCGGGCTCTGCGGGCCGGGCGGCATGCCGTCCTTGTATTTCGCCAGTTCCGGCCGGCGTTGGATCATTTCCGGCGGCGGCGTCCAGACCGGCCACTTCTTTCTCGCCTGAACCACGGCGCTGCCGGTCCATCCGAAACCGGCCTTGCCGAGGCTGACGCCATAGCGAATTGCCTTGCCGCCGTCGCGCACCAGATAGAGGAAGTGCTCGGAAGTATCGACGACGATCGTGCCGGGTTTTTCTCCAGTCGGGTCGGCCACGATTTGACGCACGAATTTCGGATCGACCTTGGCTACCGGAATTGCCGGCAGTTGATAGCCCTCGTCGATGCGCGCGGCATACATGCTTGCGGCATCGCCGAGAGCCGGATCGCTTGGTGCCGCGGGCACCGGCGGCGCCGCCACGTCCGTCGTGGTGCACGACGAAAGAGCCACGGAGGCCGCGCCCAGAGCGGATGCACCAAGAAAGGCGCGCCGGTTCAGGCGCTCAAAAAACAACGGAATATCGGACATGAGCCCCCCGGCTTACCGATGAGATCCAGGAAAATGCGGCCCCACGCGTGCGGGATCAATATACGATTCCGAAAGGTTTGAGAAATGCTTAGATCAAGGCACGCCAGGCGGAATTTACAGCGCCGCATCGACCTCTCCCGTTAAATCGGCAATCATTGCGGACTCAGACAAGCCTTCGCCGAGTTGCCTGCCATGGACGACAACATGCCCCCGCGCCGGCAGACCGGCGACCTCACCAGTGGGCCTATCCCGCGCACCCTTTTGCTGTTTGCCCTGCCGGTGCTCGGCTCCAATGTGCTGCAGTCGCTCAACGGCTCGATAAATGCCGTGTGGGTCGGCCGTTTCCTCGGTGAAGCGGCGCTGACCGCCACGTCCAATGCCAACCTCGTGCTGTTTCTCATCCTCGGCACCGTCTTCGGCATCGGCATGGCGGCGACCATCCTGGTCGCACAATCCGTCGGCGCTCGTGACCTGCCCGAAGCCCGGCGCATCGTCGGAACCAGCGCCACCTTCTTCTTCCTCGTCTCGGTGGTGTTCGCGGTCTGCGGCTGGATCTGGGTCGATGCGATCCTCGATGCGCTCGGCACGCCGGCCGATGCGTTGCCGCTGGCGCGCTCCTATCTGCGCATCATCTTCCTCGCCGTGCCGATGATGAACCTGCTGTCCTTCGTCATGACGGTGCTACGCGGCGCCGGCGATTCGCGCACGCCTTTCCTGTTCATGGCGCTGGCCGTCGTGCTCGACGTCGTTTTGAACCCGTTGCTCATCCTCGGCATCGGCCCGTTCCCCGAACTCGGCATCGCCGGCTCGGCCGCGTCGACGCTGATCGGCCAGACGGTAAGCGTGGTTGCCATCCTGATCGTGCTTTATGCGCGCAAGCACCCGCTGCGGCTGGCCGGCGCCAATCTCGTTCTGCTGCGGCCGGACCCGGCGCTGCTGCGCATTGTCGTCTTCAAGGGCGTGCCGATGGGCCTGCAGATGATCGTCGTTTCGGCCGCGGCGCTGACGGTGATGGGCATGGTCAACTCGTACGGCTCGCAGGTCGCGGCTGCCTACGGCATAGCCGCACAGCTCTGGACCTATATCCAGATGCCGGCGCTCGCCATCGGCGCCGCGGTGTCGTCCATGGCGGCGCAAAATGTCGGCGCCAGGCGCTGGGACCGGATTGGACGCATCGCCGCCTCCGGCGTCGGCTTCAACCTTGTGCTCACCGGCATGCTCGTCGCGCTGCTGTTCGTATTCGATCGCGCGGTGCTCAGCCTCTTCCTTGGCAGCGACAGTGCAGCAATCGAGATCGCCACTCACATCAACAAGATCGCGTCGTGGTCCTTCATCCTGTTCGGCATCACCATCGTGCTCTTCGCCACCGTGCGTGCCACCGGCGCGGTGATGCCGCCGCTGATCATCCTGGTGATCTCGGTGCTGCTGGTGCGCACCAGCTTCGCCTATTTCTTCCGAAGCGTGATCGGCGAGGAAGCTCTGTGGTGGAGCTTTCCGGCTGGCTCTATAACCTCGCTCGTGTTGGCCGCGGCCTATTATCGCTTCGGCCGCTGGCGCAGCCTGCACATGATCGAGAGCCGGCCGGCTGCCGAGTTGTGTGCGTCAAGTTCTGCAAAATGGCGTGGCATTGCGGTGACGTCGGCGTGTCCGCCGCGCACCCCCCGTGTTTAGCGGAGC